>CAKUCX010000004.1 GCA_934643865.1 uncultured Kiritimatiellota bacterium
CAACGCAAACGCCATCGGAAACGCCCGCGTGTACGCGGGCCGCCGGGACGTCGGCCCCTACCACGTACGCACACATGGCGTCGGCCCCTACCGCGTGCCCATGGTAGGGCGCGACGTCCCCGGCGCGCCGCGCCAACGCAAACGCCATCGGAAACGCCCGCATGTACGCGGGCCGCCGGGGACGTCGGCCCCTACCACGCCGCCCCCGGCGCGGGTCCTTCGCGCGCCGAAGCACCGCCTAGCGAGTCGTCCAGTAGGGCGCGTTCGCCGGGGCCGCGAGATACTGCGCGCAGGTGTCGCAGCACTTGCAGAGGATCATCTGGAAGCCCGCCATCTCCTGCACCGTGAGAAGCTCGTCGCACTTGCCGGGGAGGACGGTCACGCCCATCGCCTCCAGCATCTGCTTCGCCTTGCGGTAGCAGATGAGCATTTCCATCGTCGTCGTGGCGCCCGAGCCGTTGATGAGGAGGAGCGCCTTGTCGCCGGCGGCGAGCTTCGTCGCCTTGACGAGCGGGGGCAACATCTTCTCGACGGTCTCGTCGGCCGTACACATCTTCGAGATGCCGCCGCCGCCTTCGCCGTGCTGGCCCATGCCGATCTCCATCTCGTCGTCCGCAAGCGAGCCGATCTCGCCGCCGTTCTGCGGATGCGTCGCCGTCTTGAGCGCCACGGAGAGGGTCGCGATGCCGTCGTTGAAGGCGTTGGCGAGCGCGACGATCTCGTCGAGGCTCTTGCCCGCCTCGGCGGCCGCGCCGACGACCTTGATGAACGGGATCACGCCGCCGAGGCCGCGCTTGTCCTCGATCGGGGTGCCGGGGCCCTGGGCGATGTCGTCGTGGATGACGATCTCCACCACCTTGAGGCCGGCCTTCTGCGCCTTGCGCATGGCCTTCGAACCGCTCATGCGGTCGCCGTTGTGGTTGAGCGTGATGAGGAGCGTGCCCGCGTCGCGTTTCACGTAGTCAAGGGCCTCGAACACCTTCTCGCCGCCCGGCGCGGCGAAGATGTCGCCGGCGACGCACGCATCGAGCATGCCCTCGCCGACAAAACCGTGCATGGCCGGTTCGTGTCCGGAGCCGCCGAACGCGACGAGCGCGACCTTGTCGGCGGCCTTCGGGGTCTTGCGCACGACGATCTTCTCGTTCACGAGCGCAAGCGTGTCGCAATAGCACCCGACGAGACCTTCCAGAAGCTCCTTGGTAAGGTTCGCGGGATCGTTGATGAACTTCTTCATGGGCATGGGGGATTCTCCGTTGACATTAAGTCGCCGCTTCGCGGCTTTAAGTGGTTAAGTCGTTAAGCTGCAATAGACCCTCTTAAGTTCTCTCAAAGGCGATCTGCTCGTCACTTAACTATTTAAAGCCGCGAAGCGGCAACTTAACCACTTAACTACTTAATTACTTAACCACTTAAAGCCCGTAGGGCAACTTAACCACTTAACTACTTAACCACTTAACCACTTAAAGCCCGTAGGGCAACTTAACTATTTTTGAAAAAACTCGACCTGCGGGCCGTTCTTGTAGCCCACGTAGGCGATGGCGCACGTGCCGCCGAGGGAATACTTCGGCAGCAGCACGTCGGCGCCCTCCTTCACGGCCTCGGCGACGGCGGCCTCGACGTCGGCGACCTGGTAGGCGACGTGCGTCTCGGCGGCCATGCGCCACGCGCACGGCGTGTTCGGCTCCCAGTAGAGGTATTCGATGCTGTAGTCCTCGTTGTTGCAGATCCACACCTTGAGACCGGGCATGTAGGTCATGCCCTCCATCTTGGCGGGAACGGGGATGCCGGTGTGCAGATAGGTCTTCTCGATGGTCATTTCAAGTCTCCTTTCAGGTCATTCATCAGAAACCGACGTTCGGAACCGTGTAGCGGTTGCAGGCGCTGTCGTGGAAGTTCGCGAACTCCGTGACGATCGCGCCCTCGGTGCCGCCCATCATGAAGTGCCAGCTGCCCGTCTTCGGGAGCTTGTGCGCGATGCCGTCCGCCACCCACTTCTCGACGTGGAGCGACTTGAGGCGCGTCGGCTTGCCGGCCTTGTGGTCGTAGAGGAGCGCGGAGAGGTTGGCCTTCGCCTCGGGGAACTGGTCGAGGTTGGGCGTGCCGACCTCGGAGAAGGCGTAGACCCAGCCGTGGCGCACGAGCCAGGACTCCATCTTGGCGGGGATGTCCTTCTTGAAGACCTCGCCCGTCCAGCGGTCCTGCGAGACGTTCGCGGCGACCGGCTTGCCCGGCACGTGGCTGTGCTCGGCGATGGACTGGAGGGGCAGCAGGAAGATGTCGTGGCCGAAGTACTCCTCCTTGATCTCGTCCACCCAGATCACGCCGCCCATGCCGAACTTGGCGAAGTCGCCCTTCGCGAAGTCCGTCGCCCAGAAGCCGAGGTACTGCGTCTTGTCCGTCTGCTTCGTCTCGCGCAGCATGAACGCCTCGTCCGTGAAGGAGCGGAAGACCGGGTAACCGAATTTCCGCATGAGGTCGAAGTAGGCCTGCTTGCCCTTGGCCACGTCGAACTTGCCGCTGCTGATCCCGTTGGCGTCGAACGCGCCGCCGACGTAGAAGTCCTTGTTGTTCACCTTCGCACATCCTTTCCTGCATTCGCCGGCCGCCCCCGTCGTGGAGCAGCCGGACACCATACCGGCCGTCATGGCCACTGCGGCCGCACCCGCGCCCGCAGCGATAAACTCGCGTCGTTTCATCTTGTCGTCCTTTCTTCTGTTTTCCCTAGAGCGTTGAGGCCGTCACGCGCGCTTCACGCGCCCGACGAGCCACATGAGCGCGGCCGTCGCGGCGACGGAGACGGCGAGCAGCCCTGCGGCGAGCGCCCCGCTTCCGGCGTCGCCGGCGGCGTAGATCAAGTACCCGCACCCGAAGAGGCACGTCCACACGGCGAGGCAGCCGAACACCATGCAGAGGACGCCCATCGGCAGCTCGCGGAGGTCTGCGTGGATGAGCCGGTCGAACGCCTCCAGCGTCTCCTTCGGCTCGCGCGGCGTCGCGAACGTGACGGCGAGCCAGCCGGCCGTCGTGACGAGGACGCCCAGGATGAGCTTCCACGCGCCGAGGGTGAGCCACTCCGCGCGCCAGCCGCTCGTGAGCCAACCTTCGAGCCCGCACGCGGGCGCGCCCCACTGGAAGAAGCACGCGACGAGGAAGGAGATGACCATCGCGGAGATTTCGCTCCAGGCGTTCAGGCGGTGCCAGAACCAGCGGAGGATGTAGATGAGGCCCGTGCCGGCGCCGATCTGGAGGATGAGGTCGAAGCCGCCCTTCGCGTTCTGGAGGACGAGCGCCATGACCGCGCAGCCGACGAGGAGGACGAGCATGAAGACGCGGCCCATGAGGACCTGCTTCTTCGGGCTCGCCTGCGGGTTCACGAAGCGGACGTAGAAGTCCTGCACGAGGTAGGAAGAGCCCCAGTTGAGGTGCGTGGCGATCGTCGACATGTAGGCGGCGATGAGCGAGGCCGCGACGAGACCGAGCCAGCCGGGCGGCAGACGGGAAACCATCGCCGGGTAGGCCATGTCGTCCTTGACGAACTGCGCGGCCGCGTCCGGGAAGGCGGCCTGGAGCGAAGCGACGTCCGGGAAGACAACAAGCGAGGCCAGGGCGACGATAAGCCACGGCCAGCTGCGGAGCGCGTAGTGGAGGAAGTTGAAGAGCATCACCGCGCCGACGGCGTTCCGCTCGTCCTTCGCGGAGAGCATGCGCTGGGCGATGTAGCCGCCGCCGCCCGGCTCCGCACCGGGGTACCAGGTCGCCCACCACTGCACGGCGACGGGCAGGACGAGGACCGTCATCAGCGTCGACTTCCAGCCCGGGCCGGAGACGGCCGGGAAGAGGGACATCTTCGCCGCGACGGCGGGGTTCTTGAAGAGCGCCGCGAGCGTGCCCGAGCCGTCGGGCCCGCACATCTTCACGGCGAAGTAGGCCGCCGCGACGGCGCCGAGCATCGCGACCGCGTACTGGTAGAAGTCCGCCCAGATCGACCCCGTGAGGCCGCCGAGCGTCGCGTAGACGCCCACCGAGACGAGCGCCACGGCGAGCGTCGTCGCGGGCGAGAGGCCGAAGATCGTCGCGCCGATCTTGATCGCCGCGAGCGAGACGGTGCCCATGATGATGACGTTGAAGACGAGCCCGAGGTAGACGGCGCGGAAGCCGCGCAGCGCCTTCGCCGGCGCGCCCGCGTAGCGGATCTCGTAGAAGCCGAGGTCCGTCGAGAGGGCGCTGCGGCGCCAGAGCTTCGCGTAGACGAAGACCGTGAGCATGCCCGTGAGGAGGAACGCCCACCACGCCCAGTTCCCCGCCACGCCCTGCGTGCGGACGAGGTCCGTGACGAGATTCGGCGTGTCGCACGAGAACGTGCAGGCGACCATCGAGACGCCCAGCAGCCACCACGGCATCGAGCGGCCCGAAAGGAAGAAGTCCTCCGCCGACTTCGACGCGCGCTTCGCGGCCCACGCGCCGATGACGATCACGCTTGCGAGAAAGCCGACGATGATGCCGATGTCAAGCCCTGAAAGCCCCCTCATGTCACTCAACCTCCACCTTGACGTCCGGGAACCACTTCTGCGCCCACTTCGCGCAGTCCTCGAAGCCCGCGACGGCCTCCTTCACGAAGACGGGCGCGAACTTGTCCGCCCCCTCGACCTCCGCGTAGAGGAGCTGGAGCGTGAGCGCCGCGCCGAGCATCTGCTTCGACCAGGCGAGCGACGGCGTGCGGAGCGTGTCGCGGCCCTTGCGGACGAGGCGGTTGAGGAGCTGGTTCATGTAGCCGACGTTCTCCTTCTTCCCGTAGAAGCGGCTCCAGTCGATCTTCTGCGCGCGCTCGGCGACCTTCTTGCCCTTCACGGTGCGCGTGCGCTGGAGGGTGATCGCCTTCGCGTCGACGGCGACGACCTCGGCGCCGTCCTTGAACTTGAAGCCCTTCGCCTTCGCGATGAAGAGTTTCTGCAGCTCCTGCATGTACTGGACCTTCGTCATCTGCGCGCGCACCTCGTCGCGGCCCTCGGGCGTCTCGGCGTCGTCGAGGAGGCGCTGGAGCTGCCGCAGCGCCGGCTCCCAGTCGAGCGTCTTCAGGCGCGCGTCGACGAGCTCGGCGAAGAGGTCCTCGGCCGCCTTCGTCTCCTCGGCGACCTTCACCTTGCGCTCCTCGGCGGCCTTCGCGGCGGCGGCGGCCTTCGCCTCCGCCTCCGCCTTCTTCTTCGCCTCGCGTTCGGCCTTGTCCACCATGCGCTTGATCTGCTGCTGGGCGGAGCGGAGCAGCGAGACGGAGCGCGTGCGGATGACGGCCGCCTTGCGCTGCGTCTCCGCGACGCACTTCAGGCCCTTGAGCTGCTCGAAGCCCTCCACGAGGGCCTGCGAAAGCTTGGCGAGCGCGCGCACGGTCGCCTCGTCCTCGCCCGTCAGCTTCTCAAGGGCCTTGCCCTTCTCCAGGAGGAGGATGACGTTCCCCTGCACGCGGATGTCCGCCGCGCGGCAGGCGTAGACGTCCGCCCACAGCTCGGCGAACTGCTTCACGGCGGCGGGCACGGCGACCTCGGACGCCTTCTCCGCCTCGTCGGCGGCCGGCGCCTCTGCGGCGGGCTTCGCCTCGGGCTTTGCCGCCTTTGCCGCCGGAGGCTTCTTCGCAGCAGCCGCCTGGACGACGGCGTTCGTCTTCGCGCCGGCCGCTGCTGCCGCGACGGCGTTCGTGCCCGCTGCGGCCACGACGGCGTTTGTGCCCGCTGCGGCCGCGACGGCGTTCGTCGCGACGGCGTTCGTCGCCGCCGCCGCTGCTGCGGCCTCGGCCTTCGCTTCGGCGGCGGCGGCGTTCGCCTCGGCCCGGGCCTGCGCGGCCGCGGCGATGAAGAGCTGGTTCGTGTAGGCGATCGCGTCGGCGACGTCCTTCGTGGGCGGCGCCGCGATGAAGGTCTGCGCGGCCTCGCGCATGTCCTCCGGCACGCCCGCCCAGAGCTGACGCACCGCCGTGTCCATCTCCTTGTCGCACTTGGCGACGAGCGCGTGGAAGTCCTCGCCGAACTTCGCAATGGCCTTGAGCGTCGTCTCGACGGCGCCCTTCGCCTTGTCGCGCGTCTCGACGAGGTGCTGGTAGGCTTCGCGCTTCTCGCGCGCCTGCTCGGACTTGACGTACCACCAGAGGCCGCCCACGACGAGCAGGACGAGGAGGACGATGCCGCCCGCGACCATGCCGACGATCACGCCGATGTTCAGGTGCTTCTCTTCGGACGCCCCGCCGCCCTCGGCGAGCGGCATCTCGGCGACCGCGCCCTCCTCCGCCCCGCTCGCCGACGGCTCGGCGGAAAGGTTCATCCTGATCTTCGTTCCCTTGATCTTCACGCGCGGCGCGGCCATCTTCGAAGTCTTGCCCGTGCCCATCTTGGAGAGGAAGCGCTTGAAGTCCCCGAGCAGGGACTGGTAGGTCGGGTAGCGCATCGACGGCTCGACTTCGAGCATGCGCATGATGATCGGGTCGAGCTCCGGCGGCAGGTCGGCGCGCACCTCGCTCGGCTTGCGCGGCGGCCCGTTGAAGCGCGCCTTCACGACCTCCGTCGCGTTCTCGCCCTCGAACGGCGCCACGCCCGTGAGCGCGTGGTAGAGCGTGCCGCCCAGAGAGTAGATGTCGGCGCGGTAGTCGATCTTCTGGCGGCGCACCTTCTCGGGGGAGATGTAGTAGGGCGTGCCCCAGATCTCGCTGGAGTCGCCCTGCATCGCGGCGAGGCCGAAGTCCACGAGCTTCGCGTTGCCGTCCGCGTCGAAGAGGACGTTCTCGGGCTTCACGTCGCCGTGGACGAGCCCCTGCTCGGCGGCGAGCGCAAGCGCGTCCGCGACCTGCTGGCCTACCTTCATCACGCGCACGGGGTCCATCGTGCCGGGGTTCGCCTCCATCTCCTTGTCGAGGGAGCCGCCGCCCACGAGTTCCATCGCGATGTACGGCATGCCGTTCTCCTGTCCGAAGGAGTAGATCTGCGCGATGTTCGGGTGGTTGAGGCGCGCGGCGGCCTGGGCCTCGCGCTGGAAGCGCTCCACGAACGCGGGGTCCTCGCCGAGGGATTTCAGCATCACCTTGATGGCGACCTTGCGGTCCAGCATCTTGTCGCGCGCCAGGTAGACGCCGCCCATGCCGCCGTGGCCCAGTTCCTTCTCCAGGACGAAGTGGCCGAAATCGGACGGCGTGGGAATCATCTGCTCTTCGTTTTCTTCGCTCATGAACTCGCTCCGCTCTTCACAATGTCTGTTATTATAGCACGAATCCGCCTTCCGCGTCCACCCGCGCGCGCTACTCGATCGGGCCCCAGCGGTGGGTGAACGGCCAGAAGACGCCGCCGGCGATGCCGCGCAGGTTGCGCGCGGGGACGGGCCCCCAGTAGCGGCTGTCGTAGCTCGACGGCGAATTGTCGCCGCAGGCGTAGTATTCGTCCACCCCCAGCTTCACCGCGTCCGTCTCCGCCGCGAGCGTGCGCCCCGGCATCACGTAGTCGCCCCGGCCCGAGACCTGGTAGCCCGCGTAGGGGTACGCCTTCTCGTGCCATCTCTCGCGGTTCTGGATCTGCGCGATGCGGCGCGGCGCCATCGGCACGGCGCCGTCCACGTGGAGATGGCCGTCCTTGATCTGCAGCGTCTCGTTCGGCGTGCCGGTCATGCGCTTGATGTAGTGCGTGCCCTGCTGCAGCTTGTCGATGCCCGTCGTGGAGAAGATCATCACGTCGCCGCGCCGGGGGTGGCGGAAGTTCCAGAGCCAGCGGTTGACAAAGAGGAAGTCGCCCGTCACGACGTAGCCGCTCCAGAGCGGCTGGCCCGCGCGCACCGCCTCGCCCGGCCGCAGCCCGTTCGGCAGCCGGAACGTCGTCTGGCGGTAGGGGCCGTCGCCCGTCTCCGACGGGTGGAGGACGTCCGTCGGCACGAGCATCTGCGCGCTCACCCTCCCCGTCGCGCCGTTGACGACGCGCATGTCGTAGTGCCCCGTGTTCGTGGGGCGGAACTGCAGCGAGCCCGCGAACGGCGCGGTGAAGGAAGTGTACATCTTGCCCGTCACGAGCCACTTGGCCCACTTGAGGGGCGTCGTGTCCCACACCGTCGCCTGCGCGGGGCTGCACGGCTCGGAGTGGTTGCCGTAGAGGGTGGGCTGCATGGAGCCCGTCGGGATGTTGAACGGCTCGTAGAAGTAGGCGCGGAACGCCATCGCCACGGAAATCGAGACGACGAGGATGTCGAGCCACTCGCGGCCGGCCGCCCAGCTCTTCGGCGGGTCGAGGAACGCGAGCAGCGACTTGCAGTCCTCCACGTTCCGCGCCGCCCAGGCGTCGCGCAGGGCCTGCATCCGCGCACCGGCCTCGCCCCCCTCCCGGTAGGCGGGCAGGTCCTCGTAGGAGAGGATGAACGTGCGCGCCGCCGCGAGGACGGACTTCGCCTCCTTCCGCCGCTGCGCCTTCGCCGTGAACGGCACGACGCCCCAGCAGAGCGACCAGAGGCACCAGGCGAGGAAGACCGCGCCACCGACCGTCAGGACGGAACAAAGGAAATCGACCGACATCTCAGCTCTCCTTGAAAATGAACATTCCGGCAGTATACCCCATCGTCTGCCAGGCCGTCAATGCCGCCGCCGCGCACGCCGTCACTCGCCGCGCACGTGCGGCGAGACGAAGTTCCAGGCCTTCTCGGCCTTCGCCCGGATGCATTCGACGGCCTCGCGCGCACGCGACGCGGCTTCGGCGACGTCCGCGTCCTTGTCCCGCCACGCGCAGTACCCCGCAATCGCCAGCAGAATCACGACACCGACGATCAACAGCAGCACCGCCGCCTTGACGACCTTCGCCACGACCTTCAGGGCAAGGAACAGGACGACGAGCGCAAGCCCGCCTGCCATGCCCTGCGCCAAAGGGGACCTGATGAAATCCTCCAGCATCGTGCAGCGCCTCTCCGTCAGCCCCGCCCCTAGCCCCGCACGGCGAGCGTCAGCGACCCCGTCTGCCCCTTGAGAAGCTTCGGGCGGAAAAGCGGCACCGTGACGAGCGCCTCCTCGCCCTCCCCCGGCAGGCACTCCAGGTCGAGGACGCCCTGCGCGATGATCTTGGGCGCGCTCGACTCGCCGACCATCGCGGCAAGCGCGTCGGCAGGCGCGGAAGCGAGATCGCCGTAGCCGAGCATCGCCTTTTCGATGAAATCCGCTCCCTGTTTGAGCGCGTATTTCGCCGCAAGGCGCAGAAAGCGGCGCACCTTCTGCACGCTGACCGGCTCGGTGATGGAGACGGCGAAAGCGGTGTGGCCCTCCACCTCCTCTCGGAAGAGGACGCGCCGCGCCCATGCCTCGCCTGTGAAGTCGACCTTCCCCTTGCGGAAGACGAACGCGCGCGCCGCGCTCTTCTTCGCGATGCTCGCGCGCGGCCAGACGAGATCGACCGCGCCGAGATTCCGGCTCTTCACGAGCCCCCGCTCCGGCACGCCCGTCAGCTCGCCGCGCACGAGCAGCACCTCGATCATGCGTTTTGTCCTTGCAGCCATTTTGGAACCTCACTTCTCCGTTGTACGCCCGCCCTGCCGGCCCGTCCCGTCTTCAGTCGCGGACGAGCAGCCCCGTGAGGCCGATGCCCGCGTTCACAACGCCGGCCTTCGCCGAGGGGGACGCCCGCCGCCAGCCGACCGCGAACGCCAGCAGGGCGACCACGACAATGAATCGATCCTGATGGAACATGGCTGCATTATACCATAGGCGGCCCCCCGACGGGCGGCGGGCGGACACGTCGCGGCGCCAGGCGATTCATCGCGTCGGCCAGGACCTCGGCGATGCCAACCGTGAAGGCGCGCCGTCCATTCCGTTCCGTCAGAGGCGGATCGTGCCGTTTGCGACGGCGGCGCGGTAGTCCGCGACCGTGCGCGCAAGGCCCTCTTCGAGGTCGATCCGGGGCTTCCAGCCGAGCGAGCGGATGAGGGAGGTGTCGCAGAGCTTGCGCGGCGTGCCGTCGGGCTTCGTCGCGTCCCAGGCGATCGCGGCGGTGCAGCCCGTCGCCGCGCGCACCTTCTCCGCGAGTTCGCGGATCGAGACCTCGCGGCCCGAGCCGACGTTCGCCCAGTCGGGCGGGTTCGCCTCGCGGAGCATGAAGAGGCAGGCGGCGGCGAGGTCGTCCACGTGCAGGAACTCGCGGAGCGGCGTCCCCGACCCCCAGAGCGGGACAACCGCGTCGCCATTGACGCGCGCCGTCTCGAACTTGCGGATCATCGTGGGCAGGACGTGCCCGCCCACGACGTCGTAGTTGTCGCCCGGGCCGTAGAGGTTCGTCGGCATGAGCGAATGGTAGAGGACGCCCTTGTCGCGCCGCAGAAATTCGCAGAGCTTCAGGCCCGCGATCTTCGCGAGCGCATAGCCCTCGTTCGTCTTTTCGAGCGGGCTCGTCAGGAGCGCCGATTCGGGAATCGGCTGCGGCGCGAGGCGCGGGTAGATGCAGGTCGAGCCGAGGAAGAGGAGGCGCTTCACGCCCGCGCGGTAGGCCCCCATGATCGTGTTCATCGCGATGAGGACGTTCTCGTGGAGGAACGTGGCGTTGCCCGCCGCGTTCGCCCCGATGCCGCCCACGCGCGCCGCCGCGATGAGCGCGACGTCCGGCTTCTCCCGTTCGTAGAAGGCCTGCACGGCCGCCGCATCGCAGAGGTCGAGCTCGCGGTGCGTGCGCACGACGAGGTTCGTGAAGCCGGCCTTCTCGAAGGCGCGGACGCAGGCCGCGCCGACCATGCCCCGGTGGCCGGCGACATAGATGCGGTCATGCGGCTGGATCATTTCACCACCCCCTTCTCCAGGTATTCGGCGAGGTTCATGCGGATCTGCTCCTCGGCGCGCTCCACGGCAACCTTCTTCATGTCATGCGCGACCATGCGCGCGACGAGTTCCTCGAACGACGTCTTCTGCGGATTCCAGCCCAGCTCCGCCTTGGCCTTGGAGGGGTCGCCCCAGAGGTTCACGACGTCGGTCGGACGGTAGAAGTCGGGCGAGACCTCGATCACGACGCGCCCCGTCGCCTTGTCGACGCCCTTTTCGTCGAGGCCCGTCCCCCGGAACTCGACCTCGATGCCGGCGTGGCGGAAGGCGAGCTGCGCGAATTCGCGCACGCTGTGCTGCACGCCCGTCGCGATCACGAAGTCGTCCGGCGTCTCGTGCTGGAGGATGAGCCACATGCACGCCACGTAGTCCTTCGCGTAGCCCCAGTCGCGCAGGGCGTCGAGGTTGCCCAGAAGCAGCTTTTCCTGCTTGCCCTGGGCGATGCGGGCGGCGGCGAGCGTGATCTTCCGCGTCACGAACGTCTCGCCGCGCCGCTCGGATTCGTGGTTGAAGAGGATGCCCGAGCAGGCGAACATCCCGTAGGCTTCGCGGTACTCCTTGACGATCCAGAAGCCGTAGAGCTTCGCGACGGCGTAGGGCGAATAGGGGTGGAACGGCGTGCGCTCGTTCTGCGGCACCTCCTCCACCTTGCCGTACAGCTCGGAGGTCGAGGCCTGGTAGATGCGGCACGTCTCCTTCAGCCCCGCGAGGCGCACGGCCTCCAGGATGCGCAGGACGCCCGTCGCGTCGACGTTCGCCGTGAACTCGGGCACGTCGAACGAGACCTGCACATGGCTCTGCGCCGCGAGGTTGTAGATCTCGTCGGGGCGGACGGACGCGACGACCTGGAAGACGCTCAGCGAGTCGCCGAGGTCGCCGTAGTGGAGGTGGAAGCCCGGCCGGCCCTCCAGATGGGCGATCCGCTCGCGGTAGTCGGTCGAACTGCGCCGGATGACGCCGTGGACCTCGTAGCCCTTCTCCAGCAGAAACTCCGCGAGGTAGCTGCCGTCCTGTCCCGTCACGCCGGTAATCAACGCTTTCTTCGTCACCTGTTTTCTCCTCTTTCGTGGACATTATACGAACTGGGCGACGGTTTGACCACATCCTTTTTTTCAGCACGTGCGCCCCCAGAGCGGGACGGGCTCGACACGGCCCGCCACATCAGCCGCGCCAGAGCCTCGACATCGCCAACCGGGAAGACGCGGCGTCCCGTCGCGTCGATCTCGCGGAACACGGAAAGGTCGGAGGCGAGGCACGGGACGCCCAGTGCCGCCGCCTCGGCGACCTGCATGCCGTAGCCCTCGGCGCGCGACGGGACGACCAGCGCGGCCGCCGAACACAGAAGCGAGAACTTGGTGGCGTCGTCCACGTAGCCCAACCGCGTGACGCCGTCCATCTCCGGCACGCGGACGTTCCGCTCCAGCCCCGCGAAGACGAGGTCGTTCGCGCCGCCCAGCGCGCGGTAGCGCCGATACGCCGCGAGAAGGAGGTCCGCCCCCTTGCGGTATTCGATGTTGCCGAGGTAGAGGAAATAGGGCCGCGCATGGGCGTAGGGCGCGACCGCCGCGCGCGGCGGCACCTCCGTGAGCGGGTGGACGACGCGCGTGGCGAGGCGCGCGAGGCGGTGCGGCGCGGCGGCGCGCACGAGCCGCTCCGTCTCCCGCGAGTTGAACCAGACCTCCGTCACGCAGCGCAGCGTGCGCCCGAACGCGAAGCGGTAGTAGAGATGCCACGGCGCATAGCGCAGGCTCCAGTCCTTCAGCCCGAACACGTCGTGCATCGTCACGATGACGCGCGGCACGTCGCGCGGGCGAAACGGCTGGAGGTTGTTCGGCTGCCAGAAGACGTCGGGCCCAACCTCGGCGACCACGCGCCGCACGAAGCGGAAATAGCCGAGGACGCCCACCGAGTTGAAGACGCGCCGCCCGTACACGCGGACGTCCGCCCCCCTCTCCTCCAGCGCGCGGATCGCCGCGCTCTCCTTCACGTCGCAGACGAGGACGACGCGCGCGTCGGGCGTCTCGCGCATCAGCCGGGCGACATGGCGCGCCGCGTACGTCCCGACGCCCGTCGGACGCGACGCGAGCGTCCGCGCGTCAATGAGCCAGGTCGTCATGGCCGCACCCTCCAGCTTGCCAAAACCTTCGCGAAGAATCCCTGGCGCATGACGCGCGTGCGCACGTCCGGCGGTAGCAGACGCGCGACGGCGCGCAGCGGCCACAGGACCGCGAGGAGGCGCGAGCGCCAGTGGACGGACGCCGTCCCGTGCGCGACGTTCCACCAGAGCTGGTACTGCGGCGGGTAGACGGGCGGGACCGCGTCGTGGAAGTGCCGCCCGACGCCCGTCAGGTGGTAGACGGCCGGCGTCCGCCAGTCCCGCAGCCCGCACAACACGTCCCAGTGTTCCGGCAGAAGACCGCAGTCCCGGTTGAAGAGGACGTTGAGCAGATCCTGATCCGCATAGGGCGGCGTGCCGAAGCGCCGCACGAGGTCCGTCGCGCGCGCGCCCAACCGCGTCGCGCGCATCTTCTTCAGGTTCATGAGGCAGATGCCCGAACAGCCGTAGCGCGTTTCATCAAATGCAATCCCCGTCTTCCGGATCCAGGGGCGAACATCCCGTACCGTACTTTCAAAGTCGCGTACCCACTGGATCGCGACCGAGGCGTCGAAGAGGCCCGCAAGCTCGCAGACGTCGCGGTTCCAGATCACGTCGACGTCGCTGTAGACAACCCAGTCGACGTCCGGCAGGAGCTCCGGCAGGAAGAGGCGCAGATACGGCATTCGGCTCGTGTTGTAGCGGCCGAACGCCTCCAGGCCGACAAGACCATCGAGCGCCGTCTCGTCGAAGACGTGCCAGACAATCCGCCCAGGGCGCGAGCAGCTGCGCCGGAGGCTGCGCTGCGTCACCTCCAGCCCCGGCGCGTAGTTCGCGTCGGCCGCGAGGACGACATGGATTGCCTCCCCGCTCAACGCACAAGCCTCCTCAACGGCGTCTTGGCGAAATCCCAGCACCGCCTCCAGACGCCAAGCGCCATGTCCCGGCACCAGCAGATACGCGCGAGCGCGAGAAGCGCCCGGCAGACGGCCGCCGCGTCGCGCCCCTGGGAAAGCCCCGTGGACCGACGCCGGTAACGGTACAGGACCTTGGGGATGTAATGGACCTTGACCTCCCGCCCCGTCCTCGCCGCGTCGCGGAAGATTTCGCATTCCATGCGATAGTCCTCATGCACCGCGCCGACGAACGAGCGCCCCTCAAAGAGCGCGCGCCGCCACACTTTGCACCAGAGCTGCCCCGGCATGTCGTCGCGCAGGACGCCGCGCACGAGGTCTTCGCCCGTCTTCAGACGGTAGGGCGCGCGGCCCGACCCATCGCACCATTCCGCCTGTCCGTCGAAGGCGATGACATCCGCGTCGGGATGCGCCTCCAGGGCATGGGCGATCTCGTCCAGCCACGCATCCGTCACCTCGTCGTCGGCATCGACCCAGGCGACGAAGAGGCCCGTCGCCCGCCGAAGGCCCTCGTTCCGCGCCGCCGCGACCGGGCGCACGCCCTTCACGACGACAAGCTCGGCCCGGGGATCCGCCTTCAGACTCTTCGGCACCTCGCCCGTCAGGCTCGGCACGATCACGGAAAGCTTCATCACGTCACTCACACCTTGAGGCCAATACCGTACCAGAGGCGCCAAAACGCGCGCTTCGCCCGGCTCCACGCATCCATCGCAAGCGGCTGGCGGTGCGGCGGCCGCCCTTCGGGGGTGATAACGCTCGGGAGCCGCCCGTCCGGCTCGACGCATGCGGACACGCTCCAGTCAAGCGCCAGCCGCCCGCGCCGCACCAGGCTCTCCCAGCAGTCCGCCACACGCCAAATGGGCGTGTTGTAGCGCAGCATCGCCTCCGCGCCCGCCCGGGTGATCACGTACCCGACCGTCCAGACCATCCCCCTGCGCCTGTCGGTCAGGAGCCGCACGCGGCATTCGCCCTCCCCGCCGGCGCCGCCCGGTCCTTCGCCGCCGACCTCGCGCGCGAAGTCCCCGACGAGCCGCGCGTCATCTTCCAAGACGCATGCGGCCGGCAGCCCCTCGGCCCGCATCCGGCGATAGACGGCCTGGTGGCTCGCCGCGCACCCGATCTCGCCGTCGCTCAGGACGCGCAGCACGCGCCGCATCTTCGGGAAGTCCGCGAGCCGCCGCTTCTCGGCACAGCCGAGCGCGCGCCCGTCCACCGCCTCCACAAGCTCGAACGCGAGACGCCGCGCGCGCAGCTGCGCCACGAGGGCTTCGCGCCGCGCGCCGTCCTGCCGCCGGCTGATGACGAAGATCTTCATGTCTCGAACCTGTGCCCGATCCACCGCACAACGGGAACCGCCCATGCGCCGAGGCGCTGCCCCGCCCAGCGCGCCGCCCGTTCCTTCCGGCTGAGCCACGAACCCGCAAAATGGTGGACGGCGTATGTCCGCTCCGTCACCATGAGACGCCCCGTCCGCCAGTCCCGCGCGCTGAAATAGTCGCACGGCAGGAGCGGCAGACCGGCGAGGACGCGCCGCATGCGCTTCGGCAGCGTCTCCGCCGTCGGCTCCCCGAACGAATCCAGCACGGCCCTGATCGCCGCGCTCCCCTTCTCCGCGCCGATGACCGCCGCCTCGACGTCACCCGTCCCGCCCTCTTCGCCCAACAGCAGCCCGCGCGCCAGCAGCGCGTCGAACGGCTTCAGCACCTCGACGTCCACGTCAAGGTAGATGCCCCCCTCCCGCCACAGCGCCCACAGCCGGAGATAGTCTGCGGCAAACGCATAGTTCTTCCTCTCGTACCAGTGCCTGACCCACGCGAAGTCAAATCCGCTTTCCGCGCGGCACGCCTCGACCCGCCGCCAATCCCACAGCGCATAGGCATATCCGGGCAGATGCCGGCGCCAGCTCGCCCTGCACCGACGCATCTTCGCGGGCATCGTCTCGCCGCTCAGCCAGCAAAAGTGGATGGTCTTCGGAATCATACGCGCTCCTCCTTGAAGTAGCGCACGTAGCCGCCGCGCCCCGACGCCTTCAGATACGAGAAGAAGAGCGTCCGCAGCACGGCCGTATGCACAAGGATCCAGGCGAGCCGCCGCATCGCGTAGTTCTTCACGCCGAGGAATTCGCGCTTCACCCGCGCCGCGCTCTTGCCGACGAGGCTTCCGTAGAAGCGGTACCACGCCTCGTCTGCGGGCGTGATCAGGGCAAGCACGTAGTTCCGCCGCCACGGCGCGCCGCCCGCATAGTGAATCGCCCACGCGCCCGCAAGCTCCCGGCGCGCGATCTCGCGCGAGAAGCGCCCCCACTTCCGGGGCAGGAAGCCCTTGCGCGCCACGACGCGGTTGATCGCGCTTTGGTCGGCAAACGGCACGGCGTTGCGGCGGATGTCGTCCATGCACCGCGCGGCGACGCGCCCGTCCCGCCAGGCCGCCAGGTCCATCACCATCATGCCGGAGCAGATGTAGTCTTTCGGCATGCCCTCTCGTTCAAGCGTCAGGAGCCACGGATCCCGACAGGCCCAGATCTCGTTCTTTCGCCCGGCGGCCTGTTCGCCCCGGACGAAATCCCAGAGCTCCCCGACGTCGGCGCGCCACAGGAAGTCGACATCGCAGTAAATGACCGTCTCGACGTCCTTCAGCAGCTCCGGGAGCATCAACCGCGCATAGGCCAGCCGGTTCCCGCCGTTCCACTCGGGAAACCCCTCGAAGGACTCCTCGCCGACCGGGACGAACCGAAGCGCCGCCGCCCCCCGCTCGTTCCCGACCTTGTCCCGCAACAACGCGCGGTCGTGCGCGGCGAGGCCGCCGTCCAGAATCCAGAAGCGCACCGCGCGCGTCGTCGCGCGCGCCATGCTGACGGCCGTCACCAGAAGGCCCGGGAAGTACGCATGATTTGCGGCAAGAGCTATTTCAATCGTTTCCATACCCACACGTCCGCCAAGACCTCCGCGAGCTGCCCGACGACGAACGCCCAGGCGAGCCCCTCGATGCCCCAGAACGCGCCAAGCGCCACCGCCGCGACGCCCACCGGCTTCTTGAAGAGATCCGTCCGCAGCAGGGCCTTCCCTGCGCCCCGCGCCTTGATGTCCGTCAACACGAGGCTGCTGACCGCCGTCAGCGCGGCACCCCAGATCATCACGCGCATGTACGGGACGCAGGCGACCCAGGCCTCGCCCAGGACCAGGCCGACGATCTCATGCCCCCAGATCCAGAGCGCGGCGAGCCCCGGCCACAAAAGCGCGCAGTTCAAGGCCAGGAACGCGCGCCCCGCCGCGCGTTCGCCCGCCGCGCGGGCGCGCGAGAGGGTCGGCAGCGCCACGCGGGCGACGCTTTCGTTCACAACCTCGCCCGGCATCGTCGCCCAGCGCTGCCCGCGCACGAACAGCCCCACCGCCGCAGGGCTGTACAGCTTGCCGATGATCAGCTGGGAAAGATTCACGTACACGTTCCAGACGAGGCCGCTCGCCATGAACGCAAGCCCCAGCCGAAGCGTCGGGCGAAACGCGCATGCGGCACACGCGCCCGACGCGGCCCCGTCCTCCCCCTTCGGCCCGGCGAACCACCACGCAAGCGCCGTTCGCACGCACGCCATGACAAGCGTCAACGCGGCGATCGACCACACGCCGCCCCCCCGCCAGGCACACAGGACGGCAACGCCCCCTGCGCAGAGCGTGCTGCACGCATGCACCCACGCAAGCCTGCCAAACGCCATCTCGCGCGTCAGCCGCGCCAGCGCGACAACGCTCGCCGCGTGGGCGAGAAGCCCCAGCGCCATCACGCACAGGAGCGGGACGAGAACCGGCTCGCCGTAGAAGCGCGAGATCGGCCAACTGCCCGCGCACAGGAGCGCGTACAGTCCGGCGGCGATTCCAAGATTCCACTTCAGCGCGGCGCGTTCAACCTCCTTCCCCGGCTTCCCAAGGACGACCAACGCCGTGCCAAGCCCCGACTCCGCAAGCGTCTCGCCGATGTTCAGGAAGACGCCGAGCATCGCCGCAAGCCCAAAGTCCGCCGGGCGGAGAAGGCGCGCCAGCGCGACGCTCTGCGCAAGCCCGATTCCATAGACAGCGGCCTTTTCGAGGCCCGTCCACAAGATTCCCCTCTTGGCGACACGCAAGCCTTCACCCCTTCAGCCAGTAGAGGAAGCGCGCGACCCATTCCTTTACCGCCGCGCTGTTGCGCCCGAACGCATCCGCGTTCGGGAAGAAGTCGCTGGGCCGGAGCGGGCTCTCGGCGACGTAGTGCATCTCGTAGTCCGTCGGCGCGGGGATGACCTCCAGCCCCGCGCGCGCGAAGAGCATCTGCGCGCGCGGCATGTGCCAGGCGGACGTGACGAGGCGGATTCGCCGGAAGCCGGCCGCCGCGACGAGCCGCGCCTCCTCCTCCGTGTTGCGCGCCTCGGGGAAGAAGACAAGGGCCTTTTCGTCCACGCCCAGGTCCTTCAGGAGCGGCACCGTCGACTGTTCGACGCCACCGCCGCTGAGCGTCAGCTTCACGTTCCCGTCTTGATGCGCCTTCCACTGGCGCGCCGCCTCCCAGACGCGGTCGGCCGCCGAGAGCATCTCCGCGCGGCCGCACGCTTCATGCGCGCCCATACCGCCACCGAGAAGGACGATCGCGTCGCAGCCGCCGACGTCCAGCGTGTCCGCGAGCGGCGCCTCCTCGCCCTCCAGCGGCACGCCGATGACGCGCGTCGTGAGCCCGCAGGCGAGAATCCAGAACAGGGCGAGGCTCGCGACGAAGCACCCCGTGCCGGCCCGCACCAGGGCGCGCCGCCGCGCGCGGACGCCGTAGAGGCGCACGAGCGCACCCAGCGCACAGCCGAGAAAGAGCATTCCCAGCGGGCTCAAGACCCAGCCGACGATCTTATGGACAAAGTACAAAGGCGTCGCTCCATTTTCTCATTGAATCCGCGACAGTTTACCCTTTTTGATTCACCGTGGCAACGCTCCCTCGCGCGCGACGGGGGCGTCCGCCAGGGCCGGGCCCGCGCCGACGGCACGTTCATCTTCCGCCGAACAGCAGGGCCGCAAGTCGCGGCGCGGCGCGGCGCAAGGCTTCGCCCAGCACGACCGCCCCGCCGACGCCGACAACCCACATGACGGCATCGCCCATCGCCGTCGTCAAAAGATCAAAGCGGTGAAGCGCCTTCGCGCCCCACCCCAACGTGACGATGACGGGCGCGTGCAGAAGGTAGACGGGCATCATCTGCCGCCGCGCCGCCCGAATCCACGGCGCGGACGGCGCCTGGCCATGCCCCCGCGTGACCTCCGCCAGCGCAAGGCCCGTCGCGAACCACGCACAGCCGAAGTGCGGCAGCCCGAACGAGAAGAACCCTCTCCACGCCTCGCCCACAGGCATCCAGAGATCGCACGTCATGTACACGCTCCAGAAGAACCCGCACACCGCCAGCCGCACGGCCGCCGCACGCCGCACGCCAAAGGCCAGCAGCCTCTCCACGCCGCCGACCACCACGACGGCCGCAAACAAGGCGCGCAGGAACCAGGTCGGGACAAGCGCCGGCCAGGCACAGGGGTTCAGCCCGAGACACCGGAAGACGCACGCCGCGCTCCCGTCCACCACGCGCGGCGCCCCGCAATAGCGCGTGCCCAGCCAATTGGCCGCGAACAGGATCGGAAACCAGGCGAGATTCCAAAGGCAGTAGGGGACGAGCAGGCTCTTCACGCGCGCACGGACCTGTTCGCCATATGGCTTCGCGCTCCGCGCGTACCAGAAGCCGCTCGCGAAGAAGAACCACGGCACCGCCCAGTCCAGCATCCAATGCCGTGGCAAGGACGGCAGATGCAGGCACACCACCGTCCCCAGCGCGAGCAGGCTGACGACCGTCATGACCATGGCGCCGCCATTCCGACGCCCTGTTCGGCGGGAGCCGGCAACTGTTCGCTCCACATGGCATTCTGCAATCCGATCTGCGCCGCGCGAACCTGAAGACCGTTCCCGATCATGGGTCTGACCTTGAAATTCTCCATTTCACGATCGACTATCGCCTGACACGTGCTCATGGCCTCCTCTTTCGCGTTCTAAAAACCCGCTCATTCCCCCATGACAATACGCGAATCAAGCAAGAACGGGATGACACCGACAAAGACAACGCCCTCCCCCATAGATATGCATGAATTTCTTAACCTGGTCAAGGTAACTATCTCGCCTGATCCTCATAGTTAAAACTTTCGTAGAATTCTACACAACGTGGACATGCCACCAAAGCGGTTCCTTTACGGCAATCCAACGGGCCGATCACCCTTATCCCGATTTTCTGGTTTTAGCCGTGTAGCCCGCCGCCCGCACTTCCGATACTCCCGATCTACACGGCAATACCCCTCTCACCATCACACCCGCCCCTCCCGATCTCCACGGCCAATCCCATCCCGTTTCCCATTCTTCTGTTGCCCTGGGCGCATACGCATCTCGCGATTTGCTGTCGCAAAGCGGATCAGACGGTCAAGTTGGCAAATGAAATACAGCGGAAGAGACAACAGCGCATATCGGCATTCCCGTCCCTTGGAATCCTTTGCTTCCGCATCTGGAATATAAGACGGACAATCCAAATTGAAGCGAACCGCAAAGTCGCGATGTTTGTCATTCAGAAAGATCAGCAAGCCCTTCATTTTCCCGCCGCTTCCGCTTTTGACCTCCACGGGGACAAGGTAATTTCCACACTGTACCAAGTAATCAACCTCTGCCGTTGAACTTGGCTCCTCCCGCATCCAGCAATAAGCCGCTGGCTCCTCGTACTCCTCGCCCGCAAACATCAAATGCTGTCCAACAAACTGTTCGCAGATCCCGCCCCGGTTTTCAAGAATTGCCTCTCCTCCGTCGAGAAAATCCGTCAACTTCAAGCCCAGTGCGCGAGAGGCAAGCCCCGCATCAAGGAACAGCGGCTTGAAATTCCGATCATCTGCGCCATACCCAATCGGTATGCCATTTGCGGGCACATGCCGAACCTTCGCCACCACCCTGGCCAGCCGCAGAAGATCATATGCAGCCGAGAGATCCTTTGATTTTTCCCCTTCGACGAGATGCGTATAAATGAGTTTCCGCCCCAACATCGATGGCACGGACACAAACACCTTCTGCAACAAATCAGCCCGAATCCGACTCGAATACTTCGGGAAGTCATCATGATATGTCGAAAGAATCATCTGCTGCTCACGCTCGGCTTCCCGTGCGCCGCCCTGGACATAGGCCGATACAGCGGCTGGCATACCGCCGACAACAAGATACTTACGCACGAGTCCCGTCAAATCCTGATGAATCGCATCCGGCACATCATCTCCGAGTTGGAAACGAGCAAGCCACGCGACCAGCCCGGATTTTCCAAGCGCCAACAGAAATTCCTCAAAATCAAGCGGCGGCACATACATATACTCAATGCGTCCCACGGGCATCGGGAAGTCTTGCCGTCGCTTCTCGCGCGTTTTCCCGTCCAGCATGAATTCAAGAAGCGACCCTGCGGCAACAATATGCAAGTTCGGACGTTGCTCATAGAAATAGCGGAGCGATTCTAATACGCAGACCTCAGCATCTTGCAGTTCGTCCAAAAAAACCAACGTCTCGCCATCAAGAATTTCCTTTGAGAACTTAACGGAAAGAAGTTCACAAATCGTATCTGGCGTCTTTGTGGCAAAAAGAGACGAGAGAGCCGTGTCTTGCTCGAAATTCAATTCAAGATAGTTTTTAAACAGCCGTTTCCCTAGTTCACGAACAAGGTATGTCTTACCGACCTGACGCGCTCCGCGAAGAATCAGCGGATGCCGCCTCGGACGTTTGGACCAAGAATCTAATTTCTTATCGAGTTTTCGTAACATATGTCGCCATTCGTTCCAAAAAGCAAGGTTATTATAACATCATCTCAGGCAGAAAACAAGGGTGACGGCGACTGAATACAGACAAAAGACAAGGTTGTTCAGCGTTATGTTTTGTTTGGCCGTGGAGATTGGGAGAATCGGAAGAAGGTTGAGTCTTCGCATGAACCACACGCGATTCAAACTGATACTACCAAAGCCTACAAGCACACGCCTACTCATCTCCCGATACTCCCGATCTCTAAGGCCAATCCCATCATGTCCTCCCGATTCTCCCGATCTACACGGCTAACCCCATCTCACCCTCCCGATCTCAACGGCAATACCCCTCACTCCCGCACTTCCGATCCTCCCGATCTCAACGGCTGATTCTGATCCACCAGAAGCCTCTCACACGCCATCAACAACAGACCGCTTTCCCGAGACGTTGTGTTTGGCCGTGGAGATCGGGAGAATCGGAAGAAGGTTGAGTCTTCGCGTGAACCACTCGCGATTCAAACTTATATGATCCAAAGTTAATAAGCAAACCTGCGGCTTGTTTGGTTATGGCAAGATAATTCAGCAACTGCGCCAGATGTTCATTTGCTATCATCTTTACAGCCTTTAACTCAATTATCAGCTCATCATTCACGACTAAATCGGCATAGTAATCTCCCAAGACGAACCCATCTTCGTCAACCACCTTTAACGGCTTTTGCGCGTCCACCTTGAAACCGGCTTTTTCTAAACGATGCTTCAAGCCATTCTCATACACCTTCTCAAGCAAGCCAACCCCAAGGTAGACATGCAACCGATACGCGACTTGCCTAACCTGTTCAATCAGACTATCCAGTTCTTCTCTGCTCATCTCCCGATTCTCCCGATCTCCACGGCCAATCCCATCATACCCCCGACTCTCCCGATCTCCACGGCCATCCCCTCTCACCATCACTCCCGAAAAACAAAGTTATTATAACATCATCTCGGACAGAAAACAAGGGTGACGGCGACTGAATACAGACAAAAGACAAGGTTGTTCGGCGTTGTGTTTTGTTTAGCCGTGGAGATCGGGAGAAGGCGAATCCCTCGCGTGAACGACACGCGATTCAAACTTGTATGATCAAAGTCTATAAGCACACCCCGGCTCATCTCCCGATTCTCCCGATCTCCACGGCCAACCTCATCTCACCCTCCCGATTCTCCCGATCTCTACGGCTAAAACCCCTTCCCGAGCCTCCCAATCTCCGCGGCCAATCCCATCACGCCCGAAACTCCCGTCTTCCAATCACCTTCGCCGGATTGCCGCTGACGACCGTCATGACCATGTCGCCGCCATTCTGACGCCCTGTTCGGCGAGTACCGGCAGCCGCTCGCTCCACATGGCATTCCGGCGCGTCTAGCCCTTGGCCTTGGGGCATCAAGAGGCCGCCCCCTCCGCCAGGATCTTGGCGATGCGCTCGGCCGCGTGCCCGTCCCACCGTTCAGGACGCGACGCCCGACGCGGGGCGTCGACCTGCGCGCGGTAGGCCGCGCGGATCCGCTCCACGGCGTTGCCCACGAGGACGGACGCGCCGCCGTTCTCCCGGAGCGTCACGGGGCGCTCCGTGTTCCACCGCATCGTGAGGCACGGCGTGCCGAGGACGCAGCACTCCTCCTGCAGCCCGCCCGAGTCCGTCAGGAAGAGGCGCGCGCCCATGTTGAGCCGCAGCATGGCGTGATACCCAAGCGGATTGACGAGAACCACGTTCGGATGGCCGGCCGCCGCCTCCCAAAGGCCAAACGCCCGGAGCTGCTTCACCGTCCGGGGATGGACGGCCCAGACGACCGGGCGGTCTGCGGCGACCTCATCCAGCAGGAAGCGGACGGCCGGGCCCAACGTCTCCGCCCGGTCGACGTTGCTCGGGCGGTGCATCGTCACCGCCACGTAGGCGCGGTCCTCCAGCGCGGGGACGCGGCGGCCCGAGGCCGCGCACGCGGGGCTTTCGCCGATCCGGCTCTCCCGGACGATCTCGTCGAGGTCCAGCGCCGCCGCCTTCGCGCGCTCGCGCTCCAGCGTGTCGATCATGATGTTGCCGACGAACTTGACCTTGGCGTCCGGCACGCCCTCCGCCTTCAAATTCGCGCTTGACAGCCTGTCCGGCGTGAAGAGGAGGTCGCAGAGGCGGTCCGTGACGAGCCGGTTGACCTCTTCCGGCATGTCAATGTCGCCGCTGCGCAGGCCCGCCTCGACATGGGCGCAGCGCACGTGCTGCTTCTTCGCGCAGATCGCGCACGCGATGGTCGCGTTGACGTCCCCCAGCACGACGACCCAGTCCGGCTTCTCCGCGTCGATCACCTTCTCGAAGGCGATCATCGTCTTACCGACCTGCTCGGCGTGCGTGCCGCTGCCGATTTCGAGGTTGACGTCCGGGCTTGGGATGTCCAGCTCGCGGAAGAACTGCTCGCTCATGCGCACGTCGTAGTGCTGCCCCGTGTGAACGAGGACGTGTTCGATCGACGGATATGCCTTGAGCGCCCGGCAGAGCGGCGCGACTTTCATGAAGTTCGGCCTTGCGCCGACAACGGAGATGATTTTCATGGGTAGTGGTTGTTAGCCGTGTCGAGTTGTAGAATTGGAGAGAGGCGGGCAGGGGAGGGGAAGAAGACCGTCGTTGTCAGCTACACCCCGAGACCCTCTCCAGCACACCGAGATACGCTTCAGCCTGCCGGTCGCGGTTGTGGACCTTCGCGATCTTCTCGTAGGCGTTTTCGCCCAGCGTCCGGCACAGCTCCGGGCTTTCCGCAAGCCGCCGCGCGCACGCGACGAGCGACGCGGCGTCGCCCGGCGTCATGTCAACGCCCGCGCCGGCCTCCAGAACCAGCCTCTTCGCGAACCCGTCCACGCCCATGATGATCGGCCGCTTGCAACCGGCGCTCTCGAAAATCTTGCTGGGCATGACCGTCGTGAACAGCTCCGTCTTTCGGAGATGCACGAGGTTCGCGTCGCAGGAGCTGATCCACTTCGGCATCGACGCCTTTGGCTGCCGCCCCGTGAAGACGACGTTTCGGATGTGCCGCCGCCGCGCCTCGTCCTCCAGCCTCTGCCGCTCGGCGCCGTCCCCGACGATCACGAAGGAAATCCGCTCCAGCCTCTCGGCCGCGTCCAAGACAACCTCCAGCCCGCAGGCCATGCCGACCGTCCCGACGTAGCCCACCACGAACCGTCCCGCGAGGCCCCAGCGCGCCAGGAGCGCCTCGTCCTTCGGCTGCGGACGGTAGACGGCGAGATCCGTGCCGTTCATGACGACGGCCATCTTCTCCCTTGGCACGCCCTTCGCCGCCAGCCGCTCCCGATACCCGTCGCCGACCGTCACCAGCGCGTCGCACGACCGGTAGAGCGCGCGCTCGATCTTCTCCAGAAGCCAATACGCCGGCCGCGGGACGTGCGCCCCGACGGCGCCCATCGACTCCGGCCAGATGTCCCGGATCTCGACGACCAGCGGCACGCGCCGCAGCCGCCTGTACCAGACCCCCGCATAGCCGCAGAAGATCTGCGGGCTCGTCGCGATCACGACGTCCGGCTTCGGAAGCCGCAGGGCGGCCGCCAGCGAGCGGACGAAATACGAGACGAAGTTCAGCATCCGCCGGAACGCCCCCCTGTTCGCGGCGAGATAGACCTTGACGCGCTCGACCGTGACGCCGTTGACGACCTCGCGCGTACGTCGGTTGGCGTAGCCGTCGTAGACGATGCCGCTCGGCACGTTTGGCGGGCCGGTGACGACCGTGACGTCATGCCCGGCCCGCGCCCAGCGCTCGCAGAGCGCCGAGACGCGCGTCGCCGGGGCGTTCCCCTCCGGCGTGTAGTAATGGCTGAAAAACAGAATCCTCATGTGTTCGTCTTGCGTATCGTGTATTCAAGGTCGCCGCCGCCAAAACGTCTGGCAACGCACCGCCCTTTCTCCAACTTGCCGAACGCCACGGCAAACGCGAAGTCTTCGTCCGTGCATCCGCTTCCGTCGCCAAGGGCGCCGCCGAACGCCAGGCCGCTGTCGGCGAATGCCGGGGTCACGTGAACCCGCGTGACGCATGCGCCGCTCCCCGCGACCTTCTCGACAACCGTCAAGCCCTCGTGCGACAGCCTGAATTCCCGTCCGACGAGAAAGCCATACCCGTCATGCGCGGCAACGACACGCCCCGGCTCGACCGTGCGCGCGACGATCCGCGCCCGCGCACCGACCCGATGCGAAGACCAGACTTCGCTGGAGTCGCGTCCGCCGACCTCGACGACATTGTGTGCCGCCGTGCTGCGCTCGAACGCCCGCCGCGAACCGCGATATTCGCTCGTTCCGGCATCCGTCACGACCTTGCGGCCCTTGTAGTACAGCTCGTATGTCAGCGTGTCGGCATGGGCATGGCCGGGCTGATAGTCTGGGCCAATCGGCGCGGCATCGACGAACAGGACGAAATCGCCCGCCGCCAGCCGCGCGTAGCCCGTCTGGGGAAAATCGGCGAACGCTCCCGCATCGACCGACGCCACGCCTCCCGCGCGCGCCGCGTCCCGCAGCCACGCCGTCGGCTTCGCGATGCCGTCCGCCGCGTCGTTGAAGAGCGCGATCTTGCCGTCCGGCCCCGTCAGGTTGACGAGATAGTGGAGCATCCGGGCGGCAATCGGCTTCAGCCCGTCCGCCGTCGCCCCGCAGACGCGCATCACGTCCAGCACGTCCTCCAGGATGATCGCGTGGTACATCACGCTACGCTCGAAATGTCCGCCGTCCGGCAAGACTTGCTCGTCGAGCTGCTCCCGGTAAAGCCGCCGCCACCGCGTATCGTCCCGGCCAAGGCAGCGGCTGCCGAGAATGAGGGCTTTCAGGTTGGCCAGCAGATGATTGGCCCCGAGATGCCATTCGAGATGGCGTTCCAGCCACGCCACCTGTTCCGCCAACGATGCGCGCAGAGGTTCGGTCGGTTCATTGCGGCCCAGCCAGTTCACCCAATTGACGATCCTGAGGCTCGTCGGATACGGATCCCACCCCGGCGCGCTGCCGCGCGGGTTCTCGGCGATCCAGCGCGCGATGAGGTCTTGGGGCGAGGGGCGAGGGGCCGTGTCGGGCTGTAGAGGTGCAGAGAGGAAGTCGAAGTAATGCAGGTTGTAGCGCCAGAGCAAGTCGAGCGAGGCGTCGTTCCAGCCCTTCGGCGTCGCCGTCAGGTTCAAGAACGTAAAGGCGGGCAACGGCTGATTCTCGCCCGCCGTCGCCGGTGCGAGGCCCTGCGTGCCCGGTTCCCTGTCCCATGCCGCCGGCGCAAGCCCCCGCGTGCCCGGTTCCCTGTCCCGTGCCGCCGGCGCGAGGCCCTGCGTGCCCGGTTCCCTGTCCCGTGCCGCCGGTGCGAGGCCCTGCGTGCCCGGTTTCCTGTCCCGTGTCGCCGGCGCGAGGCCCTGCGTGCCCGATTCCCTGTCCCGTGTCGCCGGCGCAAGGCCCCGCGTGCCCGGTTTCCTGTCCCGTGTCGCCGGCGCAAGGCCCCGCGTGCCCGGTTCCCTGTCCCATGCCGCCGGTGCAAGGCACTGCGTGCCCGGTTTCCTGTCCCGTGTCGCCGGCGCAAGCCGGCGAAGCTCCCACCGGCGCTGCACCCTTCGCCAGGCCTGATACCAGAGCTGGCGGGGCTTCAGCCACCGAATCGTGCGAAAAAGCCGGCCGATGTTCACACGGCTTCGCTTTCCCCGCTCTTCACGGCCTTCAACACGGCGAACGTCGCCCGCGTCACGTTCTCGATCTCGCACCAGGCAATCGGCATCGCCGCGCCCGCCTTGACCGCCGCGACGGTCGCCGCCAGCTCTTCGGCAAACCCCTTCTGCTGCCGTCCCTTCAGCTTGCGCTTGCCCAGCTTGCCCGAGCAGACGGTCGTGCAGAAGTTGTCCATCACCGCCGTCGAGCCTTCGCCGTGGATCTCGCACCTCTCCTTCGGCAGAGCCGTGTCGCCAAAGGCCACGTATTCGAGCGTCCCCACGCTTCCGTCGGCAAACTGAAGGTTCACGCTGATCGAATCCTCCGGCGTCTCGGCGGCGTTGGCCGTCTGGATGCAGAGGGCCTGCACCTTCGTCACGGGCGCGCCGCACACGAAACGCATGAAGTCGATGAAATGGCAGCCCTCGCCGACCATGCGCCCGCCGCCGACGGCGGGGTCCTGGATCCAGACGTCCTTCGGAATCGTCCCCGCATTGACGCGGTAGTGCATCACGAGCGGCTGCGTGCGCTTCGCGAAATAGTCCTTCAGCAGCTTCGCATGCGGACTGAAGCGGCGGTTGAAGCCGACCATGATCTTGGTCAGCCGTGTCGAACGTGTAGAATCTTCTTCGCGCCCGACAGATTCCCCAACGCCATTTGTCAATTCGTTGAGCTGCGCCTCGTCGATGCAGAGCGGCTTCTCGGAAAAGACGTACTTGCCCGCCGCGACAGCCGCCGCAATCTGCGCGGCGTGAAGGTCGTGCCGCGTCGTCACCAGGACGAGGTTCGTCTCCGCGTCCTTCAGCACCTCGCCCTGATCCGTCGCCGCGAACGCAAAGCCCTCCTTCCGCCCCGTTTCGCCGCAGCTCATGCCGCTCGCCGTGCAGATGCCGCGCAGCCGCACGTCCGCCGTTTTCTTCAGGGTCGGCAGGAGAACCGCCTTGGCGAAGTTCCCGCAGCCAATGAAACTCACGCCGACCGTCCCGACGGGAGAGGCGGGACGTGCAAGGCGCGGCGTGAAGTCAACGCGCCGCGCCGGGAGGGTCGCGCTCGGCCCCTTGCGGCCCTGCGGGTTCGCTTCGCTCAGGCAACCCGACGCCTGCGGCGCGGGCGAATCTGCCATATCCGCAACCACCTTACCCTGATCGCCGTATTCGAGAACGATGCCGAGATACGGCTCCTTCCGCACGCCCAGCAACAGCTGGTAGGCGTCGAGCGCGTCGTCGAACGGAAAGCGGTGGGTGACGAGCCGCGACGGCGTGACCTTGCCCTCGGCGACGAGCAGCAGAAACGCCGCCATGTTGCGCTGCTCCGTCCAGCGCACATAGCCGAAAGGATAGTCGACGCCCTGCTCCTCATAGACGGGATCGTAGCGCCCCGGCCCGTAGGAGCAGCTCAGGCGGAAGTCGATCTCCTTCTTGTAGTAGGCGTCGCGCGGCAGGTTCATGCCGACGAGGCCCGTCGCCACGACGCGCCCCTTCTTCTTCGAAATCTCGGCGGCGACCGTGACCGGCTCGTCGGAGTGCGTCGCCGCCGTGATGAGGACGGCATCGACGCCGTGGCCCTCGGAGAACGCCAGGGCCTCGTCGGCGAGGTTGCCGCTCACCGCCCGGTCGCAGCCCAACTCTTCGGCCAGCCTGCACCGAGCGGCGTTCGGGTCGAAGCCGATCACGCGGCAGCCGCTCGCCTTGAGCATCTGCACGGCCAGGATGCCCATGAGGCCGAGGCCGATGACCGCGACCGTCTCGCCGAGGCGCACCTCGCACTGGCGCACGCCCTGCAGCGCGATTGCGCCGACCGTCGCGCACGAGGCGTCCGCGAAACTCACGCCGTCGGGAATCCGGGCGATCAGGTTGCGCGGCACGGCATTGCATTCGGCGTGGTTCGCGAAGCCCGCGCCGCCGCAGGCCACGCGGTCGCCGACGGCGAACCCGCTGTCGCGCCCGGCTTCGACGACGACGCCCGCGCTGGAATAGCCGAGGGGGATGGGCTGGTCGAGCTTCGCCTGCACCTTCTCCAGCGTTGCGAAGACCCCCTCGGTCTTCATCTTGCGCAGGACCTTCCTGACCTGGTCGGGCATCTGCAGCGCCTTGCCGACCAGGCCCTTCCGGGCGAATTCGGCGAGCATGCGCTCCGTCCCCGCGCTCACGAAGCTCGCCGCCGTCCGCACGACCGCGCCCTTCGCCGGGCACAGCGGCGCCGGCACGTCCGCCAGCCACATCTCGCCGGTCTTGAACGACTGTAGAATCTGCTTCATCGATCCGCCACCACCTTTATTTTCGCGGGCTTTCCATAGAGCCCCTGTACAAATTCACGGCAGGAGAGAGCCTGAACGCCGCTTCCGGCTGTCGGCGTGCGAAGGGCCGCCTCGTTTGGATTGTAGATCAACTGCATGGACACGTCGAGGCCGTCCGACGCGAACGCCTTGGCGAGTTTGCGCATGGGCTCGCTCATGTGAGGCGAAATCGTCGCGGACGTCTTGCATTCGGCCAACGTGACCGCGCCCGCATGAGACGCAACGACCAAATCGACCTCCAGGCCCTGCTCATCACGGAAATAATAGACGTCCCCCTCCTCGGCCCGTGACCATTGGGCCTTCAGCGTCTCCGAAATGACAAAGCCTTCGAAAATCGCCCCGTAGAATGGCGAACGGACAAGTTCTTCGCGACTTTGGATACCAAGCAAATGGCAAACGAGACCGGAATCCAGGAAATACAGCTTAGGCGTTTTCACCAAACGCTTCCCGGCATTCCTGAAGTAGGGATAGACAAGCCGGACAATGCCGGAAACCTCCAGCACGCCCATCCATTCCGTCAGCGTCGGCACGGACACCCCCAGAGGGGAGGCCATGGCCGTCTTGTTCAGCATTTGTCCGTGTCGTGTGGCAAGAACCTTCAGGAATCGATGGAACGCAGACAGATTACGGACGGCCAACATTGAACGGACATCGCGCTCAAGGTAGGTCTGTACATATGAGGAAAACCAGAGCGTACGGCCCGCCCCCGCCGTCACGGCCTCCGGGTAACCGCCTGTAAAGACAGTGACCCGGGAATCTTCGTAACTTGAAAACGGAGCCAACCGGAGAATCGCCGCGCGACCGGCCATGGACTCGCTCACGCCATCCATCAACAGCGATTCCTGCGAGCCAGTCAGAATCCACTGCCCCTTGACATCTGGTTGCGCATCAATACGGGAACGGATATAGGCGAACAGCTCAGGCGCCTGCTGGATTTCATCTATGATGACAGGCAATTTCAACTCGTCAAGGAAACTGCGCGGATCCTCTTTGACCAACTGCAAAACATCGGGGTCTTCCAATTGCACATAAGAGGCATTGGGGAAAAGATGCTTCAAGAGAAAGGTCTTCCCGGCACGCCGCGGTCCGGTCAGGACAATGGCAGGGAACTGCGCCAAGGCACAGACAACCGCCGATTCAATTGTCCTTTCTACGATTTTCATGCCGCTTATTATAAACTATTTAGATACCATCCGCAACCGTCCAATTGTTGAGAATCCTAAAGTGGCACTTTAGGATTCTCAACAACGGAGGCGAACGATACACCCCTCCCCCTTGCCGGGCACAGCGGCGCCGGCACGTCCGCCAGCCACATCTCGCCGGCCGTGGATGACTGTAGAATCTGCTTCATGTTCGAACATTGACGCGTCAGGTGGTGGGACGAGGCGACGCGAATGACGCGGCATGAAAGGCGCGTGTCTCGTTCGAGATATCCCCAACGAGGCACGGATCTATTTTCTACAGGACGAAACGAACAGATATGCACAGCAGACGCACAAAGGAGAGACTGCATTCGCCGCCCCTTTACGCCAACCTGCACAACCACATTCCTTGTCTCGTGAAGTGAAAATTACCAGTTTTCGTCGGAAACAAAAAATGCGCTTACGCACATTTGATGATGGCGGCACCACTCGTGTGCAAGCGCGTGCCACCGATATCAAAGATCAACGCCCGCAAGTCTCCCCGCGAACAACCGTAGTATACCATAATTTCGCCAAATCAGGCTGGCGGCATACCAAGTTGTAACGGACACCTGTCCGCTTTGGACAAATCCAAACCCACAGTTGCCATTTGTCCGAACATTTGATAGACTACACATCCGAAAGGGTTAGGAATAACATGATAAAGCGCAGAATTGCAGAGAAGCTTCTCGAATTGACCCATTCTTTTCCTGTCATCACAATTGAAGGGCCTCGGCAAAGCGGCAAGACGACCTTGACGCGGATGACATTCCCGGACTATGCCTATGCCAATCTTGAGGAGTATGCGACGAGGACATTGGCTGAACGAGACCCGCGCGGCTTTCTTCTCCGATTTCCGGCTCCTGCCGTCATCGACGAGATTCAGCGCGTTCCCCAGCTGCTGAACGAGATACAGGCGGCGGTTGACGCCAACGGAGGCAATGGGCAATACGTCCTCACGGGATCGCATCAGCCAAGGCTCAAGGAAGGCATCGCCCAGTCGCTTGCCGGTCGAACGGCGCTCTTGACGCTCTACCCCCTGTCAATTGCGGAACTGGCTGACGCCGGCATTCGGATGGAGCGTGACAGCTATATCTTCAAAGGGTTCCTTCCGGCGATTTACGACAGGGTTCAGAATCCCGTTGACGCCTATGAGGGCTATTACCGCACCTACGTGGAGCGCGATGTCAGACAGCTCGTCAACATCACGCACCAAGGCCGCTTCGAACTGTTCCTGCGTCTGCTGGCGGGGCGTGTCGGACAGGTCGTCAACATGGACGGGATGTCTGGCGAAGTGGGCGTCAGCGCAACCACACTCAAGGAGTGGCTGTCCGTCCTTGAGGCAAGTTTCGTCATCTATCGTCTTCATCCTTACTACAACAACTTCGGCAAGCGATTCATCAAGTCGCCCAAGGTCTACTTTACCGACGTCGGGCTCGCGGCGCACCTCCTCCAAATCGAGTCTCCGCAACAGGTCACGCGAGATCCGCTGGCAGGCGGACTGTTTGAGAATCTGGTTGTCATGGAGGCGCTTAAGGCGCAGCTTAATCACGGACAACCGCCAAGGCTCTACTATATGCGCGACAAGGCTGGCGTTGAAGTCGATCTTGTCGTGGAGTCGCACAGGCGGCTCAGGCTCTTTGAAATCAAGAGTGCCAGCACACCGGACGCGTCCATGGCAAGTAACTTGCAACGCATGGGCCGTCTGTCAGACACGATGGAGATAGGCTCGGTCATCTATTCCGGTGAAGACTGGAAAATGGGCGACATCGCCTTTACGCATTTTTCGGAGACCGAGCGCTTGATGGTCAACCAATAGGGGCGGCAATTTCAGAGCGGCCCGTCAGCGCCTCGCCCGTCTTCATCCGGCAGATCTCTTTCTACAATCCCGTGCGAAGCGCGGGCGGCGGGCTACACAGCTAAACCCCGTTTCCCCGACCTCATCCAACTGCAATTTTTAGGTCAGATCATCACCTTGGCCACATCAGCAAAGGCTACTCGCACAGGGTGTCCCGCATAGTCCAGTGGATTGATTGCCGTTCCTTCTGCTTCAACCGTGACCTGAAACGCATACTTAACCTTCAGTTTCTCGGCGAACGCCCTCAAATTCGGGCTGAGCGGCTCATCGAGCGACGATTTCACCTCAACCAGCATCAGAGGTTCCCCGTCTTTCGTCACGACGAAATCAACCTCATGCTGCTGCTTGTCCTGGATATAGCAGAGTTCGAACCGCCCCAACCCGCTATCCGTCCACCAGTCCACGCTCTTCAGCAGGTGCGACGCCACAAAGTTCTCGTTCCGCGCGCCCTTGTCCGCAATCAGGCTCCAGTCCCACAGATAGATCTTCGGCATCTTGCGAATCGAATTGGCGACGTTCCTGAAATACGGACGCACACTGTAGCAGAAATAGACGCTCTCCAAAAGTCCAATCCAGTTCTTGACCGTATCAATCGACACCCCCAAGTCACGGCCAAGCGAGGCGTGGTTGATTTCTCCCGAAACCCGCGCCCGCAAAAGTCCCGCCAGCATCTTCACGCCTCGCAGATCCTGTACGCGACTCAGGTCGCGCAAGTCCTCATTGAAGATCTTGTCCAGCCGCGAATTCTGCCACCGCGTGTAGAACCGCCGCGAACCATCCAGAAACGGCTCCGGGAATCCGCCGAACTGCATGAGCCGAGCGATCTCCACGCGCGACACGTCTTTCGGCTTCTGAAACATCGCCTCAAGGTCGCATTCCGCCGAAGCCAGCTCGCCGATCGACAGCGGATGCACCCGATAACTGAACGACCGTCCCATGAGGCTGTCCCCGCCGCGCCGATACACATCCATACGAGCCGACCCCGTTGCGACAATCTTCAAGTCCTTTTCGTAGCGGTCGAAGAAACCTTTCAGGGAGTGCTTCCAGTTCGCATACTTGTGGAGTTCATCGAAAATGACCGACCGCGCCCGTTTGGCCGGGACATCCAGCGCGAGCACTTCGGCGATTTTCTCAACGCCGCCCATGATCTTCATCGCATCGCCCGTAATGTCGAAGTTCAGGTAGGCCGCCTCCGGCAAAACCGCCCGCGCCAAGGTCGTCTTCCCGACCTGACGCGGACCCGACAGAAGAATCATCTGACGATTCTTGGCAAGATGGCCTTCCAGCAAATTCGAGTAAATCCTTTTCATCGGTATGGATTATACCAAATTTCGCCCTCCATCCGCAATTACCATTCTCAAGCCAACTCGATTTTAGTAATTACCATTCTCAAGACAGGTCGAGAATGGTAACAGGATTGTCAGGATTAGAGGGATGGGCGAGAAAATATGCCTAATGCAAAACGCACCCCTCCCCCTTGCCGGGCACAGCGGCGCCGGCACGTCCGCCAGCCACATCTCGCCGGTCGTGGATGACTGTAGAATCTGTTTCACGTTCGCGTTCTCCGTTCATGCCCTCTAACGCGGCAACCTATCAGACTTTTACGACGGCGCGGAATTTTCCTGACTTTGCACGCGGGATTTCCGAAGTGTACCGAATTGAGAGCTTAATCTCGCCCTTCAAGTGACGACGAGCCTTGCCGAGAATTGCCATCTCGTCCTTTTGAGCATACCGAGAACCCTTGACGACAAGCAGTTCAAGTTCGCATCCGTCATTCAATACCCGAAGCTGTGCCTCGCGTACATTCTCCTGATCGCAGAAGATATCATAGGACATGAGTGTACTCACCAACATTCCGTTGGAGAGCGTCACCTGTTCGTTATCGCGGCCTTCGATTCCCTGTACAATTGGCTTGCCATCCTGCCATCTCACGCTTGCGATGTCGCCCATGTCATAGCGGATCAGCGGGAAGTAGGGATTTGAAAAGTTGGTGCCCACAATATGGCATCGTTCAGGATTCTCCGGGTCAATCGGAATGAACTCAACCTTGGCGAAGTCCTCGTCGATGCGCCAATCACCTTCTTTTGTCATGGAAAAGTTTGCCACTCCCTCTGTCTGCCCGTAGTGTGTACGAACGATTGCATTCGGGAAAGCCTTCTTGATCTCAACCGCAATACGTGGCGTCAAGTTCTCGGCCGTTGTGGTCACCACCCGAACATCTTTGAGCGGCATCAGCCTCTTTTCAACAATCAGGCGGCTTAAAAACAAAATTCGGCTGGCATAGCCATGAATCCAGACGAGATGACGACGCTTGATTTCCTTCACGTAATCCTCGACGTTCTCAATCGTCAAATGATACGTGCCAAAGATAACGCGCCGCCCCGCACGATCTACACGCCAATACGGCGGCTTCTTTTGTTCAATCGGCACAACCATGCCCACGCAGCCGAAAAGTCCATACCACGTACCATACTTGATGCCCAGTTCCTCTCGATAGCGCCACCAAGTGGCCCATTGACGATGCTCAAAGCTTTGGCTCTGCGGGATGTTGATGCTCGTGCCCGTCGTACCGCTCGTGTGGATGACGAGCGTCGGCCCCTTGTACGCCCGATTGTAGAAATCCTCGTAGTGTTCCTTCACATAGGCCTTGTTGATGATCGGGAAGTCCTCCAGCTTCGTCCCCTTGCCGGCGGCGAACACCTTCGCATAGGCCGGCACGTGCCGTGCCAGCTCCAGAAAGTTCCGCAGCATCTTCTCGGGGTCGTCCTCCCGGCGTTCCATCCGCTTCAGTTCCCGCAGGAATCCCTTGGAATACCGTTTTCGGGCAATCGTCCACCCCTTGACGGAACACATGACATTCTGCATCCAGATCGGTGCGTGGTTATAGATATTTTCAAGCATCATTTTTGCTTATCCCCTCCTTTTTGTCACAACCTGTACATGTTCACTCGGGTTTCGCTTCCAAAATCCGACGTCTTACAAATCTGAAATAATGGAACTTGAACTTGGCAAACCGAAAACCCGCGATACCATCCATGAAACCACACTTGACGACATAGCTGTAAGCCGCATACCCAACCGCCATCAGGCGAGATGTGATGAGCGAATATTTGATACGCTGTCGTTTCGTCAACGCAACCCAGCGATCTGGATGCGCTTTCAGCTGCCAGTATCGCCCCGCTTCCCATTTCGCATACTCAAGGTGCTTCTGCCAGTGACTCTCCAGACTACGATAATCGTGATGTTCCAACCGAGCCTTGATTACATATTCAGCGTCTGCCCTCTTGGTCTGAATATGCTCATGGATTTCCATGTCCAACTTAGACCAGCGATCTTCATCGATTTTCTCGTACTCAGCGGAACCGACCCGCACAATGGCCGTCTTCTGCACCGTATCCCCATGGTTCAACATTCGTCCGCAGAACCAATTATCGAACTGGCATCTGATAACATCATAATGCCTAGACTCGTGAGACGAAAGGAACTTCTCTAGTTCATCAACAAACCCAGGCGTGATGCGTTCATCGGCATCAAGGAACATCGCCCATGGAGTCTTGAATGAGAAATTTCGCAAGATCCAGTTCCTCTTCTTTGGGAATCGACCATCCCATCTGAAGTCAACACAAATCCAATCGTCGTGCGCGTATTCGTGGAAAATTTCCTGTGTTCGGTCTTCCGATCCCGAATCCACAAGAACAACGTGCCTGAAAGACCGAATACTCGCCAAGCAATCTGGGAGGTTTCTCTCCTCGTTTTTGACTGGAATGACGATTGTCAAATAATCATCAAGATTCATGACGACTCCTCCGTTTTCATTTCCTCCCTACAACCACAAGAACGGTAAACACCAACGAATACATTGGCGGATGCCGCGCTTCAATCGCGCCAAAAAACCATCATAGTTATTTCCGGTTATCCAGACATTGTTCACCGCCCCGGCGAAACCCGAAAGCCAAGGCTCGTGATGAAATCTGCAATACACGCCCTCCTCTCGCCGTGTCGCAAGGCAGACAGCCCGCATCAAAGACTCCGCGCCAAAGAACCGTCTGGGGATTTCAGCATATCGTCCATAGAGATGCTGGCGATAAAACGCTAAGTTCACGGCATAGATGATCGTCCGGCAGCTGTGTCCACACCAGCCGAGACGTAGCCAGTCGTAAATCGGATGGTCAACCATATCGACCGAGAGCGCTAGATTCTTCCTCGACTTGAACTCCCGGATCATCGCCTGAATATTGCGGATAGGGAAACGCCCTGTCACCTTAACCATATACCCCCCCCCCCCATAAGGGCAAATCCTTCTCTGTCGAGGCGAGATGGTCGACTGCGGCATCCAACAGCTTGAATTCACCATAGCCTTTTCCCCATTCGCGCGGATAAGTGTTGGCATCAAGCGAGAGATAGTCAATCTTTTCCGAATCGCCGACGGACGCCTTGATATGTGTCAGATCCCAGTTTGAGTTCTCCACGAACAGAATCTTCGGGATACAATCTTGGTCACGATAGAACCGCAACGTGCGGATATACTGGTCTTCGCGCCCTTCGATGGACTGCGAGGAAATACCCGTCATGCCGTTCGGATTCACCGACGCAGACATGACCAACGTAAAGTTATTCATCACACTCTTCATCCCATTGTTCTTAATTTCATGTTTCTCAAACAATCCTCACACATTCTGGCGTTTCGCCCCCTCGACACAGCCATTCATAGGCAGACAACATCGTCCGCCCAACTTTTTCCCAGCTGAAATCGCGGCGTATCCATTCACGTCCACGCACGCCCATCCCCTTCAGCGTTTCCTGCGGCAATGACATTGCCTCGTCCAGCGTCGCGGCAAGCGTCCCGACATCGTTCGACACACACCATCCGCAACGGTTCTCGACCACGCCGCCCCAAGGCGTATGCCTTGAAGCAATCACCGGCGTGCCGCAGGCCAACGCCTCGGCAACCGTCACACCGAAGTTTTCCGTGTGGCTCGGCAACACGTACAGATCAACGGACGACAGGAACGCATATTTCGCCGCTCCATTGATCTCGCCCGTAAAACGGACATTCGCGATCTTCCGTTCCGCAATGATCGCCTTGAGAATCTCGACCATGCCGCCATCCGGCCCTGCGACAACGAGTTCCCAAGCCGGATGCCGCGCCGAGGCCTTCTCCCACGCCAACACAAGGCTATCCACGGCCTTGACCTTGTGGATGCGACCGAAAAACGCCACGGTTCGTTTCTCGCCATTTCTTGGTCGTGCGGTTTCTGTTACAGACGGGATCTCCATCCCAATCGGCACAATGGCAACGGGCTGGCGAAAGCCCGCCGCACGGATTTCCTCATACTCTTTTTCGCAGGTCGCGTGCCACATATCGGTTGCCCGCAATGCCGCATATTGAGCATAGACGCCAAACAACCTCTTTCGCCATTTGTGCCTTTCCAGACTCCACGTCGCAAGCGTTCCCCGAGGCGATGTCACCAACTTGCAGCGCGTACCCTTCACCGCCCAGGCCGGATAGACGTTCGGGTACATCCAAAGGCCGTTGGAATGAATCACGTCGGCCTGGCTGCATGCGGTCCTCAGGAGACGAAGCAGCTCCGGCGATCGCCCAAGGCGCGGATGCGGAAATTTCGACACTGGCCGTACATAGTATGGGTAGTTCATCTTGCGATGGGGATCATCGCCCACAAAGTAGAGGCTGACATCGCAACCGACTGCACACAATCCAGTACACAGTCCCGGAACTGAATAGCTTGGACCGCTCGACTCATGACTGATCGTGGGGACTACCTGGATTGATTTGATTGGCATATTGTGTATTTCCACTGCACCATAAGAACTGTGTCGATTACGAAACCGCCCACGACTGTGAGGATATAGAGAATCGAACCAATTCCTCCTGGCGAGAAAAACGTCGCCTCTCCAAGATTCGACACCAACAACAACGAGAACATCGTAATCGTAACATACAGTTTGCGTCGGGCCGCCGTCAGGTAAAAGGAAATCAGAAACAGGATGAACAAAATTTCTCCAACGATTCCGGTCTCGCCCAAGACCATGACCGGCAATACTCCCTTCTCAATCGATGCCGACAACACAAGGCCATGTCGCTGGTCTTGACGTTCACGGCTATATGCCGCAACCTGGAAACCGCTGCCGAAAATCGGGCTGCGGCGAAACTCATACAGGCTCATTTCCATCAGGCCCATTCGGCTTTCCGTCATCGCCTCTTTGAGCGTACGTGTGTCTGACTGCACATCCTGCGTCTTGCGCAACCATTTCGACAGCGTGTTGTCCTTAACCTCAAGGATAGAGGCTGCAACAGCAATCAGCACGACAAACGTCAGCATCACGTGTCTAAGATGCTGCCGCACCAGCGTAGGAATCATGATTTTTTTGACCGTATAGAAGTTAATTATCACCAAAGAGGACACCAGAGTCGTGAATGCGACACGCGACCGCGTCATGAACAACATCGGCAAGGCCAAGACAATCAAAATCGCATGCAGCCAGCGCACACGCTTCTCGACAAACAACATATCGCACAGCACCCAAGCGAAGGAAAGCGCAAGGATCGGCGCCAAGGCCTGGGAATGGTTCGTAATGCCACAAAACAAGGTCTTGCTCCCCTCGGCAATCATGTCTTTATGCGCCGCCAATGCCGCTTCAACACCCTGTTCCTGTAGAATCCAGCGAAGCCCTGTCGCGTACGAAATCTGCGGAAACGGCCAGACGACAACACTTCCAATAATCAAAAACACCGCCATTGCGAAAAACATGGCGCGGATCGTCTGCACGTCATGCGGACGGTTCTGGAGATTCTGCGTTCCGAACCAGATGCCGAGCAGAAAAACAAAGTAGTTCAAGATCTTCATGTAACTCACCATTGGCCACCAACCTGTCGCCGAGCCAATGCATGCGGAAAGAAGAAACGGGATGATTCCGCCAAACGGCAACCGATGCCGTCCATGCAACCTTGCTGCACCTATGCACATACAGAATGCGATGGCCATTGTTCCGAAGCGGATCGAAAGCCCCCACACCGCCCCCTCCTTCAGCAGAAGCATAGGGCTCACGACAATCAGCAACGGGAAAAACATATACGACGAAATCGCCCTGCCGAGGCGTCCCGTCAAGGCCCAGAAGCACCCCAGGCAGACAATGAGAGGCAAGACATAGCCGTGCGTAAAACGCGCGAGCGCCAATGCGGACACAAGAACGACGAGTGCCTTGAACGCGCTTTTGTAGAAAGGGTCTTTAAACATGGAATATTGCCTCCTTCAGTAAACGCGCGGTGCCCGAAGACGCAGACCACGCCCCAATTCCACCAGCCACGAACTCCGCCCTTGCTTTTTCCAATAACCGTGAAAGCGCCTGCACATCCCCCTCGTCAAACAAGAACCTTTCGTCCAGCATCGTTACACACGCACCTGCCTGTCGGGTACCCAGCACAATCATGCCTTCCTCTAAGGCTTCATTGACGACCGCGCCCCACCCTTCATATCCGTTGCTGGGCAAGGCATACACGTCATGCGAACGCATCAACGTGCGGACTTCGCCAATCGGCACGGAATGACGAAAGGTAAGAGCCGTCGGATGACGCGCGAAAAGGCGTCTTCCCAGTTTTTCCAGTGCGCCACGCTCCGGCCCGTCGCCGACGACGGTAAGCTCAATGGGAAATCTTTCCAGGCAAGCAGCGACAGCCTTGAAAAGGGTGTCAACCCTTTTCCAGGCAAGCAGACGTCCCACCCAGAGGACGCGCACAGCGCATCTCGGCTTAATGCCCGTCTGCCTGGGTGCGGCCCCATCCGGCGGCGCGACGAAATACCCCCACATCCGCATCCAGGCGCATCCTATCGGTTCCATCGGCCGCCAGGAGCCGGGTCGTTTCAGTTCTTCAAGGATTTTCCGCCGCTCCTCGCCACGCGCGCACAGCCAGGCCATGTCCCGCGCCGCCCAGACGCCGCAGGGCAGATAAGTCACAGAGCCTTTCTTGACCAAGTAAACAAACCGATGCGCCATTTTCCAGAACGCGGGATGCAGCATCCTGAGCCGCCCCAGTGACGGCTTGAACCAACGCTCGCTTGTGTAAAAGGTCTTTAACCCGCGCGCGCCGCGTCGCTCGAACAAGTCAAGGTCGCGGATGCCTGTCAACATCACGTCCGCAGATTCAAGCCACGTCCGAGCTTCCACTAACTTGATGTCAACGCACTCCGTTCCTACCGAGTCTACGCACCAACCCATTTTTCTGCGATCGGCAGACAATATGTTTACATAAACATATCGAAAGTTGTCGCCTCCGACACGCTCGGCGACCTCTCGTGCAAGCGGGCTTTGATGCGGAGAAATCGAGGAAAAATAAAAAACAACCCTCATACAATTCCCCCTATAAAACGTGCGTCAGTCACCGTTTCTACCATCTTGCGCGGCATCCGCTTTTCTTCCCCCAGTCTTCCTATAAACGAAGATATTTGGATTCTTGATCTTGAAAACGAAATCAAACCCGTTGATGAGGCAACCCCATATCCATCTCGCTCAACAGCCATTCACAGGTCTCAAGGGAATGTCGCATTGATTCTCGTGCAGAAAGAATCAAGGTGCGCTGATAAGCAAACTGATCGTATCATTAAATTCATACGTTCTCAACCTCCGGGTATAATCGCTTGATGTGCCACCGTCTTAAAGCAACGAAATAGCAATGTCGGCGTAGAATGGCATATAACAGTTTCTTCAGAAACTCAATCCGGCTTCCAACAACAGGATGGCTCTTGAGCCAATTCCAGCGCGCACTCAATGAATATGGAGTCCCTGGTCTCCATATATTATCCCAATCATTCCTCAACAAATCAATCTCCCGGGCCGTAGCCCTTCTTCCGAATTTCGGCAGAGCTTCGCTGTCAAATGTGCAATAATCCTGCCATGCTTTCGCCGCCTTATAAAGTCCATCACGATTCGTCGGCTTATAGTTTGAGAGCAGCGTACCTCCCGTCCGATAATAAACATACCCCTCGTAATTAACCGTACACCACTTTGCCCCTGCCATAACAAAGTTAAGATTGAAAATCAGATCTTCACATGGCATTCCTTTTGGATCGAAAAGAAAACCATTCCAGGCATAACCATACTCTGTAATAAAGTCTACGGAGTAGACTTTATTACAGGCATAATTGAACAAGCATTCTTTCAAAAGAGCAGCTATAGCTCCAGGGCGCAGTTTTCCCAGACACTCGTCTCTCGGCACATCGTGCTTTTGGAGATTCTCCTCCACCCAAATCACATTCACCCCGAACAGCCCAATATCACTTCCTGTCTTCATCATTTCCGCAACGGTTCGATCGTAAGTCTCCGAGCGAACCTCGTCATCACTATCTACAAATGTAATGTAGCGACCTTTTGCGGCCTTCATACCTGCATTGCGCGCGGCACCCAAACCTTGATTGTCTTGCCTAATGAGTGTAACGGCACTATCAAACCAATTTGCTTCAACAGGAACAATCGAGCCATCGTCGACGACAATAATTTCATCATCCGGCCCAATAGCACGCTGAACGGAGGCAACACACCGCTGCCACCACTCTTTCTTGGTGTTATAGCCCGGGATAATTACCGAGATCCTCATTTCACCGACCCCCAAACAATACCCTCGCGACTTTCGGCGCACACGCTATCACGAAACGATGGAAAGCACTACAGCTTAAGATGGGTATAAATAGCACGAGAAACATCGCGCCAATGTTATAATAGTACATATCGTTAAAACCTAAAATCTTTCCTACTACCTTTATAAAATAAAGACACATTATATGGAACGCATAGATTGAAAAGCTTGCTCCTGCAAACAATTGCGCCAACTTATGCTTATCCGGGACTAATGCAAAAAGTCCATAGCTTCCGGCAAGGGGGACAATAAACTCGGAGAATACGCATCCCTTAAGGTATAGATAAGAAAAACAAAGCGCAAACAAAAGGCTCACAACGCCCACCCATACATATACCCTTGGAAGTCCATAAATCCTTAGGTGCATGCCTATTGTGAAGAATACCAAACCTCGATAACTAAGCACTTCCTCGGGGATATCAAATCGAGGCATGAGTACCCAGAGCGAAATCAAACAAGTTACTAGCATTAGACTTGCCGCATGCGATTTTCTAATCACATACAGGAACAACGGAGCAATCAGCATCAGAATCAACAGAAAACGAACAAACCAAAGCGGATTACAAGCCGGATTGTTCGGCAGCCATAACCCCAATGAGGACAAGATTGTCACAAAGCTCATAGTATATGGCATATCAGAATGAAATGCGCTCCCGCCAAGATTGTGATAAAGATAAACGAATGGTAGATACATAAGATTTATAGTCACATAAGGAATAAGCAATGATTTGACTCGTTTTTTCATCGCAGCTTTCCACCACCCATTCTCGTTTGCGCCACCGACAAACAAGAAGCCACTTAATATAAAAAACAATGGCACCCCAACCAGGCAAAAAGGATGGAATTGCATAACGCTATGATACAAAGCATCCCCTTCGATAAAGGAGCGTGGAATATGATGCAAAACTATTATGCAGGCTCCCAGAAATGAAAGCCACGATATTTTATTACTAAGTGCGCTATCAATCTTAACCATATCATTAAGCCCTGTTCTTTAAAAATTCGGCCGCCCGCCTAAGAATGTATATTGGATTATGCATGCACAGCGATGCAACACGAGCCGGCCATAGACCAATATGCTGCACTATCCATTTGATGAATTTCTGACGCGGGGTGAACCAAGAAGCATCAAAGTGATGGATTGAAAATGTATGTTCTGTCAATGCTTCGATTCTTCCGCTCGACATATTCTTCGGATTAAAGTAGTCACGAGGATAAACCGTTATGCATCCTATTCGCTGTACATTACCATTATCATTCTGCAACCCCATCCGCGCAAGAGTCTCAGACTGAATATTTGGCGATGCAACAAGATTTAAAGTTCCATCATTATTTACAAACACCTTATCATCATACGCGTCTCTCATAGCCTTTATTGCTAGATTCCCAACTTCCGAGCCAAATCCCAGACCCAGAGCGACCTTTGTCTTCGACTCAAATCCACAGAAGGCTCCATCGCCCAAAAGGGAATCAAATGGTCTAAGGACCTCAACATCAGTATCTAAATAAATCCCGCCATATGTGTATATAATATCTAGCCTTGCATAATCCGGAACAAACCCCCATTTCTTGGCTCTCAGTGCGCCCTCCATATAGGGCTGCTTTGTGAAATCATAATTTGTCTCATTCCATTCTTTAATTTCATAATCTGGCATTACTTTATGCCAAGACGCAATGCACCGTTCGACGCGAGCAGGCTTCCTCCCTCCGCCTAACCAACAATAATGGATAACCTTTGGTATCATCTTTTTCTCCATGCATTCTGAATATACCGTCCTGGGTTATTATAATTGATTACTTTGGCATAATTCCCAACTGCAGTAGCATTTTCAGGTATGTCTTTTGTCACCACACTACCAGCCCCAATTGTAACATTCGACCCGATTACAACGTCTTCCACAATGCAAACATTCGGTCCGACATACACATTCGAACCAATAGTGGCACTTCGACCATCATTAGAGCCAATCGTCGTAAACTGTGATAGATTACAATTATTACCAATCACTGCAGTAGGGTTTACTACCAAAGGTCCCCCATGACCAACATATAGGCCATAACCAATCTTAGCAGTATATGGTATTTCTATGCTGTGACCACGCCACAGTCGCCAAATCATCTTAACGAAAGTACCATACCAACAATCTCGACACCATTGCATCAGGCGAAAAGCAATATGCCACCGCATTGTCCGATCACACACAAGACGACGCAGAAGCGCCCTCCCATCAGAGCGGCCAGTATATCGATACAAGTCACTTTTTATATATTCAATAGCAACCTTTATCATGCCTTCATCCCTTCAAAAAGAAAAGTAATCTTCTGGCAGATTCGGCTGCCAACATATTTACGCTCATCATCATCAAGCCCCCACCCCCACAATACTACGCAGAACACTATCACAGAAGATGAACCAACAATCAAAAATCTCATGAGACCATGATGCATTACACAGAGAGGAATCAAGGCTATTAAGATTGTAGGGACTGCAACGAGAAGAAGCTTCATCACCACATTGGTTAGCCATGACTTAACTGACATGTGCAAATCTGCCTTAGCTACATATATATCCACCAACATCACAAAAGCAGACGACAAAACCAAGGAGAATCCGACTGAACAAGCCCCTAATTTCAAATACAATCCGCTCAGCAGTATCGGGAATGCGGCAACATATGCGAGACTTCGCAACGCTCTATGCATTCCTATTCTTCCAGTAGCTCCAATTGCGATTCCATGGCCTTGTGTAAGCTTATCAATCAAGAAAGCCAACAATGCATATCTGCACAACTCTATTGCATGAGCAGGGGGTGTTTTCAACCAGAAATTCATTACAGAATCTAATTCCAGAATCAACGGAATCGCAAAAAAGGATGTCATGAGTGTTGCATATTTCGATGTTCTGATTGCCATCTTTTTAACTCGTTCAACATCACCCTCTCCATATGCAGTAGTTATAGCCGGTGTAAACGCTCCGAGCATCGCTCCGCTTAGTGCAGCAGTCTCACCCGCCAACTGTGTACTAACAGACATAGCCGCGTTAACTTTTGAGCCCAGCCTATTGTTTATCGCGATCGAAAGCCCTTGTCCACGAAACAACAACCCAACTAAAGCAACCAATTCCCAACCGGCAAAGGTCGCAATTTGCTTCATTCGGTGAAAATCCATAAACGCCGTTGCGCGGAACTTACACTCCGGGAACCACAGCACTGCCAATACACCCATTATCACATAAGGGACACAAGTGATCACGCAGACGACAACTGCATAATCTACAAGCCAATATTTTGGAACTAATGTCATATAGTAGAAAAAGATTGTGCGTACGACAGTCTGCCCAATTCCAATCAGCGTCATCTCTGCTATATTCTGCTTCGCTAACAGCATAGCCACAAAGGGAGACGATAACATCCCCATGAGGCAACTTATACATGCACACCTCCACAGCCATATGCAATCATTTAATTGAGAATCAGGGACATGCACCCATCCTTTTGAAATCGCATAAGCTCCAAGGGGGTAACCTACGAAAACTAATAGCAAGGGGATAATCGTCTGCATTACAACAGCGACAGAAAACCACTCTTGCGAATTCTTCATTGCCAGACCTTTATCTGACGCAACGTTGTATTCACCTATGGAAACTGCAAAATAGCGACCAATCGCCGAAGATAACTGGACATTTATGAAACCAATGAACACTGTCAGTCCACCAATTACATTAAATAACCCATAGTTATCATGACCCAATGCGCTGAGAACCCAACGCACAGAAAACAAACCGCAGGCAATATTAAACAACGACCTACCATACGTCGCTATCACATTCAGAAATATGCGTTTGTTCGCGGTCATTTTATTCCGACACTTTTGATAATGTGGCAAAGTCTGGGACGAGGCGGTTGTTCGTGGAGCTTCAATGGGGTCTGACCCCATTGACCTCATTGACCCGCGTAAACAACCCGCATTCAACACAATACAGCGACCGCCCGTAGGTGGCCACGATGTTCAGGAATATGCGCTTGTTGGGGGACATAGGTGTACCGACTATTTTACTCAAATTCCCCGCCACAACAATTCCGCCCCGCATAGCGCCCGCTTTGCAACTCGGCCTACGGCCTCGAAGGATACGCGAAGCAACCAGCCGCGAACCTTTCGATTCAATTCATCCATACGGAAGACATCCAAAACCGCACGGCTACCACACTTGTCCAATGCTCATATATCATCGCCGAGTTCAAACTCAAGCTGATCAAATGGTTGCGGGAATGCCCTCTTGAAATGTCGTTTAAACATCCCCTTGTCAGAGCTAATCATAAGAAGTGTTTCAACCTGAATGAGATGCTTTCGCAACGCCGGCTTACCTACCTCCTTCGTCAGAAACTGATGCAATTTATATTTTCGCCCTCGGACATTGACAATAGGATCCTTCTCTCTTAATTTCTCAAGAATTGCGCCATGACTATTTGCAAGAGGGAAATACACATACTTATTGATGAATGCCCCAAAGAATGACGGGTGATTCTTCCCGCTCTTTATGAGATGATAAACCTTATATATACCATCAAAAAAAGAATCCTGAAACTCTTTAACCCATTCGCTATGATATTCCGAAATGAACGCACGAAACAGTCTACGGTACTCATCCTTTTGGCGTTTGCGATACCCAGTAGCTTCGTCAATTAATGCGGCAAGGCCAGTATCAGCCAACCCAAGCATGAATTGCTCACAATTTCCCGCATACGCGAGATATATGTCCGCCAGCTTACCGGACGCTCTCAGGCTAAGCATCAAGCGACAAAAGTCAGTGATAACCCTGCTGTCTACAAATAACGTTTCAGCCCCATTCCTCCCGATAGTGTACCCCTTACTTAATCGGTCAAGAATCTTATTCGAAGATGTCGAACGGACATTTGGATGAGTCAGGAACTTTGTAAATGAACTTATAACATCCTTCGCACAAGGCGAGATGCCAACGATACCAAAGAAAGAATTAATCGAAACAAGCCGTAAGACTTTTCCGGCAACTTCTACATTGGCACACTCAATGTTCTCAAATGTTCCCATCGTAAGCTGGCCACGACTTAAGATACGATCCGCGTACCTTTTCGGAAAGCCGAAACTAAAGAAAAACATATAACCTCCCTATCATGTTTGCGCCGATGACAATACTGCGACTATCACAAATGTTTCAGCAAGAATCCTTTGATAGTTACAGCCTGTCTATGAATATTTGCTATCTTTGAAAATGGCAACTGCTATGAATCATGCATTTCCACCCTCTTTCCCTTCGGGCTTCTTCCTCACGGCATCATGTTCACGCATCCATTGCCACATAGATTTAGCCAACCATCCCTGTCGCCGATCATCCCGCATTTCAGTTACGATAAAACGGTCTCCTTCGTGGATAACCCCCCGCAATGCTTCTGCAATCTCGTCTTCATTGTGCTCTGAATCAAGCACCCATGTCGATTCAAGTATACGCAGAGCCGCGCCTTGTCCTTGAATAGCAGCAGACATGGCTTCGTAATCTGCCTGCGGACTCTTGAGATCATAACTTACAATAAACATGGCTTCACTCCTTTATCAACCTTTTTGCCTCTGCTTCGGTAACTACAGAACACTGTAGAAAACCTGCTTGTTTATGTTTCTCAACCGAATCACCCTTCCAAACCACTTTGACATAATACAAGTCATCTGGGGTGTTTTTTGAAACAAGCGAAATTGGCATCAGGATAGCTCTATATCGAGTCGGTATCGATATAGTACCGCTCGATTCAGACGTCATAGGCAGCAGGACTTCAAACCAAGTAACATCTTTAAGTCTAGGGCCATCGATAGTATTATCAATCGTTTGTTTGCAAGCCTCTTGTGGAATAGCTTCTAAATGTCCATTCTCATGCGGTTTATCAAAACTTGAGTTATCACAAGTTGACTGTTGCCGTATTTCCGCTATCCTCGCATATTTCTCAACCGTGCGTCGTACTGTTGCCACATACGGATCCTGCTTATTTGCATAGGCCCATTTAAAAGCTGCTGTCTGAATAGTTTTATACTTATAGAAATCTACTCCATCCACAGAGACAAATATTTGATTGCATGTTACGCTACAATCCTCTGCACTCATGCGTTGTGTGTTCTCGACATGTACGTATATAGACAAGCAAGGTTCTTGCGTAGGCTTGGGTATGCTTTGCGGATCATTTGAGAGAACACAATGTAAATCATCAAATTGTGTTTTTAGTATCAAACTTGGCCCTATTATTAGTCTATTGAACCCCGCAGCCCACAAAGAGGCACATAGTGCCAGAAAAGTAAACAACGACAAGGCAATCTGTGTCAGCACTGTTGTTAATGCCAAGCGAGTAAACTCCTGTGGCGGCGTAACAATAGCATCCGCCCAAATATTGAAACGAACTAAAGCCCATACTCCAAAAAGAGAACCTATGAGAATAACGCACAGCAAGACTTTGCGGACATGCGGATGTCTCTTCTTAAAGTTTGACATTCTTAAAATATGCATATTCTAACTCCTAAATCCAAACTTACATTTGATGTTGGCTATGCGCAAAGCCAAAATGTCGGCTTCCATTTGCATGAGATTACCATGAGAATTCACCATCATGAAAAGAATCAGGATTTGTGCGAAACAAGTCCGTTCAGCCAGTTGGTCAACATTGTGGGCACTCCTATAAAGGACGGGAAATAGCCGACTTGCGTTGCCACCCGGTCGCGAACAGAACGGTCAATCAGCTCGCCCTCGTGGAAGGTGCGCTTCTTGATTGGATCCAGCGGTGTTTCCTCATTGTGGATCTTGCTTATCGACGCAAAGTTGTACCTGCGAGGGCTCTTCTCTACAGGACAGGCAAACACGACTCCTCGACGTTCAGCATTGCGCTTCATCCAATTCAGCGCGACATCGGAGAGCTCGCATTCTCCGTCGGGATAGCCGCCGCCAACGTCTTTATGGACACCAGAGAACCATGCCTGCACAATCTTCGGAGCTCGCGCATACTGCATCACGCCAAAGAGCTTGCGGCACTCGTCCGTCGCCATTGCGTGGTAGATCCACTCCACGTTCGGCGCACGCTCTCCATCGTGATAGCCACGATAGGCGTCGTGTGGCGAAGAAACGGCATCCCAGAGGCCAAGCATTTCTATCTTTGGCGAGGGGAGAACGCCGACGCTTCTCAGGCGTTCGACGGACTTCTTGTCCTTTTTAGCGTAAGCCTTTGCAAGCGGAATCGCGTCCGCGAACTTGCGCGGAACACCGACTTCTGATAGCAGCCAACTGAGCGTGTGCGCGACATATGCGCCGCGACTGAACCCGAACAGGTAGATGGCCATCTCCTCACCTTCGGGGGCGTTGAGAATCTTCTTTGTCAACCAACGGTATGCGAGTCCGAGAGGGCGCGGGAAGTCTGCTGCAAACAGGCCGCCGAGGAGTTCGTCGCCCGTAACGGTGCCGATGCCCTCTATGTAGGTCGCCAAGGTGCCAGATTCGGGCGAACAGTCGAGGCTCTGCTTAAGCTTCCAGACGTTCGTCCGAGCGGAGGCCTCGTTCCAGGTTCCGTCGATGCAGACGACGAGCTTCATTGGGCCACCTCCAGCCAAATGGTTATTTCGACAGGCTTAACGAGTCCAAGCGAACACCATGTGGCAAATACTTCCCACCACTTCTGGGAAACGACGATGCGCTGCACCGCCCTTTCGTCAACGCGCCCGTCTCTCCCTTGTAGACGGGCATCGAGCATCGTTTGGGCGGTGTCGCCCCAATCCCAGCCGTAGGCGCTCGTGACGTCGCAAAACTGCAGCTTCGAGTTCTCGTCGCTGTCTGCGGCGCTGGAGAGATCGAAGTGGACGCAACCGGAGAGAAGGAACACAACAAGGACGAGAGGAATTTTCACGATATTTTCCCGCCTTGTGGCGTGTGCAACCGAATACCTCACGGGCAAGTTTTGTGACGGCTCTTCCTTCATTCTTTTGCCATACATTATACCATTTCCCATCGAGGAGAAGTTGGAGTTATGAGTCGGAGAGCAGAACGGATATCTTTAAATCTCAGTCCTTGGCAGCGCTGCGGACTCATCGCAGGCAATGCGCCTGTCCTGACTTTTCACATGGCGTTCAAGTTTCTTGATGTCGGCGGCGGGAGGGAGATCCTCCGGAACTATGCCGCGCGATCCAAGCATGTCGCGAACTGTTTTGTTGTTCGTGACATGCTCACCCGTTATCGGCTCCTCGCCCTGAAGATCTCTTTGCTCGACATTGTAGTTCGTCATTTCGGTGGCAAGGTTCTTCGCCGCAATTGTCAGGGTCGGAAGGAAGTCGGCAAGCGGACGGTATTCCTTAACCCCTAGTTTACGCTTCATGTCAAGCGTGCGGAGCCCGCCGAACAACGCCTGGTCTCCTTTCGACCGAATGCGTGCGAAACCCTCGTCATCGACCCCGCGCTCGTAGATGTTTTTTGATAGCTGGGTTTCAGACGCTGCAAGCTTTTCGCGAGCAATCATCCGCTCAATGTACTGAACCCGCTCTTCTATCAGCTCCTGCCTGCGTGTCTGAACAGCAAAGTATCCCTGCGCAAAGGCTATTTCCTCCTTCCGCGGGTCGCCGTTCATAGCGATTAGGTAGCAGGCATAGCGAGAAAGCATCATATCTGCAATTTCACGCTTTGCCCCCTTCGGTAGCTGGATCATTTTCGTGACGTCGCGGAAATGATAAGAAAGTTCTATTTTCTGCAAATAACACGCATTTTCAGCCCGTTTGATGGCTTCAAGGAAGTTTTCCCAGCGCGAATAGCCCAGAAGCCCCATCAACTCTCTGGCCAGCCAATATTCGACATTTTCATCGGGAACCTGATGAACGATTCCGTCAAATGTGGACTTAAGCGCAACTACTCTTGCAGTATCCATTTCACACTCTCCAACTCACAACTTGCAACTCACAACTTATCCCTCACAATTCCCCAGAGTCTATCCGGAATACTATGGGGTCAGATCCCACGGTAAAAAAGTCCCTTTCACGATACGCTCTCGCCCCGTGGGGTATGCAGCTGAATACCTCACATGCGGCTCTTTCGCCGCGCTCATCATGGGCTTTTCCTTGCTCATGTTTATGCGCATATTATACCATATTTGGCTCTCAATGGGGTCTGACCCCATTGGTCTCAGCCCGTAGGTGGCCACGATGTTCAGGACATATGCGCGTGTTGGGGGACATCTTTACCTATTTCCGCTTCTTGGCCCGCGTCACCTCATGTGTGATTTTCAAAACGGCAAGATTCAGCTCGATTGTCGTCTTGGTCGATTCTGTCGAGAGGTTGTCGCCGATGAGCGCGGCCAGCTTATGTCCCGCTTGCGTCAACTTGGCCGCCTGTTCAGGGCTCCCGTCCTTCAGCGACTGCAGGGCCTCCATATCCTGCACCATCGCCCGAACCTGGGCGTAAGTTTCGATGATGGCCAGCGTCGCCTGAACCGCTCGCGGACTCTTCAAGATCGTCGCAAGCATGTAAAGCCCCTTCTCGGTAAAGGCCTTCATCGCATACTTGGAATAATGACCTCTGCCCGAATGAATTTCTAAGGACGAAGATTTCGACCTTAGAGCCGCAGCCTCCTCCTTGCTCAATTCAATCAAAAAACCTTCGGGGAACTTTTCTGGATTGTTTCGAACAGCCTCATTGATGCGCTTCGTTTCCAAGCCATATATTTTCGCAACATCGCAATCCAAAAGAACTGGCTGATTACGCACGGTCATCAGACATCCCTTGACATTGTCGATTGAAACCAGCCTTGTCTCATTTTGCATATCGCACCCCCTTTTTCATATGTCTTCTACATCTCTGTAGATCCGTGAAGATCCGTGCCATCCCGTGAAGAGACGCAACGCCTCAGATATGCTCCTCAAAACCCCGGAAATGGACGTTGAGTTCGTGGAGCGGGGCGAGCAAGGCGCCGAGCGGCGTGCCCGCCGTCAGCTTCGCGAAGGCGTTCACGTCCTTCGGGAAGCACTTGCCGCCGTAGCCGCACTTGCCGTCCGGACCCGGAACGTAGGTGTGCGTGTCGTTGATGTAGCCAGAGAGCAAAACGCCGGTATGAACCTTCGCCCAGTCCGCGCCCATCTTCTCGCAGTACTCCTTCACGGCGTTGAAGTACGTCACCTTGTACGCGCCGAAGACGTTGTGCGAATACTTCGTGATCTCCGCCTCAAGGGAGGACATCACCGCAAACCTCTTGCCGGGGAAGATCCGCGTCAGGAGCGCCAGCGCCGCCGCGTCGCCCTCGACGGGGAAGACCATCGTCTGCCGCCGGAAGTCCTCGATGTGCGTGCGCTCCGTCAGGAACTCAGGCATGTAGAAGACGCGATGCCCCGTCTCCCGCGAGAGCCGCGCCGAGGTGCCCGGCAAGATCGTCGTGCGCACGAAGACGGGCACGTTCGGCAGCCCCTTGATGAGTTCCTTCATGAGCGTCAGGTCCTGCGTGCCGTCGTCCTCGGTCGGCACGTGGATCTGAAGGAACGCGATGTCGACGTCGCCCAGGTCGTCGTTGAAGCCCTTGGGCGGGTCGCTCACGCGGCACGTGCAGTTCGCGGCGTTGTTCTCCTCCAGCCACGTCTTCAGGGCGCCGCCCACGAAACCGCACCCGACAATGCCGACCTTGACTTTCTCCATTCCGGCTTTCTCCATGGAACATCCTTTTCCTGAAACCTGAATTATACCATATTCCCCACGCCCCGGGCTGTCGCGGCCGCGTCCCCGCCGCCGTCCCGAGCTTCAATGGGGTCTGACCCCATTGACCCATTGGAACCGCATCTCCTGCAAACCCTGCTCACGAGAAGCTTCTCCTCCTCATGCAGCACGTGCGCTACACTCCACCATTCTTTTTTTTTAAGTCCTCGACGCTCGTTCCCGCGCGCTGGCACGCGATCTTGAGAAACTCGACGTCGATCTTGTGGTCCAGGACCTCGTCGGCAAGACTCTGCTTCAGCCGCAGCACCTGCTCCTCGAGCTCCTTGATCCGATCCAATTCGGTCCTTGTCCTCACGTAGATCAATCTCCCTTTCAGATGTTCGAAGCCGAGCTTGTGCATCCAGTTGTAGACCGACATCTCGGCAATCCCATATGCCCGAGCGGCCTCCTGAACTGACTTCCATTTTGCATCCCTCAGCTCCTCCATCACCTTGAGTTTGAACGCCTCACTATACCTTTTTCGGTCTCTCATGACCACCTCTTTCTTCTTTGACTTCAAGAAGAAAGTGTTAACCTATCATAAAACCGGACAACTTCCTTCGCTCCCCGCAATCTTCACATATATTGGCACCCTATAATGCGCCGCAATGTTATCTGCCTGTACTATTCTCATATATCTTGCCTGTTCGTTTCATCACCTATCACTCGTTCTTATCAACCAGGCTCAGTACAAAAAACAGCATTTTTTGACCTCGACCATCCCCCAACCTGTTGAATCATAATCTTCCGTACCATAGCACTATCCCCCTCATGATGACTTGGCAAGACCGTCAATGGGGTCTGACCCCATTGACGAGACCCCATTGACGAAGGTCTTTGACGAATGACCCCATTGACGAAAGGGAATGTTGATAACTCATCGTCTGCCTCCCCTCAAGGCGCCAAGGTTCCGGAGCGACGACAGGCGGACGTCGCCGACCTGAAAGTCTACCGGCGGCGTCTTGTGCCCGCGCGGGAATGCCGCTTCCTCCCGCTTGACGACACCTTCCACAAAAGATGCCGAGCCGATGACGGCCGCCGAAGTGAACACGGCCTCCTCCTTCTCCGCCTGCTCGGCCGTGTCCCGTTCCATGCGCTGCCGAAGCTGCTGCCCATGAATCCCCTTCACGGAGCTTCAATGGGGTCTGACCCCATTGACCCCTCTCCTCTCACATTTGCCATCTGCTGGCAATCCCAGCACTCAACCGCAAATTCGCCGCCTCGCATTACCTCTCATCCGCTCAATCACCCAACCCAACGCCCACGCCTCATTGTACCGGCCAACACCTCAATCAGCATCATTCCACCAACCACGCCACACACTCCAAACTCACTCTTCTCCTCCGCCCTTATATTCAAGAAGTCTTACGCTTGCCGACCCCTTCTTAAACTCCGCCATAACACACAACATTGCGCCGACATTATTGAGTTGTATTGCGATGCCATCAATCCTCTGACAGATTACGTTCCCGTTCCCATAACGTATCTTTATATTTCCCAAATCACTTATCATTTGCTTCAGCCTCACACATTCGTAGGCCAATTCTTTCTCTTCATTTTCACATGCAATCTTCATCAGGCAATCCGCCAATATCTTTGACACCTTTATCAAATTTCCCTGAGCCATCTTTAGATTAATCTTCCCTAATAACGAGGATGCCCACCCTGCTGCATTTCTAATGAAACCCGCATCTTTCTTTGGCCTTGCAAGTAATGAGAATATAGCTACCATACAATCTTGATCGTGTTGAGTAACACTATATAAGATTTTCAAGAAATCACTCATAGCTGCATCACACAGCAACCCATCATTTTTCTGTATGCCCTTTGCTAAATCTTCCAATTTTATGTCGTTAATTTTCTTCACCATTTCAGATTCAGATGAGCCAAGCTCAGCATCTATATCATCATGACCTTGAACAAGAACAGAGGCCACAATAGCTATCAACGTGTCTTTCTTGTGATCAATATAGCATTTTATGAGCTTGGTAAATATCTTCCATGCGTGCGCTTGATGCCATGGCATAATCCCCCTAAAAAGCAGACACACAAATATAATTATGCGAAGTATAATGATCGCAAGCCACAGAAGGCCCGCCAATATCACTCGCCACCACCACCGCTTAGCCAACACCCCCGACAACCACCATGCGAACTCACTAGACAACAGCGACCATAATAAGGCTGCGCCGCACAGGAATATTGGCCAAACCGAGCAAAGTATATTTAGGAATGTTTCCACTATACTGCGTCAATGTGGTCTGCGTCAATGGGGTCAGACCCCATTGACGAAAACTGTTGATAACTCATCGTCTGCATCCCCTCAAGGCGCCAAGGTTCCGAAGCGACGACAGGCGGACGTCGCCGACCTGAAAGTCTACCGGCGGCGTCTTGTGCCCGCGCGGGAATGCCGCTTCCTCCCGCTTGACGACACCTTCCACAAAAGATGCCGAGCCGATGACGGCCGCCGAAGTGAACACGGCCTCCTCCTTCTCCGCCTGCTCGGCCGTGTCCCGTTCCATGCGCTGCCGAAGCTGCTGCCCATGAATCCCCTTCACGGTCTCCCAGGGTGCGCCCGTGTCATAGACGAACCCATAGGCCGCGCGTCGCCGCACGTCGCCCGCAAGCGCGGCAGACCAGCCGCACCACGGATAGTCACCCGGATCCGCGCAAAGCTTCGCACGCCAGGCGTTCAAGTCTATGTAAGCCGCGACGGCCGACATCGCCTCTACCGAGCGCTGGACAATCACATCACTGAACCGGCCTTCCCACAGCCCCCCGACATGTCCATGCCGATGATTGTAGTACTGCGAAATGTCCTGCTTGAGGATCTTCATGAACGCGCTCAGGTCGTACATCCGCAGCAGCTGGCGCTCATATTCGTCCTCTATCTCCTCCGGACCGAGCCCCGACCATTTGTCCATCAGCAGGGAGAAGCCCATCGGACGCATCACGATCCTCATCCGATCGACCAGTTCCTCTCGCGTCATCTCGTAGCGCTCAAGCACAGGAAGCGAATACAGCCGCCTGAATTCATCGACCTCGGACTGGGTGAACACGTTAAACTCGCTCACGCGGTAGACATCGCCCTCCCTGAACTTGTCGAAGTCATATCCGAGGAAATACCCCGCACCCTCCCACGCGACGAGCGTAGCCGGCTTGTCGATGAAGAGTAGCAGGTGAAGGTGGTTGCTCATGATGGCATACGACACCACGCTGACGCCCGAAAAGCGCTCGACATTGCGAATCAGGCGCAGGACAATCTCCTTCTCCGCATCGTCGAAGAAGAACTCGCGGTGCGCGATTCGCGTCACCACATGATAACACACATTCTTGGGCTGGTATCGGATCTTACGCGCCATTTCTCTCCATGGGGTCTGACCCCATTGCAGGAAAATGTTGATAACTTGGGAGGAAGTTCACCACGCATACCGCAGTCAAAGAATCCAACTTTTCAATTGAAAGAGTCTCTTTCATAACAAAGCCCTTCTGCAATCTCCAGCTTCTTTCGCAACATCTGCCCAAGCCAATCCATTGTACGCATGATGTTGCCGCATCGTATCACTTATTAGTCATTTCCTTGAAGACAGGCAGATTCTTGAAGACAGGCAGAGACAAGAAAGTCATTTCCATCGGCGCTGCGCCTTGCTGACAGCGGGACGCGAGGTCTTCATCCGCGTGGCGCGTTCAGTCTGCAAGACGCCCATCCCCTTCATCCGAATTCTCCACGTTCGTAGACATATAGTAAAGTTACCACAACAAGTTCCTTCCGCCACCCGATGAAAGGACGCGCATCTGATGGATGGCGATTTCGTTGAGCCGCCTCAGTCGCTCAGGCTGTGGTATGCCATCTTGGATCATCACGGCGTTGAGGTTTTCCATGTTCGACATGCAGATCAGCTGATTGATGTCGGCATAGTCTCGCTGGTTGCCTTTGAGGTCTGGATGCGTGAGTTGCCATTGCTGATGCATCTGCCCGAAAAGCGCAACGTTCAGCACGTCCGCCTCGTTCGCGTAGATGATGCTCATCTGGGCGCGCGTAACCGCCGCAGGGATGAGGTGCTGCTGAATCGCGTCCGTGTGGATACGATAATTGATTTTCGCCAGCTCGCGCTTGCCCGACCATCCCAATTGTGCCTGCTCCGCCGCCTTGAGCCGCTGGAATCCCTTGACCAGATACAATTCAAATTCAACCGAGAGCCACGCCGCAGATTGCCGCACCATCACAATCCAGTCGTTTATTACCATGTCCGCCGTCGGCCACGCCGCGTTGATGCAGCTGCCGCAGTTCCCGTTCGCCTTGCCGATGACGCGGAAATGCCCAGACACTTCGCCTTGAATCCGTGCGCCATCTCGCTCGTGCAGTCTTTCGACCCGTCGTTGACCGCGATGACGTCCAGCCGGTTCAGCGTGTCCGCGTCTCGGATGCGCACGCCCTACTGGATCCTCTCCACGGCCGCGTCGACGAGCTGGCGCGTCTTGGAGTCGAACGCGAGGCCGATGGCGATGATGGGCAACCCGCGCGCGCGATATGGCTCGGCATAGCCCTTCTCGCGGATCTGGGCGAGCGCGTCCGCCGCCGTCGCGTCGACCTTCAGCTCGAAAATGTAGACGCCGCACGGGTGCGTCGCGACGAGGTCGCCGCGGCCTGCCGTCTGCGTGACTTCGGGGTCGTACCGAAAGCCCTGCGCGGCGAGCAGCATGCAGAGGGGCCGCGTGTAGGAGAACTCGTTCTTCCGCTCGAAACCCTCGTGCGAACCATAGGGCAGCTGTGCGTAGAGGGACTTGAGGCCGTCGAAGAACGCATCGAACTGGCTCGCGCGCAGCTTGACTCCGAGCGAGGCCGACCACTGCGCGTCCTTCCCCGCGTAGGCCCCCGCAAGGAGCGCGGCGAGATCCTGCCGCACCTCCTCGTCCGGCACGCGGAGCGTGTAGAGCCCGTAGGAGTAGTCCGCGATCGTGAGGTAGCCCGTCTGGTAGAGAAGCCCGACCGGCTGAATGTGCGCGAGGTCGGCGACGTCGAAGTCCGCCTCGCCGGCGAAAGTCTCGCGGTCGGGGTCGATGGAAAGCGCTCCCTCGCGCCGGATGTAGTTCATCAGCGTCGAGGCGCGCCCCGTCGACGTCCACGTCGGCTTGAACCGCGCGGACGTGGAGACAAGCGTCAGCGCAATCGAGACGGGGTTGTAGACCGTGACCGGGTTCTCGTCCGCGAAGCGGTAGCCGTTGAACCAGCGCTTCAGCTCGGCGCGGAACGCCTCATACGTCAGTCCCATCCGTTCCGCCTTGGCGCGCATGTGCCCCTCGAAGTTGGCGGACAGTTCCTCCTCCGTGTAGCCGTAGAGCGCGGCGTAGTCGGCCTCGAAGGAGATGTCGTTGAGGCTGGAGAGCGTCGAGAAGACCGAGAGCTTCGTGAACTTCGACACGCCCGTGATGTAGAGGAAGCGGATCTTCCCCGAGTTGTCCTTGAACTGCGCGTAGATCGCCGAGAGCCGCGTGCGGATCCTCTCGGCGAGGTCGACGTCGGCGAGCGCCTTCGCCACCGGGTCGTCGTACTCGTCGATTAGGATCGCCGGGCCCACGCCGTCCTTCTTATAGAAGAAGTCGATGGCCCGCGCGAGGTTGGACGAGGGCGGAATCGCGGGGTCATACGGATAGCCCGCCGCGCGCAGCGCGTCGCCCACGGCGATTGCCAGCGTCCGCTCGAACGTCTCGATGTTCGAGACCTCCACCCCGCCCCAGTTGAAGTGGATGACGGCGTGGGGCTTCCAGTCGTAGCCGGTCTTCGCGATCGCGAGACCGTCGAAGAACTCCCGGTGGCCGAGGAAGATCGACTTGAGCGTCGTCACGCTCAGCGACTTGCCGAACCGGCGCGGACGCGCGCAGAAGAAGAACGTACTGCCCGGCTTCGTGATGAGCCGGTGCAGGTGCGCCGTCTTGTCAACGTAGAGCAGGCCCTCCTTGCGCAGGGTCTCGAAGTCGGCGATGTTGGTGGCGATTGGCTTCATGCGCGCATTATAGCACATCATCGCGCCGTCCGTCTGGCGACACGCGACTGACGGTGGCATCCTATTCTCACGACGCGCCCCTGACGCCGTGCGAATCGGGCAAGAACGAGATGGGGCCTGTCACATCTCCATCGGCTCGATGTCGGCCAACGAGGGATGCCTTCGGTCTTTTTCGGAAAGCATCAGCGCCACATCCAGCTTCGGCCATGCGATCTTCAGCGCCGGATCGTCGAAGAGCAGGCCTCTTTCCGCCGCAGGGCAGTAGGGATTGTCGCACTTGTAGGAGACGAGCGTGTCGTCCTCAAGGACGATGAAGCCGTGCGCGAACCCGCGCGGGATGTAGAGCTGGCGATGGTCTTCGGCCGACAGCGTTTCGGCGGCATATTTGCCAAAGGTCGGCGAGCCCCGGCGGATGTCGACCGCGACGTCCCAGACCGCGCCACGAACCACGCGCACGAGCTTCGCCTGCGCATGCGGCGCGGCCTGCCAGTGGAGGCCGCGGACGACGCCCTTCGCGGAGAACGACTCGTTGTCCTGCACAAAGTCGGCCATGACGCCCGCAGACCGGTAGCGCGCGGCATTGTACTGCTCAACGAACCACCCGCGCGCATCTCCATGGACATCGGGGACGATGACCTTGACCCCCTTGATCGCCGCATCACTGACGTGCATGGCCGCCCTCCGGAAACTCCAGGTCCAGAAACTCGCGCAGCGCGTCCTGCCAGGCGGGCATGGGCGGAAGCGCGGCGAGGCGCAGCCCCATCTTCTCCAGGCAGGAGTTCTTCGGACGCGGCGCGGGGCGCGGGAACGCCTCCGTCGAGCATGGCTCAATCCTCTGGTCTCTGCCCGCAAGGCGGAAGATCTCGCGCGCGAACTCCGCCCAGCTCGCCTCTCCTTCGCACGTCATGTGAAACGTGCCGCAGAGGCGCGGGCGCTGGAGAAGTTCGCCCAGCGCGCGCGCGACGGCGACCGCGCTCGTCGGATTGCCCCGCTGGTCGTCGACGACCTTGAGCGTCGGGCGCGTGCCGTCCGCCAGCTTCAGCATCGTGTGGACGAAGCTCGGCCCGCCAAAGCCATAGAGCCAGCTGACGCGGCAGATGCAGTGGTTCGGGCACAGCCGCCGAACCAGCTCCTCGCCCGCGAACTTGGACTGCCCGTAGACCGTCCGCCCGCCGTTTGCCGCGTCGAACTCCGTATAGGCCCGCGCCGCATCCCCCGCGAACACATAGTCGGTCGAGATCGCGATGAGGCGCACCCCCTGGCGGTGGCACGCCGCCGCCACATTGGCCGAGCCGCGCGCATTGAGCCGGTAGGCGCGTTCGGGCGACGCCTCGCAGGCGTCAACCGCCGTCGCGGCCGCGCAGTGGATCACCGCGTCGGGCCGCGCGGCGGCAAGCACGGCGTCAATGGCGTCCTCGTCCGTGACGTCCGCCTCGGGAAGATCCGTGGGGACGATCCTGAAGACGCCCCCGTCCCGCGTCGCCTGGCCCTGCAAGATGCGCGAGACGGTCCGCCCCAGCATGCCCCTTCCGCCTGTCAGCAGGACGGTCACCGGACGGCCTCCCCCGACGCCTTCGCCAGGTCCTTGAGATACAGCCCGTAGGTGGACGTTCCGTACCCCTCCGCCAGGCGGGACAACTGCCCATCGTCGATCCATCCCTTGCGCCACGCGACTTCCTCGATGCAGGCGATCTGAAGGCCCTGGCGCTCGGTGAGCGCGCGGACGAAATTCGTCGCGTCGGCAAGCGACTGGTGCGTGCCTGTGTCGAGCCAGGCGTAGCCGCGCGACATCATCTTCAGCGTCAGGCGGTTCTGCTCCAGGTAGACGCGGTTGAGGTCCGTGATCTCGTACTCGCCGCGCGCCGACGGCTTCAGGTCCGCCGCATAGTCGACGACGTCGTTCGGATAGAAGTAGAGCCCGACCACCGCCCAGTTCGACTTCGGCTTCGCCGGCTTCTCCTCCAGCGAAACGACCTTGCCGTCGGCGTCGAACGCCGCGACGCCGTAGCGCTCGGGCTCGTTGACGCGATAGCCGAAGACCACGGCCTCCTTCGACGCGCTCGCCGCGCGCAGCAGTTCCGGCAAGGTCGCCCCGTAGAAAATGTTGTCGCCCAGGACGAGGCACACATCGTCGTCGCCGATGAACGAGCGGCCAAGCACAAACGCCTGGGCAAGGCCGTTGGGCGTTTCCTGGACCTTGTAGGAGAACTTCATGCCGAGCGCCGAGCCGTCGCCCAGCAGGCGCTCGAAGTTCGGAAGATCCGCCGGCGTCGAGATGATGAGCACCTCGCGGATGTCGGCGAGCATGAGCGTCGAGAGCGGATAGAAGACCATCGGCTTGTCGTAGACCGGCAGAAGCTGCTTCGACACGACGCGCGTGAGCGGATGGAGGCGCGTCCCCGCGCCCCCGGCCAAGATGATTCCCTTACGTGACATGGCCTGGACGACCCTCCTTTGACATGATGCGTTCCATCTTGCGGCGGGCCATCTTGCCCGCGAATGCCGCCTTATACGCGCGGAGGACGCCCGCCGTGCCGTCATCTGAGCCGCCATCGACTCAGCACGCCGTCCCCAGGCGCTCGCCCGCATAGCGGCCCGCGCGGATCGGCCCCCACCACCAGGCGTTGTCAAGATACCATCGGACGGTCTTGCGGATGCCCGTCTCGAAGTCCTCGCGCGGCCGCCAGCCGAGTTCGCCCATCAGCTTCGACGGGTCGATGGCATAGCGGAGGTCGTGGCCGGGGCGGTCGGCGACGTAGGTGATGAGAGAGGTGTACTTCGCGCCGTCCGCGCGCGGGCGCAGCTCGTCCAGCGTGGCGCAGATCGCCTGCACGACCGCGAGGTTCGTGTACTCGTTGCGGCCGCCGACGTTGTAGGTCTCACCGACGCCTCCTTTCGCGTTGACGAGGAGAAGCGCGCGGGCGTGGTCTTCGACATACAGCCAGTCGCGCACGTTCGCGCCCCGGCCGTAGACGGGCAGCGGCTTCCCGTCAAGGCAGTTGAGAATCACGAGCGGGATGAGCTTTTCGGGGAAGTGGTACGGCCCGTAGTTGTTCGAGCAGTTCGTGATCTTCACGGGAAGGCCGTAAGTGTCGTGCCACGCGCGCACAAGGTGGTCGGAGCCCGCCTTCGAGGCCGAATAGGGCGAATGGGGCGCATAGGGCGTCTTCTCGGTGAAGAAGCCCGTCTCGCCCAGCGCGCCGTAGACCTCGTCCGTCGAGATGTGCTGGAAAACGAAGCCGGGGTGCGTCTTCCACCACGCGAGCGCCGCCTGGAGGAGCGTCGCCGTACCGACGACGTTCGTGCGGATGAACGCGCCGGGGCCGTCAATCGAGCGGTCGACGTGGGACTCGGCCGCGAGATGGAAGAGCGTGTCGGGCTTGAACGCGGCGAAGGCCGCAGCCATCGCGTCCGCATCGCAGATGTCCGCCTTGAGGAACCGGAGACGCGGATTGGAGGAGACGAGGCTTGCCGGGTCGAGGCCGACCTCCTTGAGGCTCTCGGGCACGCCCGCGTAGGTAAGCGCGTCGACGACGAGAACCGTCGCCTCGGTTTCCTTCAGAAGAAGCCGCACGAGGGCCGAGCCGATGAACCCCGCGCCGCCCGTCACGATGCACCGTTTTTTGTAACGCTCCGCGCCCGTGGGGCATGCACGAAGTGCCTCACGCGAAGTCTCGATCTGCGTCTGGGAACGCATGCTTGTCCTTTCAGCTGGCGGCGAGGAGGCGAGGCGCCTCCGCCGCCGGTGGGCGGCTCACGGGCCGACGGCCTCTCACTCCCCTCGGTAGTTCGAGCCGTCGAACGTGATTTCACGTCCCGAGCAGAGCCACAGCGTGAGATCCTTGACGTTGTGGTTCTGTGGATACGCCACCTTCTCGACGTGTCCGTCGGCAAAGGCGACATGCCCGAAGTACTTGCCGCCGCCGAGTTCATGGTTGAAGCCGATGACCTCCTGGCCGGAGGCGTACTGCAAGACGCCATCCCCCTGGTTGCCGCTGCCGTTCACGTTCGCCGTGAGCGTGATCTTCCCGTCGTTCACGTCCAGCCCCTGGATCTCCGCGAAGAGAAGCACCTTCTCCGGCGGGCGGCCCGCTGTGATCGATGGCGATTGGAGCGCATCAATCATGCCGCCTGGCTTCTGCTCGCGCCAACTCCTCTCGCCCGCGCCCTTCTGCCAGTAGAAGGATTCGTTCATCACGTAGCTCCAGCCGGGATGGCGTCCATTCGCCTTCAGGCAGGCGGCATCGTGGACAGGGCACAGATAGACCCTCTCGGACTTTCCGCCCGACGCCCAGATGCAGCCGTTCGTGATGGCGTAGCGCAGGGTCTCTGGGTTGCTCTCGCTAAAGCTGATGTACGGCGCGCCGCCCGCGCTTTCACCCCCGCCGCCTTTGTCGTCCCACGAAATCCAGCCCTTTTGGGAACCCCAATGATAGCCCGTCGCGCCGATAGCCCGATACGAACGCGATCCGGCACACGGAAATCGGCCGTCGGAGTCGGTCATCGTCGCGTAGGTGATCGCCGCAATCGAAAGGCTTCGAAGGTTGTTCATGCACTGGGTGGCGCGCGCTGCATTGCTCGTCCCGCCCAAGACGCCGATCATGACGGCGGAGAGGACGCCGATGATGCCAATCACGACAAGGAGTTCGATGAGCGTGAACGCCGACTTTCTGCAAGTTTCCATGGGGCGTATTATCTCACGATTCCCGCACAGGCGCAAGCGGGAATCGCACGCGGAACTGGGCTTTAGTCCTCCGCCGCGCGCGCGAAGAGCCGGGCGTCGCGGTATTCCGCGTCGATGTCCGGGTAAACGGCGTCGAAGACAACGCGGCCGCCCTTCGCGCAGAGGCCGCGCAGCGCGGCCTCGAGGTCGCCGCGCCGCGCGCAGGGCCAGCGTCGACTCCGCGCCCATGAGTGCCATGAAGCCGAACATGGGGACCGTCGGCCACCAAGTGTAGTGCGTGGCGGCGATCTTGGCGACGGGATGCCACAGGGGTGGGAGAGCGGGGTAGAAGAGGCCGAGGAACTTCGTCTCGTAGACGACTGCGGCGTTGCCGTCCGGGGTCATGTCGCCGCAGAGGTGAAGGAAGAGGCCGTAGGCGGCGACGAGGCCAAAGGCCACGCCCATGCGCCAAGACGCCTTGGGGAGGCGCAGGACGCCCGCCGTGATGAGATAGCCGCAGGCGATGGACTGAAGCGTGTTGCTGAAGAACGAGATGCGCGTGAGGTCGAAGGAGAGCAGTTCGCCCTACGCCACCATGCCGAGGGTCCAGAGGCGGGCGACGCGCGCGAGGACATGCCGCCAGTAGCGCCCCCGCGCGCGGCCGTCCGCCTCCAGGCGCTTCGGGAGCGCGAGGGGGAGCGCCGCGCCGGACATGAAGATGAAGAGCGGCATGATCATGTCGTAGGCGGAGAACCCGACCCAGTCGGGATGGCGGAACTGCGCCATCAGGCCGTCCGGGAGCGTCCAGAGGCGATGGGCGGCCTTCACGAGCGCGCAGACGATGGAGAGGAAGAAGATGTCGGCGCCGCGCAGGAGGTCGAGGGACTGGAGCCGCCCCGCGCCGGCCGGCCTTTCCGTTGAGGTTACTTGCATGGACGCGAGTATACCATATTCACGCGGTTCAGGCGGGGGACGGGCCGGAACCGCGCGGGCGGCCGAGCGCCCTTTGCGAGGTAGTCCAGAAGGGACCGGCGCAGGGCACGGGCCTCGGGCAGGTGCGCGCAGGCGTCGAGGTCGAGCGCCGAGACGACGAGATGCCCCGTCCCGCACCGCTTCTCCCAGATGACGCCGAGGCGATGGTTGCGCGTCACGTTGTCGATGCCCTGCACGATGACCTCCGCGTCGGGGTCGCCGTCCAGGACGACGTTCACGCCGCGGAACAGCAGCTCCCGCCACTGGAAGTCCGAGCGGCACGCCGTCGGGAAGCCCGCGAGGGCCGGATGCGCGGCGTCAACGAGGAGGCCAAGCGTGCCCGGCGCGACGGGCTTCCTGTTCGACTCGCACACGTGCCGGAACATCTGCCAGTTCCAGAAGTCGCTCGCGAACGTCCCCGCGACCGCGTTCGTCGGCGCGTTCGCCTTCGAGAGGAGGCAGAGGACGTTCCGACCTTTCGCGAGCAGACGCTCGCCCTCGTCCAGCGACGTCACGACCGCGACGCCATCCGGCACGGTCGCCTCGGCCCTGGGGTAAACCCACAGCGGATAGGCGTTCCGCTCGGCGCGTCCCGCGAGCGCCAGTTCCAGCGCGTAGCGCGCCGGACGCGCGCAATTCGGCAGAACCGCGCGGATTTCGCCGACTTTCGCCACGTTCCCGACTGCCACCTTCAGGGGGACAGACCCCGACTCAACGACTTTTCCGTCCCGTGCGGACGGCGCGAGCCGTCCGTCTTCGGGGCCTCTCCCCGCCTCGACGAGCCGCCAGGCGAACGTCGCGTCCAGGACGTCTTCGGCGCCATAGTGCGCGACCAGCAGCTCCGCCGCGAACACCGCCCCGGCCTCGTGGGTGTAGGACGGGAAGCGGACGAGCAGGACGGTCGGCGCGCAGAACCCGCGCCAGGCCTCCGGCGCGATCAGCCCCTTCGGCTCCATGAACGCGTCGAGGATGCCGACGAGCGCCGTGCCCTGCCCGGGGAAATCCTGGATGTCCAGGAGCTGGAAGCCGCCGAAGCCGGGCGTGCGCAGCGCCTCCTCGATGTCCTCGCGGTAGTTGAGGACGGCGAGCGCGCCCGACGCGCGGAAGAAGGCGTCCGCCTTGTCGATCAGGCCCGCCTTCCGCAGGCGTTCGCGGAAGATCTCGAGGTTGACGGGCTTGAGCGGCCCCGTCCACTTCGCGATCTCCGAGTAGTCGGGGTAGACCTGGTACTGGCCGACCTCGTGCCCGACGAGCGGCACGGGCGAATGCGCAATCGCGGACGCGAAGTCGCGCGTCGTGCCGCCGCCCGGCTCCTGCACCCCGCCGAGCGGCAGGTCGGCGTTCGCGTACGAGCCGCGCACGTTCCCCTCCGCGCCCGGCGCGCTACGGAAGGTCGCCCAGAAGTCGTCGCCGGGACACGCCTTCGGCACGAAGAAGTCCGCGTTCGTCCCCTGCGCGTAGAGCGGACGCGGGTCGTGGGCGCGCAGCGCCTCCACGACGGCGAGCCGCCCCTCGCGCCCCTTCAGCGGCTCGTTGGCGAGCGAGAACATCACGAACGAGGGGTGGTTGCCGTAGGCGTCGAGGATGCGCTTCGACTCGGCGAGGCAGTAGTCGCGTTGTTCCGGCCTCGACCAGTCGCCGCCGAAGCAGGCGAACTCGGGCTGGAGGTAGAAGCCAAGCTCGTCCGCCGCCTCGAACGCGGCCTCGGGCGGGCACCACGAGTGGAAGCGCACATGGTTGAGCCCGTAGTCCTTCAGCGTGCGGAAGTACTTCCGCCACGCCGCGACGTCCATCGGCGCGGCGCCCGTGAGCGGCCAGACGCACGCGTCATGCCGTCCGCGCAGGAACGTCGGGCGCCCGTTGACCGTGAACTGCGTGCCGCGTATGCCGAACGACCGCAGGCCGACCTTCATCGTGCGGGAGAGACCGCCGACGCGCACCTCGACCTCATGCAGGACGGGCGTGAACTCGCTCCAGAGCGCGGCGTCCTTCGCGAGGGCGACCGTCTGGCGGCTTGTCGTCACGCCCGTCGGCGAGATGACCTCCGCCTCCACGCCGACCGTCCGCGTCGCCGGGTCGGGGAAGAGGCGGATGCGCCCGAAGCGCGTCGGCTCCTCGGCGCGCAGCTCGATGCGCCCCATCACGCCGTTCCAGTTCGTCTGCGTGTCGTCCGAGACCTGGTGGCCCGAGACGGGCAGGTCGTCGAGGCGGTTGTCGATTTCAAGCCGCAGCGTGTGGCGTCCCGGCCTCACGTCCGGCGGCAGCTCGAACACGGCGGGCGCGGCGAGCGTGTCGCGGCGGCCGAGGTCGGCGCCGTCCCAGAACGCGCGGACGATCTTCGTGCGCTCGAGGAAGAGCGAGACGCGCGTCCCTTCCCACGACGCGGGGATCTCGACGTCGCGCGCGTACCGCGCCACGCCGACGAACGGGAAGCGCCGCGCCGGGTGCATCGTGAGCGCGCCTGCCATCTCCGCGCCGAGAAGCTGCGGGTGGATGCGCTCGACGACCGCGCCGCCGAGGCGCCCGTCGCCCTTCCGCGCGAGGTCGGTCGTCGTCGGCAGGCGGATCGTGTCGGAAAGCGCGTTCGTCTCGCCCAACGCGAACCGCCACTCCCCCGCAAGGGAGAGAATCTCCGCATGTGCGCAAAGGCAAGCCCCCGTCAGCGCCCCCGCCGCCATCAGCCGTTTCATGATCATGCTTTCGATCCCTTTCGCTTCAAGCTTCACTGTTCGTTACGATTTCCCTTTACGTGTCATCGAGCGAAGGGCGGAAAATCCCCGCTTCCGTCTTCAAAGGCCAGCGTGCCGCGCGCATCGCCGCCGCGCCGGGCGATTTCGATCTTGTCGATCCAAAGCCCCTTGATCGCGCTCTTCCCGTCCGCGTTGAAGCGCCCCGGCCCGATCCAGAAGATCTCGTCGTCGTTCGGCGTCCACGTGCAGCCGTCGTACCACGCATAGTCGGGGCCGACCGCGCCCGTGCGCGGCGCAATGCTCCCGCGCCCCTTCTTCGCGACCGGATCCCAGACGCCCGCCCAGAACGCCTCGCCGTCCGAAGCCGCCTCGCAGCGCGCCCGCACGCGGATCGTGTAGGCCGCGCCGGGCTCGAACGCGACGCGCCGCATCGGGAACGTCGCGCACCACTCGAAGTGTGTGTTGAAGAGCTTGAGCGCCCGCCCGTCGCCCGCCGTCGCGTCGTCGACCGCCTCGCCCCAGCGCCGCGCGCAGGAAAGGGCCGTCTCCTCAAGTTCGCCGCGCGCCGCCCCGGCCTTCAGCTGCGCGGGCGTGCGCGCAAGGAGCGCGCGCCAGGCCTTCACAAGCCCCTCGTGGCGGTCGCGGCTTTCCGCGAGGCGGATGTCCTTCGCCTCGTCCATCCGCGCGAGGAGGCTCCGCGCGAGCGCCTGGCACTGGCGGAGCGGCGAGGGGTCCGGGGGGCGCGCGGCGAGCCACAGCGCCTTGTCCTCCGCGCGGCGCATCCGCTCCAGGCGCACGTAGTCCACCGAGAACGCGCCCATCCGCACGTTGTAGGAGGTCGCCGGGTCGTCCCGCACGGCCTCGGCCGCCTGCGCCCAGAGCCCCGCCGCGCGTTCGAGGAACGCATCGGGAAGCGCGGGGTTCTCCGGCCCCGTCCAGATCGAGAGCGGGCGGTTCGACGGCGTCGAGTAGGCGGCCTGGAGGCGGTGGAGCTCGTCGAAGTAGGACCGCACGAACGGCGCGCCCTTCCCGTAGTAGCCCGAGAAGAAGTCGTCCAGGAGCGGGCCCGGCGGCAGGTCGGGGTTCCACATCCACTTCGCGAGGAGCCACGCCTTGAGCTCGGCGAAATCGCCGTGGCGGCCCTGGTAGGCGCCCTGCGCGAAGATTTCGCGCACGCCGTGCGCGCGGAAGAACTTCAGGTTCCCCTGCAGCGCGAGGACGTTCGCAAACGGCAGCGCGTAGTTCGGGAAGTCCGTCGTGTAGTCCCACACGTAGAGCTGGTCGGTCATGCGGCTCCAGCCCGCGATGTCGTCGCGGAAGGAGACGTTCTCGGGGTAGGCGCTCGCGTCGAGCGGGTGCGCGAAGTCGCACTCGATCGTGCAGAGGCACGGCACGACGTTGTGCCGCAGGCGCGTCTTCTTCGGCGGCTTGCGCGTGTACTGGTAGGCAAGCGTCTCGATGAGGGCGTCGGGGAACTCCTTCTCCACGGCCTCCGCCACGGCGTTCACGAAGCGGACCATCGTGCCGGCGTGGCTCCCCTCCTCCTCGTCGACCGCCCGGCATGCGTCGCACCGGCAGTAGTGGAGCCAGTCGTTCTGGCTCACGCCGTAGAACTTCGCGCCGGGGTCCTTGCGGATCCGCGCGAGCACCCGCTCGGTGACGATGCGCAGAACGTCCGGGTTCGTCAGGCAGAGCTGGCTCGGGTGCTTGACGCGCCGCCCGTCCTCGAAGCTGAAGTACTCGGGGTGCGCGTCGAAGAACTCGTCGGGCGGCACCAAGGCGTTGAAGGTGTGGCAGCTGCCGAGCCCGCCGCCGAAGCGGAACGGGTTCCCGCCGTAGCGCGCGTCCATCGTCCGCCAGCTGCGGCTGTTCACGCGCAGGCGCGCCGCGAAGGCGGGATGTTCGAGGACGTCGTACCAGTACGGCTCGCGCATCGCGAAGGCGGGAACCTGCGTCTCGGCGAGATCGTCCGGCACGGCGACCTGCGCGCGCGGCGGGCAGCGCGCATGCCAGGAGGCGTACCAGCGGCAGCCCGCATGGCCTTCAAGGAGCGCGTAGACGCCGTAGAGCGCGCCGCGCGCCGCCGACCCGTAGACGAAGAGGCGCGTCCCGCGCACCTCCAGGCGGAAGCCGTCTTCGCCAAGCCGAGCCGCGAGGTCCGGCGCGAACGCCGCCGCCCGCGCGCATGCCGCCGCGCCGACGACGATCGCCTTGTCGGGAAGCGGGCGGTCGTCCGCCGTGATCGGGAGCGTGACGCCCGTCGCGCGCGCGAGGCCGTCCCGCAGCTCCTCCGCCGCGTAGACCTCGCTCGCGCTCGCCTGCGCCGGGCGCACGATCGTGTAGGCCGCCGGCCGTCCGCGCGCCGCCAGGACGAGCTCGCCCGCCGAGGCGGCCGCCCCGGCCAGCGCCGCCGCCAGAAAAACGCCTGTCTTCGCCTTCATGTCGGGCTGTCTACCATAACCGCCACCCGGCGTCCATGCGGAGACCGGCCTACGGGCGGTTGCCGAACTGGGCGCGGTCCGGCGGCTTCACCGCGCGGCGCGTCTCGTCCGGGTGGCGGCGCAGGTCCATGTCGCCCCCCTAGACGTCCACGTCCTCGGGCATGTGCTGGGCCGAGCAGCCCGCGTCCACGACGAGGCGCTCGCCGCCGATGTTGCGCGCGGCGTCCGAGGCGAGGAACGCGACGGCCTCCGCGATGTCGCCGCCCGTCGCCTCCTTGCGGAGCGGGCAGTTCAGGCGGCGCCGCGCCTTGATCTTCTCGTCGAGCGCGTCCCAGCGCTCCGTGTAGATGTAGCCGGGCGCGACTTCGTTCACGCGGATGCCGAGCGGACCGAGGTCGAGCGCGAGGGACCGCACCATCGCGTCGATGCCGCCCTTCGAGGTGACGTAGCTCGTGCGGTTGCGGATCGCGCGCATCGAGGTGTTCGACCCCAGCGTCACCACCACGCCGCGCTGGTCCGTCGCGGGATTCGGCTCCTGTTTCATGAAGAAGCGGGTACACGCCATCTGCGTCACCTGGAAGCCGCCGACGAGGTTGACCTTCAGCACCTCCAGCATCTTCGCGGGGTCCATTTCCAGCGGACCGCCCTGCCCGAGGCCCTGGTGCGCCGCGTTGTTGACGAGGATGTCGAGCCGCCCCGCCTCCTTCTCGATCACGTCGAACATCGCCGTGACCTGATCACGGTCCGAGATGTCGCATACGATCGCGCGCACGTCGCCGATCTTCCGGTCGCGCAGGATCTTCTCGCCCCGCGCGGTCGATGCGGGCGTCGACCCGCACATGAACACCTTCGCGCCCTCGCGGATGAACAAATCCGTGATCTCGATGCCCGTGTTGCGGTTGCCGCCCGTCACGAGCACGACCTTCCCTTCAAAACGCTTCATGGAACTCCTTGCCATTCCCTGTGGCTTCATCAAATCTTGACCGTCAGGGCGGCGCCCTTGTTCCACCAGCAGTCGAGCGGCGTCACCGTGAAATGGGTCGTCCCCGGCGGCAGACGGTCCGCCGACACGCAGCAGGAGGAGGCGCCCTTCGCGCGCGGATGCCCGGGCGCGTGGTTGTAGCCGTTGGCCATCACGTGGAACGCCTCCGTCTTCCCGCCCGCGCCGTGGGCGACGACTTCGTATTCATAGGGACGCGACCCGGGCACGGCAAACGCCGCCGGGAAGGTCAGCTCCCAGGCATCCTTCTCCACCGCGTCGTACCCCGGCGTGCGGCGCGTCTTCGCCTTGCGCTTCTTCAGCGTCACCTGCGCGCCCTTCGGGAACTCCGGCGCCTTCGCCTTCTTCGCGCGCGTGGCGAAGTCAAACGGACGCGGCTCGGACGCGGCAAGCGGCATCACCCAGTCCGGCCCCAGGAACACGTCGCCCAGGAACTCCCGCCGCTGCACGACCATGCAGTCGTCGTAGACATTCCACAGCATGCCCTGGCGACAGTCGCCCGCAGGGAAGTCCCCCATCACCTTGAGCGCGTTGCACGCGGCGGCCGCCTTGCTCTCGGTCGAGGTGTTCTCGTAGCCGAACGGCGGGCGCTGGTCATAGGGGAGGCCCGTGTAGCGCAGCGAACTCGTGCCCACGGACGTGAAGGCGCCCTGCCAGATCGAGCGCTCGTCCGTCAGCGAGTAGTGCGAGTGGCCCGAGAAGGCCACCGCGTTCGGATAGGCCGAGAGGACCTTCGTGACGAGACCGGCGTCGTGCCCCCACGCCCACGGGCCGTAGCACGTGTCCTTCGGGTGCGGGTGCTGGAAGTAGAAGAACGGCCTCTTCGGGTCGAGCGCCTTCCCGTGCGCGTCCAGGAAACCCTTGAGCTCGACGCCGAACGGACAGCTGCCATACTTCGTCTCCATCCCCTTCCCGTCGTCCCAGTGCTGGCCGAGGAACGTGTAGCCCTTGATCACCTTGCGGTAGAGGCGCGTGTAGTCCTCGTGGAAGATCTTCTTCCACCATCCGGCCAGGTCGCTGCGCAGCACGTGGTCGCGGCTCCAGGCACCGAACTCGCTCTCCTTCGCCTCCTTCGCATGGCGCTTCGCGGCGTGGTCGCCGTAGAGGTAGCCGTGGTAGTCGTGGTTGCCGTAGACGAAGAGCTTCTCGACCTTCCGGCCGTCGGGGGCCTTGTCGTCCGGGAAGACCGCATACCAGGCCTCGGCGACGGCCTGCAGCTGCTCGACCATGCCATTGTCGGCCATGTCGCCCACCACCATCACCGCGTCCACGCCCTGGTCGCGGAACCATTCAAGCGTATGCCGGAACGTGAGGTTGTTGCCCCAGCGCTCCGGTTTCTCGCCCGCGCCCACGTGCGTGATGTGGATGTCGCTCACCACGCCGAACTTGAGGTTCGGCTTCTTCGCGGGCGCCTCGCCCGCGCGGAGCGGGCGGACGCGCGCGCCACCCAAGGCGCCGAACGCAGCCGCGCCGCCGATGAAGAAACGACGTGTCAGTTCCATGTTACATCCTCGACTTTCCCTTGTTGTGATTCGTATTTGTGTGCTTCGTGAACGACCGCCCGCGCGGCCTTCTATCGTCCCGCGCCGGCGCCCGCGCGCGGGCACGGCCAGCCGGCGGCGCCGACCGCGCCGAGATCCGCCGCCGTCGTCGCCGCCGAGCCGGGCGTGTGCGTGACGAGCGTCATGCGGCGCGCCGCCGGCATGCCGGCGTAGCCGCCTTCGCGCCGGCCGACCGCCACCGCGCCGCCCTTCATGACGAGCGGCGTCCACGCGCCCCGCCCCCTGCGGTACTCAAGCGACGTACCGTCGTCCTCGTAGAGCCAGCTCGTCCCGTCCGGGCCCGGCCAGGCGTGGAGTTCCACCTCCTCGTTCCAGCCCTTGTCGACGTGCGGCCTCTTCGGCCACATCGGGATCACGGCGCCGGCGCGCACGTAGAGCGCGCCGCCCCAGTCGGGCGTCGTCGCGACCGGGCGCCGGCACGGCCCCGTGACCGCCTCGCCGGTGCGCCAGTCGTACCAGACGCCTTCGGGGATCGCGATCTCCTTCGTGAACGCGGAGACGAGCAAATCGGGGCCGAGCATGTAGGTCGTCACGCAGCGGTCGTACTCCGGCACGTCGGGGAAGGCGAACGGCAGCGCGCGCATCACCGGCCAGCCCGTCCGCGCGGCCTCCGCGGCCGCCGTGTAGAGGTACGGCAGCAGGCGGTAGCGCAGGTGGGTGTAGGCGCGGAAGGCCGCGACCTTCTCCGGGGGGGCGATCCACGGCTGCCGCCAGTAGTCCCAGTTGTTCTGCTGGCTCCAGGTCTGCAGGAAGCCGAAGTGGAGGGACGCGGCGTTGCCGATGTCCATGTCGCAGCTCTGGTTCGAGTGGCCCGAGATGCCGAGGTTCAGCAGGGAGGCGAGCGGCTTGGCGCCGCCGCCGGTGTCGCCCGCCCAGGTCGCCACGAACTGCTGCACGCCCGCGTAGCCGCCCGCCGAGTAGACCATCGCGCGCTTCCCCGTGTAGTCCTCGAAGCCGCGCGCCATCTGCTTGTCGTAGACGAGCGCGTAGAGGTTGTGCATCTCCTCGTCGCACATGCCGTTCGCCCACGCGCGGTCGGGATGCTCGCCGAACTGGTTGCAGCCGTCGAGCTTGAAGCACTGCGCGCCCTGGTCGACGAACTTCTTGAGATGCTCGAACCACGGCAGCATGCCGTCGGGGCAGTCGTCCTCGGGACAGTAGAGCCTCGCGTACATCGCCGGCTTGTGGCGGGAGCGCCTCTTCGCCTTCGGGCCCTTGGCCGCCTGCGCGGGATCGGCGCCGATCCGGTCGTCCTCCCACGTCTCGGTGATGCCGGCGGGCATCTCGATCTGCCGGCCGCCCTTCTTCGCGAGCCCCGCCGCGCACTGCTCCTCGTAGCGCGTGAGGTCGTAGTCGCAGCAGAGCCAGAGCGAGAGCTTGAACCCGATGCGCCGGAGCGCGCCCACGAAGGTGTGGTCGCCCTTCGGCGCCCAGTAGGGGAAGTAGAAGCGCGCCTGGTTCCACTCCTTGTAGACGGAGGCGTCGTAGAACGTCTGCATCCAGCCGGGCTCAAGCCCGATCACGTCGCACGGCAGGTCGCGGTCGCGGAACTGAAGGGCTTCGTTCACGAGGTTGTACTGGTCGATGTTCTGGTTGCAGACGTAGGTGAAGCCGTAGCCCCAGACGGGGAGCAGCGCGGGGCGCCCCGCGAGCTGCGTGTAGATGTCGAGCAACGCCCGGTAGTCCTTCCCCGTGAACACGTAGAAGTCGATGTCGCCCTCCTTCGCCTCGCAGACGAGCGCGTCCGGGTCCTTCGCGCCGCAGTCGAAGGCGTTGCGCCACGTGCTGTTCAAGAGCAGGCCCCATCCGCTGCGGCTCACGGCCATCGGGATCGGGATGTTGCAGAGGTTGTTGCGGATCCAGAGGTCGAAGCGGTGGCCGCGCCGCATGATGTTGTCGCGCCCCGAGTCGCCGAAGCCGTAGATGCGCTCGCCCTTCGCGAGCGAGAAGGCGATCGCGAAGCCCTTGCCGACGGCGCGCGGCGTCACCGTGACGTCCGCCGCCGAGGCGAGCCCCTTCACCCGCAGCGTCCCCCGGGCGGGATCCACCGTCAGCACGGCCCCCGCCGTCCGCACCGCGTTCCCCTCGCGCGCGAACGGGGCCTTGGGCCAGTCGCCCTTCAGGATGCCGTAGCGGTTCATGCCGCTCTCGGTCCAGACGACGCCCTGCGCGTCGTTCGTCCAGCTCCGCCGCACGCGGAAGAGGTTTTCCGCAAGCACGTCCACGCGCAGGGACGCGCCGTCGGCGAGCCGCGTCACGACGCTCTGCGCGTCCGGCGCGGGCGCCTTCCAGACGGGCCGCGCCGCAGAGGCGCCCGCCAACAGCGCGCCGGCCAGGAGAAGAATAAGCTTCCGCATGTCCACGTCCCGTCCTTTCGCCGTCAGCACGTCTTGAAGCGGTATTCCGTGGTGGAGTAGAGGACCTGCCCCGGCCGGACGATCGTCGTCGGGAACGCGGGCTTGTTCGGCGAGTCCGGGAAGTGCTGCGTCTCCAGGGCGACGCCCGCGTTGCGCACGGGCAGGTAGTAGCCGTCGTAGATCTGCATGCCCGGCTCGGTCGTCCACACCTCCAGCTGGCGCCCCGTCTTCGTCGAGGTGAGGATGCACGCGGGCGTGAGCTCGTCGCCGGGCACTGTCTTGCGCAGCACCCAGTTCATGTCGTAGCCGGCGCCGTACTTGAGCTGGTCGTAGTCCCGGTCGTGCAGGGCGCCGATCGTGTGCGTGGTGCGGAAGTCGAACGGCGTCGCCGTCACGTCGCGCAGCTCGCCGGTCGGAATCATGTCCGCGCCGTAGGCCGTGATCTGGTCGGCGTTGACGTAGAGCTGGTGGTCGAGGATCGTCGTGCCGGCGTCCACGCCGTCGAGGTTCCAGTAGGCGTGTTCGGTGAGGGCGATCGGCGTCGCCTGGTCCGTCGTCGCGCGCCAGCCGATGTGCCAGACGTTGTTGTTGTCGAGCGTGAGCGTGGCGCGCACGGTCACGTTGCCGGGATAGCCGCCCTCGCCGTCGGGCGAGGTGATTTCGAGGACGAGGCCCACCTTGTCCGCCGTGTGGATCTCCTTGACGCACGTCCACATCCGCAGCGAGAAGCCGCGCAGACCGCCGTGGAGCGCGCAGGGGATGCCGCCCGGCTCGTTGTTGAGCTCCAGCGTGTACGTCTTGCCGTCGAGGGTGAACGTCCCCTTCCCGATGCGGTTGCCGTAGCGGCCGACGAGGGCGCCGTAGTAGGTGCCGCCGTGCTCGGCGACGTAGTCGTCGAGCGTGGGCCAGCCCAGCGTCACGTTGTCGAGGTGGCCGCTGCGGTCCGGCACGAGCGCCTTCACGAGGCGCCCGCCCCAGTCCGTGAAGTCCAGTTCCAGGCCATTCGCGTTCACGAGACGCCACAGCGTCACCGGCTCGCCCTCGAAGATCCCCCAGGGCATCGATTCAATCGCGTTCGTCATTCTCTTCCCTCTATCTCATTGTACTTTCACTCTCACAGCGGCGGCGGTTTGTGGTAAACTGTCTGCCGCCCGCATCGGCCCCTGTAGCTCATCTGGACAGAGCAGCTGCCTTCTAAGCAGCGGGTAGTGAGTTCGAGTCTCGCCAGGGGCGCCAACGGTCCCCGCGCTACTTCGCGGGGACTGTTTCGCCGGCGACCTCCGCCGCCGTCCAGTCGATGTACGCCTTCACGTTTCCGCTTACGGCGTTGGACTTCAGCGCCTGGACGTCCTTCGCCCGGCACCGGCAGCCGCACCAGCGCAGCTGGTCGAGGAGGAAGGTCTGCACGTACTCGTCCTTCGTCTTGCGGAAGGCGGCGAGCAGGGCCATGTTCCAGGTCTTCCGCTGGCACGGCGCGGCGCCCGGCGTGCGGCAGCGCTTCTGGCAGCCGTCCGCGCGGCCGATCACGGCCTCCATCACGTACTGCGAGACGGCGCCGATCACAGTGAGCGTGAGCGGATCCGTCTTGTAGGCGCCCTGCACCTTCGCGAGCAGGGCCTCGGCGGAGGCGGCGTCCCACACGTGCGCGGCAAGCGCCTTCGGCGTGGTGGCGGCGGCGAGCTGCGCCTCGGCGGCCTTCTGCCACTCGACGGCCATCGGATTCCCGGCGACGGACGCCATCGCGGCGCCGTAGTCGGCGAATGCGTTCGGGTCCACGTACTTCTTCTTCTGTTGTTCAACCATTGTTCCAGCTCCCTTCCCGTTCAGCCCCACATTTCCTTCTTCCACGGCGCGCGCATCCCCTGGTAGAGGAGGCGGTCCGCCGCCTGGTCGTCCACCGCGCGGAGCGCGACCGGGTCGAACCGGAAGCCGCGCCCGAGGCGTTCGGCGACGATGGCGAGATTGAACATCGTGCAGGAGCGGAAGCCGTTCGACTCGTTGAGCGCGAACGTCTTGCGGTTCCGGCAGCTGTCGATGAAGTCCGTCTGCTGCGGCGCGGGCTTCGGCAGCCCGGCGAGCATCGCGAGCACCTTCTCCTCAGGCCACCAGCCGTTCGCGTCCTTGAGGCGCAGCGTCTTCCCCTCCTTCGCCTTCGGATAGACGCAGAGGCCGTTCGCGCCGCGCAGAAGCGGCTCGTCCTTCAGCGTCTCGTCGCCGTCGAGGGCGACCGTCGTGCCGTCGTCGTAGGTGAGCGTGATGCGGTCGAAGCGGCCGACGGCCTCCGGGTGCTGGCGCGGGCCCTTGTAGTCAATGAGGACGGGGCTCGTCTCGTCCTTGCAGAGGAGGTACTGGAGCGGGTCGAGGTAGTGCTGCGCCATGTCGCCGAGGCCGCCCGCGTCGTAATCCCAGTAGCCCCGGAAGGACGTCCCCGCCCGGTGGGCGGTGTAGGGCTTCCACGGCGCAGGCCCCAGCCAGAGGTCCCAGTCGAGGTCGGCGGGGACCGGCGCGGCCACGTCGGTCACGCGGCCCGACCAGTTGAACTTCCAGCTGAAGCCCTGCCCCGCGCCGAACGTGCAGCGGACGGGCCCCTTGCCGAGGAGGCCGTTCTCGACGATCTGACGGATCGGCTCGACCGTCGTGCCGAACCCGTAGAACGTGCCCTGGAAGCGGAACCAGGTGTTGAGGCGGAACATGCGCTTCTTCGCCTTCACGACCTCCATCACGCGCCGACCCTCGCCGACCGTGCGGGTCATCGGCTTCTCGCACCAGATGTCCTTGCCGGCGTTCGCGGCCATCACGCTCATGCAGCCGTGCCAGTGCGGCGGCGTGCAGATGTGGACGACGTCCACGTCCTTGTCGGCGAGGAGCGCCATGAAGTTTTCGTATGCCTTGACCTTGCCCCAGCCGCACTGCTCGGCGCGCTGGAGGCCGTGCTGCACGCGGCTCTTGTAGGGGTCGCAGAGGCCGATGAGGCGCGAACCCTTGAGCGTGAGGTGGTTGCCGCTCTGCGCGATGCAGCCGAAGCCGATGAGCGCGCGCGTGAGCTGGTTCGAGGGCGCCGTCTCGCCCCGCAGCACGCCTGCGGGGACGATGCTGAAGAGCCCGGCGCCCGCCGCCGTCTTCAGGACCTGCCGTCTTGTCAGTGTCATAAGCCTGTTCCTTCTTTCCTTTCTTTCGCCATTTTTCCTGGGGGCGCCCGCCGTCACGCCTTGGGCGCCTCGAACTTGAGCTTGCCGAGATCGACGTCCACGAGCCCGAGCGGCTTCGTGGTCTTCCACCCGCCGCGCGTGAAGTCGGGGATGTCCATCGAGCGGCCCCGGTTGTCGGCGGACTTCTCGGTCAGCTCGCACAGGCAGCACCAGCTCGCGAGGTCGTAGACGTTCATGTCGAGCGGGAGGCCGTTCTGCAGGCAGTAGCTCAGGCGCAGCACCATGAGGAAGTCCATGCCGCCGTGCCCGCCGACCTTCTTCGCGATTTCGCCGGCCTTCTTCCAGAGCGGGTGCTTGTACTGCTCGCGGATCTCCGCCGTCTTCTTCGCGTCGAAGGCGTGCGCGCCCTTGCCGAGCGCGTCCTCGATCGCGATGCGCAGCGGGTAGTCCTGCAGAACGCCGCGCGTGCCCTGGATGAGGTTGATGCGGCTGTAGGGGCGGGCCGTGCCGACGTTGTGCTGCACCATGATCGTGCGGCCGTTGACGGTCTTGATGACGCTCGTGTTCATGTCGCCCATCTTGACCTTGAGGTCGCGCCGCCACGGGTCGTCCTTGTGGAGCGTGCGCCCCACCTCCTCGAACCCGGCCTGCTTGGAGTCGACCGAGACGAGGTAGTCGAAGCGGTCGCCCCGGTTGATGTCCATGTCGAGGCAGATCGGCCCGAGGCCGTGCGTCGGGTACTGGTTGCCGCCGTGGACGGCGTTGTGGCGGAGGCGCCAGAAGTCCCAGTAGCCGCCGCCGCCCTTCGCGTCGTCCCAGGCGGCGTAGTTGTACGTGCGCAGATCGTGGATGTACGCGCCCTCGCCGTGCGTGATCTCGCCGAGGAGCCCCTTGCGCACGAGGTTGTAGGCGAGCATCTCCGTCTCGCCGTAGCAGCAGTTCTCCAGCTGCATGCAGTGGCGGCGCGTCTTCTCGCTCGCCTCGACGAGCGCCCAGCACTCGTCCACCGTGAAGGCGCTCGGCACCTCGATGACGACGTGCTTGCCGCACTTCATCGCGTAGAGGGCGATCGGCACGTGGAGGTCCCACGGCGTCGCGTTGTAGACGAGGTCGACGTCCGGATCCTCGCACATCCGCTTCCAGTCCTCGGGGCCCTTGTCGCCGTACACCTTGGGCGTCGGCGCCTTCTTGTCCGCGAGGTACTTGAGCGTCCGCTCGCGCCGCGCCGCGTTCACGTCGCAGATGGCGGAGATGTACCCGCCCGGCACGAGCGTGAAGCCCGTGATGCCGGCCTGCCCCCGGCCGAGGCCGACGACGCCCACGCGGAGGTTGGCGATGGGCTTGTCGGCGTAGAGGGCCATCCGCCCACCCGCCGCGCATCCCGCCTTCGTCACGCAGCCACCCGCGGCAACCGCCGCAGCGCCCATCCACGCCGTGTTGAGGAACTCTCTTCTGCTCTGCATCATAAAACGAAGTCCTTTCGTGTCGTGCCTGTATTCAACTTTTCCCCCAGTCTACCACAAAGGCCCTTTTGCGTCCAGCGCGCCGCCGCCGTTCCCGCCGCCCGCCCCTGCGGCCTGCTCTTCGCGCCGGATCTCGTAGTCCCGGTTCGGCTCGACGACCTCGACCGGGCAGCCGAAGCGCGCGCGCAGGCCCTCGGCGCGCGCCGCGAGGCTCTTCCGGTCGCCGTGGACGAGGAAGATCCGCGACGCGCGGTTGTTCGCGAGCCAGGCGTCGTTCTCGCGCGCGTCGCCGTGCCCCGAGAAGCAGCCGAAGACGTGGACGGAGGCCGCAACGGGGATCTCGCGCCGCGCGCCGCCGTCGCGCACGGCGACCGCCCGCTTCTTCGCGCGCCCCTCCGCAATCGCCTTGAGCTGGAAGCCGCATGTGCCGGGAGACTGATAGCCGACGAGGCAGACGGCCGTCGTCGCGCGCGGCAGAAGCTCCGGCGCGAGGCGCAGCGAAGCCCCCATGTCCATCGAGCCCGACGTCGTGAGGAGGATCGCCCCCGCCTTCAGCTTCGCCTTCGGCGAGAAGCTCTTGCGCGTCTTCCTGAAGAGCGGGCCGACCGCCGCCATGTCCGGCACGTCGAACCAGCCGGGATGCTCGACGTAGAGCGCCGTGAAGGCGCGCGCCGAGGGCGAGAGGACGTAGACGGGCGTCTCGGGCGGGATCGCCCCCGCGTCCATGCCGCGCTTGACCTCCAGGAGGACGCGCTGCGAGCGGTCGAGGGCGAAGGCGGGAATCCACGCGACGCCGCCCGCGCGCACGGTCTTCGCGACCACCTCGCGGAAGCGCGCGTAGTCGCGCGCCGTCTCCTCCGGCGTGCCGTGGGGCGCGTCGCCGTAGGTGGCCTCGACGAAGACGGCGTCCGCCCGCGCGGCGGGCTCGATCGCCTTCACGAGGCGCGAGCGCACGGTGCCGAGGTCGCCGGAGAAGAGGAGCGACGCGGATGCGTCCTCCAGGCGGATCGCCGCCGCGCCGGGGAGGTGCTTCACGGGCGTGAACGCGACCTGGAAGGGCCCGAGCGCAAACGGGCGGTCGAACGGCACAGTGCGCACGTGCGCCAGGATCGCGCGCAGCTCCAGATCCTGGCACGTGCTGCAGGCGACCGGGTAGCCCGAGGAGAACGGGGTCGTCCGCAGCGCGGCCTTGAGCCCCGCGAACGTACCCCGGAACGTGCCCAGGTTCTCCGGCGCGATCTTCTGCGCCCACTCGCACGCGCCACGCCAGTGGACGCGGACGGCGGCCTTCTTGCCGCGCTTCGTCCAGCGCCAGTCGCGCTCCGCGCAGGCGTCGTAGACGATCTGCGACTTCCAGGCGACGGCGAGGAGCGCGCACGTCGCCTCCGTCGTCCACACCGTCCCCGTGAAGCCCGCGTTGAAGAGCTCCGGCACGCGCCCGGCGTGGTCCTGGTGGGCGTGCGTGAGAAGGACGTCGCCATAGCCCTTCGGGTCGAACGGGAAGCCGCAGGCGGCCGGCGCGCCGTCAAACGCCGAGCCGCAGTCGACGAGAACCTTGAACGCGCCCGAACGCACGGTCGCCGAACTGCCGCCGACCTGCCCCGCGCCGCCGTGGAACGTCACCGTCGCCGCGAGGGCGGCGGCGCGCAGGGCAAGGGCCAGAAGAAGGACGCACGCGCGCACGGCCCGTCTCGCCTCAGCCCGGCAGGCGGAGGCCGCCGTCGACGAGGATCGTCGTGCCCGTGATGTAGCGCCCCGCGTCGGAGGCGAGCAGGACGGCGGCGCCGGCCGCATCCTCGGGCCGCGCGTAGTCGTGCATCGGAATCGCCGCCAGCACCTTCTCGGCGTAGGCGGGGTTGCCGAGCGCCTCCTTGTTGCGGTCCGTCGCGAAGACGCCCGGACAGAGGTTGTTGACCGTGATGCCCTCCTTCGAGATCTGGCGCGCGAGGTTGCGCACGAGGTTCTCCTGCGCGCTTTTCGAGGCCGCGTAGACCGCCATGAGGGGATGCGGACGCTGTTCCTGCACACTTCCGACGACGATCATGCGTCCCCAGCCCTGCGCCTTCATGTGCGGGTAGGCGAGCTGGAACATCTGGAGCGTCGCGTTGACGTTCACCTGCATCTGCCAGGCCATGTCCGCCTGGGTGATCGCGTCCCAGGGGACGTTCTTCTGCACCGAGGCGTTGCAGACGACGATATCCGGCTCCACGCCCCGCGCACGCATCCCGCCGAAGAGCCGTGCCGCCGCACCCTCCTCCGCGAGGTCGCCCGTCACCGCGAACGAATCGGGCGACCAGGCGCGTACGGCGGCGAGCGACGCCTCCAGCGGCGGCGTCGGCTGCGTGCCGTGGACAACCACCTTCGCGCCAAACTCGGCGAGGCCCGCCGCAATGGCGCGGCCGATGCCGCGCGCGCTGCCCGTGACGAAGGCCCAGCGGCCCGACAAGTCGAACTTTTCCCTGATCATCGCCTGTTCCCTTCCGGGCGGTTGCCGCCCCTACTGGTCCTCCGTCACGCGGCGGATCTCCGCGACGCTCGTCACGCCCTTGAAGACCTTCGCCCAGCCGTCCTCGCGCAGCGTCTTCATGCCCTTCGAGAGGGAGATGTGCTGGATCTGCGTCGCGTTCTCGCGCTTGATGATGGCGCTTTCGATGTCCTCGTCCACCTCCAGCACCTCGAAGAGCGCGCGCCGGCCCTTGTAGCCCGTACGGCTGCAGGCGTCGCACCCACCTTGGGCGGGCTCGAAGACGGTGTCGCGCGCGGGCGGGTCGGCGAGGTCGTACCACTTGCGGTCGAGCGGCACCTCCCGGCGGCACGTCGGGCAGAGGCGGCGGCAGAGGCGCTGGCCCATCACGCCCGCGACGGCGGAGGCGATGAGGAACGGCTCCACGCCCATGTCGATCATGCGCGGGAAGGCGCCGGCCGCGGTGTTCGTGTGAAGGGTGGAGAACACCATGTGGCCGGTGAGGGAGGCGTTGATGGCGATCTCGGCCGTCTCGCGGTCGCGGATTTCGCCGACCATGATCTTGTCGGGGTCCTGGCGGAGGAAGGCGCGCAGCGTGCGGGCGAAGTCGAGGCCGATGTCCTTGTTCATCTGCACCTGGATGATGCCGTCCATCTGGTATTCGATCGGGTCCTCCGCCGTGAGGATGCGCACGTCCATCGTGTTCACCTCGTGGAGGAAGGAGTAGAGCGACGTCGACTTGCCCGAGCCCGTCGGACCCGTCACGAGGAAAATGCCGTTCGGCCGGCGGATGATCTTGTCCACCACCCGGAAATCGCGCTCGTTGAACCCGAGGTCGGCCATCTTCACGAAGCTGCCGCTCTTCGCAAGAAGGCGCAGCGAAATCGATTCGCCCCAGGCGCCGGGCATCGTCGAGACGCGGATGTCGATGTCCTCGCCGCCGAGGCGGATGCCAATGCGCCCGTCCATCGGCAGGCGCTTCTCGGCGATGTCGAGGTTCGCCATCACCTTGATGCGCGAGATGATCGCCGACTTGAGGCGGTTCAGCTGCGGCGGAACATCCACCTTGTGGAGCATGCCGTCGATACGGTAGCGGATGCGCAGTTCCGTCTCCTGCGGCTCGATGTGGATGTCCGTCGCGCCCTGGCGGTCGGCCTCGGCGATGATGCGGTTGACGAACTTGACGATCGAGGCCTCTTCCCCCTCGGCGCCCACGTCGATCTTGGAGATCGAACCGTCCTCGTCGTCCACGGCATAGCGGCCGTCCTCGATCATCTTCTCGATCGCGTCCGCGCCCACGCCGTAGAACTTCTTCACGGCCTTGTCAATCTCCTCGCGCGGGGCGAGGGCGATCTTGACGGGGCAGCCGGCCGCGAGGCGCAGGCCGTCGCCCGCGACGGTGGAGAACGGGTCGCTTGAGGCGACCGTCAGCGCGCCGTCCGCGAAGCGGAGCGGCAGGACGTTGTACTGGTAGACGGCGCTCGCGGGCAGCTTCTGCAGGACATCCGGGCGCGGCTGGGCCTTTTCAAGCTCCACGTAGTCGAAGCCGAGCAGCTCGCCCGCCTTGCGCAGGAAGTCGGCCTCGCGCGCGCCGCCGAACTTGAGCACCGCCTCGACAAGGCCCATGCCGGGATTCTTCGCGCGCGCGTCCGCGATGCGCACGAGGGCCTCGTCGGAATAGAGGCCCGTCGCCCGCAGCAGACCCTGCGCCAGTCTGGATGTCTCAGCCATGCGCGGGATTATACCATAAACGGACGCTGGACGCAGGGCGCGCAATGAACCCACGCCGCCGCAAGATGAGATTTCACCGCGTAATAATCTTCCCGAGTTTGCCACTTCGCCGGTAGGGTTCAAAGCGGAGCGCGATAGAAATCTTCAATAAAATCAATATTCCCTCTT
>CAKUCX010000005.1 GCA_934643865.1 uncultured Kiritimatiellota bacterium
CGCCGGACGAGGGGCCCGCCGTCGCGGCGGGCGCGTTCGTCGCGGCGGGCGCGTTCGTCGCGGCGACGGCGTTCGTCGCGGCGGCGGCCTGCGCCGCCGCGTTCGTCTTCGCGGCCTCGCGCGCGCGCAGTTCGTCTTCAAGCGTCTGGAGGCCGTGCTTGAAGCGCCACTTCCGCTCCAAGTCGGCCGTGTTGGAGACGGCGACGGCGCGCTCGTTCTCGTTCACCTGCGCGAAGCGGATCGCGTCGACGGCCGCCGAGCACGTCGCGCGCTTGTTGCGCAGCGGCGCGAACTCGGGCGTTTCGGCGCGGTCGGGGTTTTCCGCCTCCACGCGGTCGAGTTCCGCAAGCGCGAGGCGGTAGTTCTCGATGGCCTTGTCGCCGTTGCCGCCGAGGGCCTCGTCCTCGGCAAGCTCGATGTACTCGTTCGCCTTTTCGAGGAGGCGGTGGAGGCGCGGCGGCTTGTTCGTGCTGTCGGGGTCGAAGTCGAAGGGCCAGTACCAGGCCGCAGAGGCGGAGAGGGAGAGGCCGAGGGCCAGGACGGGCGCCAACGCCGAGAGGAGGTTCGCGGTTCGCATCGTGGTGTCCGGTTAGTTCTTGAAACTGTGGATGGGCGCGGGAATCCGTCCCCGGCGGCCGACAAAGGCGTCGCACGCGAAGCGGTTGACGGGCATGATGGGCGCGTGGCCGAGGAGGCCACCGAACTCCACGGTGTCGCCGACCGCCTTGCCGATGACGGGGATGATGCGCACGGCGGTCGTCTTCTGGTTGACCATGCCGATCGCCGCCTCGTCCGCGATGATGCCGGAGACGGAGGCGGCGGAGGTGTCGCCGGGAACGGCGATCATGTCGAGCCCCACCGAGCAGACGCACGTCATCGCCTCCAGCTTCTCGATCGTGAGCGCGCCCGCCTCGACGGCGTCGATCATGCCCTGGTCCTCCGAGACGGGGATGAACGCGCCGGAGAGCCCGCCCACGTAGGACGAGGCCATCACGCCGCCCTTCTTCACCTGGTCGTTCAGGAGGGCGAGCGCGGCGGTGGTGCCGGGCGCGCCGGGGTGTTCGAGGCCGATGGCCTTGAGGATGTCCGCCACGGAGTCGCCCACGGCGGGCGTGGGGGCGAGGGAGAGATCGATGATGCCGAAGGGCACGCCGAGGCGGCGCGCGGCCTCCTGGGCGACGAGCTGGCCGACGCGCGTGATCTTGAAGGCGGTCTTCTTGATCGTCTCGCACAGCGTCTCGAAGTCGGCGTCGGGGATCTGCTCCAGCGCGCACTTGACGACGCCGGGACCTGAGACGCCGACGTTGATGATCGCGTCCGCCTCGGTGACGCCATGGAAGGCGCCGGCCATGAAGGGGTTGTCGTCGGGGGCGTTGCAGAGGACGACGAGCTTCGCGCAGCCGAGCGAGTCGCGCTCCTGCGTGCGCGCGGCCGTCTCCTTCACGATCTCGCCCATGAGGCGGATCGCGTCCATGTCGAGCCCCGTCTTCGTGGAGCCGACGTTGACGCTCGCGCAGACGCGCTCCGTGACGGCGAGGGCCTCGGGGATCGAGCGGATGAGTCGCTCGTCCGAGGGCGTCATGCCCTTCGAGACGACGGCGGAGTAGCCGCCGAGGAAGTTGACCCCCAGCTCGCGCGCCGTCTCGTCGAGCGTCCGCGCGAGCGTCACGTAGTCGGCGGGCGTCTGGCAGCAGGCCGCGCCCACGAGGGAGATCGGGGTGATCGAGATGCGCTTGTTGACGATCGGCACGCCGAAGTCGCGCGCGATCTCCTCGCCCGTCCGGACGAGGCGGCCGGCGCAGCGCACGAGCTTCGCGCGGATCTTCCGGCGGCAGGCGGCGAGGTCCGCGTCCGCGCAGTCGAGCAGGCTCACGCCCATCGTGATCGTGCGGACGTCCAGGTTCTCGTCCTGGATCATCTTGTTCGTCTCAAGGACTTCTGAAATGTTGATCATGGCGCTCAGATCCGGTGCATCTTCTCGAAGATCTCGGCCTTCTGGCACTTGATCTGGAGGCCGAGGCCGGCACCGACCGCCGCGAGGGCCGCGCCGAGGTCGGCGAAGGGCTTCGCGCAGCGGGAGACGTCGACGATCATCATCATGTTGAAGTAGTCTTCGCGCACCGTCTGGGAGATGTCGAGGATGTTCACGTTGTTCTCGGCGAGGCACGTGCAGGTCTTGGCGAGGATGCCGACGGTATCCTTGCCCACGACGGTGATGATTGCTTTGTCCATAGGCAGACAGTATACCACAAACCAGAATGCGGACGGGATGGCAATGCGGTGGGCGGGCGAATGCGCGGTGCGCCCGTTCAGACCATGTTTCGGATCAGCCACCACGCCAGCGTCGCCCCCAAGATGACGTACGCCGAGGCGACGCTGAGCCTGAACTTCGGCCAGAGCAGCAGGAGCAAGACGACGGGGAGGGAGGCAACCATGAAGAGGTTGTGCTTCAACGCATCGGCGAGATGGAGATGCAGCAAGGCGTGGATGCCGCGCAGCGTCCCGCATCCTGGGCATTGGTATCCTGTGAGCGCAAAGAACGGGCACTTCGGGAAATGCGCGATTTCGGCAGGATCCCAAAAGTACAGGCATGCCAGGCCGACGAGACCGGCAACAGCAGCCAGCACGGCAAGTTTGAATGAACCGCCTCCCATGAGCGCGCCGAACCACGCCCGTCCAGGGCCGGCGCCCACACGGCGCGCCGTCATCCAAGCGCCGCGAAGGCGACGCCCAAGACCAGATACAGCAGGCCGAAAGCAAGCCCGATGCAGACGTTCGCGACGATCCAGCCCTTCGCGGCCCTTGACGCCGCCTGCGCGCCGGCGATGTCGCCCTGCGCCAGCTTCGTATTCACCTGCGAAGCATAGACGATTGCGATGATGCCGCCAATCAAGCAGCAGAACACCGTTGTGAGGATGGCCCCGACCATGTGATTGGAGACCTGAGCGGCGTGTTTGGAGCCCTGGCCGTTGCTGGCCGCGACGCCGTTCTTCCCCGTGACGGGGACGCCGCACTGATGGCACACCACCGCGTTGTCGTTGATTCGAGCCCCGCATTCAGCGCAGAACATCGTGGACCTCCTTCGTTTTAGCGTTGTGATCAGGAACGACCGTCACCGGTCTTGCCGTTGCCAGAGGGGAAAGGAAAGACGCGCCGCCCCCTCTCCCTCCTGAAAGCCGTTGACATTATAGCGGTTTCCCGTGTGGGTTGCAAAACGAAACAGAAGCGAAAACGGGCAGGCGTAGACGGTCAGGGGGCGAGGAAGGCGCGGACGCGGGCGAGGAGGTCCTGCTCGGACGAGACCGTGTGGACGGAGGCGGGGACCGACTTGCGGAAGAGCGCGCCGTAGTTCTTCGAGGCGATGCGCGGATCGGAGACGACCACGATCCCACGATCCCGCTTCGTCCGCACAAGCCGCCCGAAGCCCTGCCGGAAACGCAGCTGCGCCTCCGGCAGCATGTAGTCGCGGAACGGCCGCCCCCCTTCCTCCACGATGCGGTCGCAGCGCGCCTCCACGATCGGCTCGCCCGCCTGCGGGAACGGGAGGCGCGCGAGGACGACGCAGCTGAGCGCCGCGCCCGGCACGTCCACCCCCTCCCAGAAGCTCTGCGCACCGAAGAGGACGACGGGACGCCGCCCCTCCTCCGTCCCGGGCCGGATGGCCTCCTTGAGCGCCGCCACCATCGCCTCGCGCGAGACGCCCTCGCCCTGCACGAGGAGGTCGATGCCGGCGGCGTCCAGAAGCGGACGTGCCGCCTCGGAAACGGCGCGCATCATCTCATAGGCCGTGAAGAGGACGAGCCCCCTTCCCGCCGTGGCGGCGAAGAGGCCGCGCAGGAACGCCGCCAGCCTCTCCGCGTAGGCGCGCGGCTGCGCCGCCGGGTCCGGCAGGAAGTCCGGCGCGAGCGCGAGCGCCTGGCGGAAGTAGTCGAACGGGGAGGCCGCGACGAGCGTCTTCACGCGCGCGGGCGCCAGGAGCGCCACCCCGAGCTTGCGCGCCATGTAGTCGAAGCGGTCCCCCGCGCGCAGCGTCGCCGAGCAGAGGATGACCGAGTCCTTCGCGTCGTAGAAGTAGCGCTTCATCTCCGCCGCGACGGAGAGCGGCGCCGCGACGAGGCGCACCTCGTCCTGCGCGCGGAACCGGCGGCCCGCGCCCCCGCACCGCTCCGCCCAGTAGACCCGCGACGGATCGCTCGCCCCAAGCACGAACTTGCTCTCCAGGATGAACGCGGTGAATGTCGCCGCGAGGCCCTGCACCTGCGCGACCAGGTCGCCGCAGACCGGCACGTCGCGTCCTGCGTCCACCGCCTGCAGGAGGCGCCCGAGGTCCATGAGAAGGGCCTGCAGGCGCGCGAGCGCGTCCTCGAAGCGCGTCCCCGCCTCCGCGAGGTCGGCCTCGTTCCATTGCGCGGGCGTGTAGTCCGCGAACAGCCCGTGCAGCGAATACTGGCGCGTGGCGGCGGCCCCCGCCGCGCCCGGCACGCAGCGGATGCGGACGACCGGCGCCTCGGGCGCGGGCGCGAAGAGGCGGCGCAGCACCTCGAAGAGCGCGTCGCCCTCGCCCTTCGCGAACGCGATCTGTACATGGGCGCGCGCGAGCAGTTCGCGCACCTCCTCCGCCTCGCCCTTCACGGAGAAGACGCCCCGCTGGAGCAGGCGCTCGACCGCCCCCAGGACGCCGCGCGTGCGGCCGGGGCCGCGCCGCGCCTTCGACGGACGCGCCAGCTTCCCCAGCAGCTGCAGGAGGGCGGGACGCGACAGCTCGTAGGAGAAGAAGTCCGTCGCGATGTCCTCCAGGTTGTGTGCCTCGTCGAAGACGAGCCGCCCGTAGGCGGGGAGGATGCCGCTCCCCGGGTTCGTCGCCTCCGCGAGGACGAGCGCGTGGTTGACGACGACGACGTGCGCGCGGAGCGCGCGGGCGCGCGCCTTCGCGACGAAGCACTTCGGACGGTAGGGGCAGGCCCGGCCCGCGCAGTCCTCGGGCGGACAGGCGAGGTGCGCGCGCAGCCGCTCGTCGCCGAGGTCGTCGAGATCCCCGTCCGGCGTGCGGCGCAGCCAGTCGACGAGGTGCGCGAACGCCGCCCGCTCGTCCGCCGCGAGCGTCCAGTAGCCGCCCTGCATATACTCGCCGAGCATCCGCAGACAGAGGTAGTTGGCGCGGCCCTTGAGGAGCGTCGCGCGGAACGCCGCCGCCCCGTCCCCCAGCGTCTTCGCCGCGCGCGGCAGGTCGCTTGAGATGAGCTGGCTCTGCAGGTTGCGCGTCGCGGTGGAGAGGACGACGGGGGTGTCGTTGAGGACGCTCCACTGCACGGCGGGCACGAGGTAGGCGAGGGACTTGCCGACGCCCGTCCCGGCCTCCACCATCAGATGCTCGCGCCCGTTGAACGCATGCGCGACGGCGCGCGCCATGTCGAGCTGGCCGGGGCGCGGCTCGTAGCCCGCCATCGCCCCGAGCGTCCCGCCCGCCTCCAGATGCGCGGCGAGGCGCTCCACGTCGAGCGGCGTACAGTCCTCGTGCGCGGGCAGGCGGCACTTCGGCCCGCCCGACGGCACGTCGGGCAGGAAGTCCGCCCAGTTCGGGTCGTCCATGAAAGACGCCGGATCGGCGTCCGGGACATCTTCGTTCGCCCCGCTCGTTCTCTTCCCCATGGCGGAACAGCTTGGCGCGCCGTCCAGGCCAAGCGGCCCGCTTCCGCGCCTGAGACGCCGACCCTACGCCTTCTTCGCGGGCGCGGCGGAGGCAGCCGGGCGCGGCGGCACCTTGAAGTCCTCAGGCTTGAAGTAATGCGTCTTGTGCGCGTCGGCGGAGACGTTCGCCGCCAGGACCGCGACGGCGCTCTCGTAGGCGAGTTCGGCGGGGCAGTTCAGCTTCTCGCCGTGGCGGCATGCCGCGAAGAAGTTTTCGAGGTGCGGCATGTGCGCGGGCTTGTTCAGCTCCACGGAAAGCGGGTTTCCGTTCGCGAGCGCGGAGATGCGCGTGTCGACCTCGACGTTCTTCGAGACGTCCTTCTTGATCTTGTCGTCGGCGCCGGGGAGGATCCAGCCCTTGTCGATGAAGGTCTGCCACTCCGAATCCGTCCAGCCGCCGCCGCGCAGCTCGCGCTGCACGGTGTTGCCGCGCGCGGAAATCTCGGCGATCGTGAGCGCGGCGTGCGTGCCCATGAACTGCTCGTAGAAGCCGCCGCGCGCGTTGGAGGAGATCACCTGGTAGTAGGCCTCGTTCTTCGTGCCGTCCGGCATCTGGAACTCGTAGAGGCACATCACGCGGTCGTAGGCCTGGCGGCGCGGCGAGAAGGCGTCCTTGCCGCCGATCGCCGTCACCGAACTCGGCGGCACGCCCCACGCCCAGATGAAGAGGTCGATCTGGTGCGAACCAAGATCCACCATCGAGCCGCCGCCGTACTTGTAGAACCAGCGCCAGTTGTGGAACTGCTCCGGGTTTGTGTAGCCGTACTTGTCGAGGACGGACTGCTTGGGCGGCTTCTTGTAGGTGAAGAACGGCGCGAGCGAGCGGTTCCACTGCGCATACGCGGTCGTGATGCGGCCGAGCATGTTCGGGACGACCTTCTCGAAGCAGTGGCGGTAGCGCGGGTTCGAGCGGCGCTGGTGGCCGATCTGGAGGAGCTTGCCCGTCTCCTGCTGCACGCGGCACATCTCGGCGGCGAGTTCAAGGCGGTTGGACATCTCCTTCTCGCAGTAGACGTGCTTGCCGGCGCGCAGACAGGCGCTCGTGTGTTCGCAGTGCATCCAGTCGGGCGTCGCCACCACGACCGCGTCGATGTTCTTGTCCTCCTTCGCGAGCATGTCGCGATAGTCTTCGTACATCTTGATGTCGTGTCCGTAGCCTTTGAAGAAGGCCCGCGCGCGCTGCTGCTCGAACTTCCAGATGTCGCAGACGCAGCGCACCCGCACGCCGGGGATGCGCACGAGCGAGGCGGCAAGCACCTTGCCCTCGGCGCCGAAGCCGATCATCGCCACGTTGATCGTGTCGTCCTTGGGGCCGATCGTGATGTCGTCGGCGTGGAGGATGTTGAAGCGCGGCAGAAACGCGGACGCCACGGCGGCGCCCTTCATGAAGTTCCGGCGGTTGAGTTCCATCGGTTGTCCTTGTTGTCTTGAAATTTCGGTCATTATAGCAAAGGAAGATGTGAGGCGTCTATTGTTTCTTAACCCGTCGAACCGTGTGTTTGATCTTGCCGATGAAGAAGTTGAGCTCCAATGTGGATTCCGTCTCCACCATGTCAAGATCCGGCATGACGATGTCAGTCAACGTCTCGCCAAAGTGGTTCATCATCTTCGACCGCTTTCTGCGGTCTCTTTCATTGTGCAGATCGACAAGTTCACGTTTCAGGCCACGGACCTTCGCAAAAGTTTCGATGATTGCAAATGCCGCATCAACCGCCCGTCGACTTTTAAGGACGGTCGCGAGCATGTAATGCCCTTTCTCCGTGAATGCCTTGGGCAGGGCACGGCTCTTCGGCGACGGCTTTGCGGACGAAATTCTCGACCGCAAATCTTCAAGTTCCTCCGCCGTCAACACAAACATATAACCGGGCGGAAACTTGTCTGGGTTGTTACGGACGGCTTCGTTGACACGTTTCGTCTCGACACCGTACAGGGCCGCCACATCCAAATCAAGGATGACGGCCTGCTGCCTTACGACAACAATCCGTTCTTGTACGGCAGAATACGGTAGAGGTCGCGTATCACCCATCGGCTTGCCTCATCTCACATCCGCGTGTAGCGCGGGCCGTCCCCGCCCTGCGGGAAGGTCCAGTCGAGGTTGCCGTAGGGGCACTTGATGCGGCACGTCTTGCAGTGCATGCAGTTCGAGAAGTCGATCTGGAGGCGCCCCTCCTCGCGGCGGTAGACCTCGGCGGGGCAGAAGCGCGTGCAGGGCGAGCCGTATTCCGCCTCGCACCGCGCGCAGGCGGCGGCGTCGCGGACCTTGAGGTGGCAGGGCTGGTCCTCCTCGTGGATCGTGCCGGACATGAAGACGTCCGTCAGACGGTCCGGCTGCACGGGCGACGCCTCGATGCCGTCCGCCGCCTCCCGCGCGAGCTTCGCGCGGTCCAGCGGACGCAGCGCGGCGGCATCCCCCTCGTCGCATCCCGGCACCCGTCCGCGCGGAAACTTCCCGCGCGTCAACCACGCAAGGCCCGCCGCCATCACGCCGTAGGGCATCCCGAAGGAGAACGCCGCACGCACGTTGCGCACGCGCTCCATCTCCTTCCAGCCGCCCGTCTTCTTCAGCAAGTCGAAATACGCCTCGCCGACATCCCTCCCCCCTTGCAGGATCGCCTCCGCCGCCGCACTGCCGCTCTGCACCGCGATGTGGACGCCCTTGATGCGCAGCGAGTCGAGGAGCCCCGCGCCGTCGCCGACGATCAGGCACCCCGGGCAGAACGGCTTCGGCACCGCATAGAAGCCGCCCTCGGGAATCACCTTCGCCCCGTAGGCGACGGTCTTGCCGCCCTTGAGGTGCGGTGCCACGGCGGCGGACGCCTTGAAGCGCCGGAAGAGGCGGAAGGGGTCGATCTCGGCGCGCGCGTAGTCGAGCGCGTAGGCGTAGCCCACCATCACCTGCGTTTCGGAGACGTGGTAGACGAAGCCCCCGCCGTAGGTGTTGAAGTCCGCCGGCCAGCCGAACGTGTGCATCACCTCGCCGGCGGTCTGCGTGCCGGCCGGCACCTCCACAAGCTCCTTGATGCCAAGCGCGTAGGTCTGCGGGCGCACGCCCTGCAGCTTCTTCTCGGCAATCAGCCGTTCCGTGAGGATGCCGCACCCGCCCTCGGCGAGCACGACCGTCTTCGCGCGGATCTCCTCGGAGGGCAGATAATTCGACTTCTTCCGGCCGTCCTTGTCGAGCCCCTTCTCGCCCGTCCGCGCGCCCACGATGCGCCCGTCCTTCTCGACAAGCGCCGTCACGGCGTAGCCGGTGTAGACCTCCGCGCCCGCCTTCTGGGCAAGCGCGCAGAGCCACGCCGCGACCTTCGTGAGCGAGACGACGGGGTAGCCCATCGAACTCATCAGCGCCGGCACCCACGGGATCTTGAGCGACAGCTTCGACGTGAAATTGCAGCGGAAGCTCTCCTTGCAGACCTTCGCCTCGCAGGGCATCGCCGCCAGCTCCTCCTCCGTGAGGAGGTCGCGCAGTCCGCTCGGATCGACGATCGCGCCGGAAAGGACGTGCGAACCCGGCGAACGCCCCTTGTCGAGCACGACGACGCGCGGCTTCGCCCCCTCCTTCGCCCGGCGCAGCAGGGCAAGGGCCGTCGCAAGGCCCGCCGGCCCCGCCCCCACGATCAGCACATCGGTTTCGATCATTTCTCAAGCTCCTTGATCAGTGCGGGCACGATTTCGAAGAGGTCGCCCACGATGCCGAGATCGGCGACGCCGAAGATCGGCGCATGGGGGTCCGCATTGACGGCGACGACGACGTCCGCGCCGCGGATGCCCTCCAGATGCTGGATGGCGCCGGAGATGCCGAAGCACAGGTAGAGCTTCGGGGTGACGGTCTTGCCGGTCTGGCCGACCTGGCGCGACGCCGCGCACCAGCCCGCGTCGACGCACGCACGCGAACAGGCGACCTCGCCGCCGAGCCGTTCGGCAAGGCGGAAGAGGAGCTTGAAGTTCTCCTCCTTCTTGAGGCCGCGCCCGCCCGCCACGAGGACGTCGTACGCCGTGATGTCCAGGGCGTCGGCGTCCTTCACGACCTTCACGAGCTTCGTCTGCGGCGCGATCAGCTTCAGCGCCTCCACGAGCACCTGGCCCTTCCGTTTCGGATCGGGCGGGGCCTTCCTGAAGACCTTCGGGCGCACCGTCGCCATCTGCGGGCGGTGGTTCGGCGTCATGATGGTGGCCATGATGTTGCCGCCGAACGCGGGGCGCGTCTGGTGGAGCAGCATCTGCAGCGCGCCCGTGTCCTTGTTCTTCGTCTCCTCGACCTTCAGCATCGTGCAGTCGGCGGTGAGGCCCGTGCGGACCTTCACGGCGACGCGCGCGAAGAACGCACGCCCGACGGCCGTCGCGCCCGCGAGGACGACCTCGGGCTTCCGCTTCACGATGAGCTGGCTCACCGCGTCCACGTAGACGTTCGCCTCGTAGTCCGCAAGCGCCGGGTCGTCCACCTTGTAGACGACATCCGCGCCCGCCGCGACGAGCGACGCCTCCACGTCCGCCGCGAGCCCGCTCCCCAGCACGACCGCGCAGAGCCGCGCGCCCGCGCCGCGCTGGGCCTTGAGCTCCAGCCCCTTCGCGAGCAGTTCGTAGGCGACTTCGGCGACGACGCCGTGGCTCTGCTCGGCGAACACCCAGATGTCCTTGTACGCCTCGATGTCCGCCGTGCCGTAGACCTCCTGCCGCACCTCGCGGATCGCCTTGAACGGGCACGCCTTCACGCACGCCCCGCAGGCCTTGCACGCGCTCGCGTCGACCTCGGCAATCTGAACAACCCTTGCCTTGGGCCGGGGTTCGGGGGCGCTCGAGCCCTCGTCCCTCGCCACCATCTTCAGCGCGCCGAAGCCACACCCCTTCACGCACTTGCCGCACCCCTTGCAGAGCGTAGGGTCGATGAAAACCGGGGCGTCCGCCATCACTTCACCAGACCTTTCTTCGCGAGGAAGTCCACGATCGCGCGCGCGCCCGCCGCCGCGTCGTCGCGCGCGTCCACCGTCTCGCCGCCCCCCCTCGTGGGCGGCGGGAAGATCGTGACGACCTTCGTGGGCGAGCCCTTGAGGCCGATGCGGATCGGGTCGGCCGCGATGGCCTTCTCGTCCAGCACCGCGATCTCCGCCTTCGCGGCCCGCATCCAGCCGGCGAGCGGCGCGTAGCGCGGCGCGGCGGCCTCCTTGAGGACGGTCATGACGCACGGGAAGGATCCCGCGATCACGTGTTCGCCGTCGTCCATCACCGTCGTCGCGGTGTAGGCGCCCGCCGCCTCGACCGCCAGCTCCTTCACGTAGGTGACGAGCGGCACGCCGAGGAATTCGGAGACGCCGGGGCCGACCTGCGCCGTGTCGCCGTCGATGGCCTGCTTGCCAAAGAGGACGAGGTCGGGCGTCTTGCCGCCGCAGACCTTCCGGATCGCCTGGGAGAGCGTGTAGGACGTCGCGAGCGTGTCCGCGCCGCCGAAGGCGCGGGAGGAGACGAGAAACGCCTCGTCCGCCCCGCGCGCAAGGGCCTCGCGCAGCACGGCGGCCGCCTGGGGCGGGCCCATCGAGACGACGGTGACCTTCGCACCGAGGCGGTCCTTCAGGCGCAGCGCCTCCTCAAGGGCGTATTCGTCGAACGGATTGACGATCGACTCCACGCCCTCGCGCATGAGCGTATTGGTCTTGGGGTTGATCCGGACGTTCGTGGTGTCCGGAACTTGTTTGACGCAGACGACGACGTGCATGGCGCCTCACTTCGCGCCGAAGCGGTATTCCGTGCGGGAATGGAAGACCTCTCCCGGCCTGAGGACCGTGGACGGGAATTCGGGATGGTTCGGCGAGTCGGGCGCGTGTTGGGTCTCCAGCGCCACGCCGGCGAAGGGGCAGAGGAACTTCCCGGCGGCCTTCGCGGGCACCTTGTCCGTCACGTTCTGCGCACCGTACATCTGCATGCAGGGCTCGGTCGTCCAGACGTCGAGCGTGCGGCCCGAAACGGGATCGTACATCGACGCGGCCCGCTTGAACTGCCCGGGCTTGCCCCGGAGGACGAAGTTGTGGTCGTACCAGTTGTCCATCGGCGCGAGCGCCTTCTCGGCCTTCATCCAGTCGGCCTTGGCGCCGATCGGCCGCATCGCCGTGAAGTCGAAGCCCGTGCCCTTCACCGGCGCGTTCTTCGTGGGGATGAGCCCCGCCGTCGTCTGCGTGTATTCGTCGGCGAAGATCTGGAGGTGCTGGCCGAGCACGTTGCCGCTCGCCTCGCCGGCGAGGTTCCAGTAGGAGTGGTGCGTGAGGTTCAGGACCGTGGGCTTGTCCGTCGTCGCCTCGTACTCGACCCGCCAGGTGTTGTTCGGCAGCACGCGGTAGGTCACCTTGCAGGTCACGGTGCCCGGGAAGCCCATCTCGCCGTCCGGGGAGACGTAGGTGAGTTCAAGGCCCACAATCGGGCCCCGGCTGAACGGGCGTGCCTGCCACACCTTCTTGTCCCAGCCCTCCGGGCCGCCGTGGAGGTTGCAGTGGCGGGCACCCTTCTCCTCGTTGATCGGCAGCTGGTACTCCTTGCCGTCCAGCGTGAACTTGCCGTCCGCGATGCGGTTGCCGTAGCGGCCGATGAGCGTGCCCATCGAGAAGCCCAGCGCCTCGTACTCGCCGGGCGTGTTCCAGCCGAGCGTGACGTCCGCGAGGTTGCCGAACTTGTCCGGCGCGTAGCAACGCACGAGGCGACCGCCGTAATCGGAGACGTCGAGGACGAGCCCGCCCGCGCCCTGCAGGCGGTAGAGCTTCACCTCGGCGCCGTCCTTGAGCGTGCCGAAGGGCCGCGTCGCGACGCGCGCCCGCGCCGCGCGCTCGGCGTTCGGGCGCCGCGCCTTGCGCGTGCGCCGCTCGGCGGCGTCTTCCTGCGTCGCGGCGGCGGGCTTCTCCGCCGCCGCCTTCGGGGCCTCTTCGGCCGCGCATGCGCAGGCCATGAGGGCCGCGCACGTCGAAACCAGCAAAGTCTTCACGTGTTCGCTCCTTGTCTCCGTTTCGGAATGTTCGCCATTATACAGAAATCAACCGGCGTACGCAACGGCGTGCGGGCGATTGCGCGCCCGTCGCGCCGCCTCACGCCTAGAAGAGCTCGCTTTCCAGCATCGCGCAGAGCGCGTGGTAGACGGGCAGGTGGAATTCCTGGATGCGGTACGTCTCGCGCGCCGGGACGCAGACCGCGACGTCGCAGAGTTCGCGGAAGCGTCCGCCCCCCTCGCCCGTCAGGCCGACCGTCTTCACGCCCCGCGCGCGCGCCAGGCGGACGGCGTTGACGCAGTTGCGGGAATTGCCGGAGGTCGAGAGCGCGACGAGCGCGTCGCCCGGACGCGCCAGCCCCAGCAGCTGCTGAGCAAACGCCGCGTCCCACCCCACGTCGTTCGCGAACGCCGTGAGGATGCCCGTCATGGAGACGAGCGACACGGCCCCGAGCGACCCTTCGAGCGCCTCCGCGAGCGCCGCGCCCTCCGCCCCCTGCGCCTGCAGCTGCGCGCGCAGGGCCGCCGGGATGTCGCGGTGCTTCTTGAACGTCTTCAGGAGCTCGCCCACGATATGCTCGCTGTCGCTTGCGCTCCCGCCGTTCCCGCAGGTGAAGACCGTCCCGTGCGCGCGGTACGTCGCGAGCAGCGTCTCGTAGGCGGCGGCAACGTCGGCCCGGCACGCCTCCAGCGCGGGGTAGCGGCTGAACAGCTCCTCGAAAATGCCCTTCGTCTCGTCCTTCACCGCGTTTCCCCTCACATCATGTTCGCGACGGCCAGGGCCGCGTAGTCGCCGATGTTTTCGCTCAGGCCCGCCGGCACGATACGGCACACCTTCCGCGCGCCCGGCAGGGCCTCGCGCGCGAGGATCGGCTCGATCTCCCTCATGAAGAGGTCGGCGTTGCGCATGAAGACGCCGCCGAGGACGATGACCTCCGGATTGAGGATGTCGATCGTGTAGGCGAGGAGCGTCGCCAGCTTCTCCGCGCTCTCCCGGAAGACGCGCGTGCAGAACGGGTCGCCCGCGCGCACGTGGGCAAAGAGGTCCTTCGTCGTGAGCGTCCCCGCGCGCGCCTGTTCGGCGCTTTCGCTGCCGGCGTACTCCACCTCGTACTCGCGCGCGCGGATGCCCGCGAGGCGGGCGATGCCCGCGCCGGAGCAGAAGCCCTCCGCGCTGCCGTCCTTGTTGTAGCCCTTCGGTCCGCGCGGCGCGAGGCGGATGTGGCCGATCTCGCCTGCGTTGTCGTTCGTTCCGGAGTAGAGCTTCCCGTCGAGGACGAGCCCCGCGCCGAGCCCCGTGCCGAAGGTCATGAAGACGACGTTCCGCGCCCCGCGCCCCGCGCCGTACTTCGCCTCCGCGAGCGCACAGGCGTTCGCGTCGTTCTGCACATGGACCGGCACGTTGAACGCATCCATCAGGTACTGCACGATCGGCACGTCGTCCCAGCCGGGCAGGTTGGGCGGACTCTGGATGATCCCCTCCGTCGAATCGAGCGGCCCGCCGCACGAGACGCCGATGTTGTCGATCTCGTAGGTTTCGGACAGCGCCTGGATCTTGTCCACGTAGATCGCCAGCACCTCCTGCCACGATTTCCCCGCCGTGGGGAACTCCTCGCGGTGGAGGATCGTGATGTCCGTGTCCGTCACGTTGCCCACGCTCACGGCGCATTTCGTCCCGCCGATGTCGAGTCCAAACGAATAGCACTTCATAATGTCGTCACCAACACCTTTCCGTTGTAGGGAATTGACGCCGCGCAGTTCGCGGGCACGAGGACACTCCGCCGTTCCCGGACGAAGAAGAGCGCCGTGAAGGTCTCGGCGTTCGCCGCGACCTCGACCGCCCCCGCCGCCTCGACGGCGCGGAAGCGGAAGAACGGGCAGGCGACGTCCGCGCGGGACGCCGGCGGCGGCAGATTGAAGTCGATGGACTTCAGCGAGGCGTCGACGTGCAGGGGGCGCGGCTTGCCGTTCGCGCCCACGCGCCCCCAGTCGTAGAGGCGGTACGTCGTGTTGGAGCTCTGCTGCACCTCGTAGACGCACACGTCCTCGCCGATCGCGTGGACGAGCCCGCCGGGGATGAAGAGCGTCAGCCCCTCGCGCGCGTCGTGGCGCACGAGCGCGTCCTCGAAGCGCCCCGTGTGGACGTCCTCCTCGATGCACGCCGGGGTCGTCCCGGGCCTCAGCCCCGCGAAGATCGGCCCCTTCCCGCCGAGAACGTACCACATCTCCGTCTTCGGCTCGCCGCCCGTCAGCGCGCGCGTCGCCTCGTTGGGGTGGACCTGCACGCTCAGGCGCCTCTGCGCGTCGATGACCTTGAAGAGAAGCGGAAAGACGCCCGTGACGGGCGTCTTCGTGCCCGTGAGCCGAGAGCCGTATTCGGCGGCCAGCGCGTCAAGCGCGCGGCCCGCGAGCGGCCCCTCGGCGACGACGGACGGCGACGAGCGGTGGCCGGAGATCTCCCACGATTCCGTCCCCCACAGCGCCGTGTGGAGGTTCGCGCGGAACGTCAGCGGATAAAGTTCGGAAGCCATTTGTCCATTCAACCGTTGAAGTTCCCGTACATCGCCTCGTAGCGCGGCATGGGCGCCAGGATGCCGCCGCTCTTCGCCCAGTAGTCGGCGTCGCATTCGAAGACGCCCCGCTCCGTGCGCGTCCAGTGCGCATCGGGGTGGGCGAGGTCCTGGCGCATCCGCTCCCAGTTGCGGAAGTTCTGGTGGCCGTTCGTTTCCACGAGCCCGAGGTCGCCGATGCCGGGGAACGCCGGGAGGCGCGCGGCGACGGCCTTGTTCCACTCGACGAGCGCCGGGCACACGGTGAGGTCGGCGCAGAAGCAGGGGACACCCCGCTCGTGCGCGGCCTGGGCGATCTTCATCGACATCGACATCGTCTTCGCGATCGGCTTCAGGGCCATGGCGCGGTAGCCCATCTCGATGCGCACGAGGGCGTCCTCCACCGTGTGGGCGCTCTCGTCGGCCGCGAGGCGTAGCGGGATGTCGTGGACGTCGATGTCGGCGCGCTCGTCGAATGGCTCCTCGATGAGGGCGACCTGCTCGTAGGCGCCGATCGCCTTGAGGTGGTCGATGAAGCGCAGCAGCGTCTCCTTCTTCTCGTAGCGCCCGTTCGCGTCGAAGTAGTAGGGCAGCTTCCCGCTCTTCGTGTAGGGCGTGCGGCAGTCCTTGAGGACGGCGTGGATCTCGGCGACGCGCGCCTTGTCCCGCTCCAGCATCTCCTCCTGCGTGCCGGGCTGGCCGATCTTGATCTTCATGAAGAAGGAACCGGCGTCGACGGCCGCCTTGATCTCGGCCGGCGGCACCTTGTAGGAGAAGAGCGGGATGGAGGCGCACTTCGCGTGGCGGCAGGCGAGCGCGGGGCGGTAGGCGTCGGGGATGAGCTGGTCGAAGTCCGTGAAGCCGTTCTCGCGCGCGAAGAGGACCCAGGCCGCGTTGTCAACGGCGACGAGCGCGTTGAGCGCGAAGGTCGCGCGGAGGTCCGGATTGGCCGTCACCTTCTTCCCGTACTCCCACACCTGCGGCCAGAGCGCGTCGGTGAGCGCGACGGGCGTCGTGAACGTCATACCCCGCGCGAGGTTGAGCGCGCGCTGCGTGAGCGCGAACATGAGCGCGTTGCCGCCCGCCTCGGAGTTCGAGGCGAAGACGCGCGCGTCGCTCCAGAGGACGCTCTGCGTGCCGAGGCCGATGCCGTGCCGCCCGCCCGTCGAGCGGAGGCACGCCGAGACGATCCACTCCTCGGTGAGGTAGCCGCCCTTGAAGCCGAACGGCCGCACCATCGGCTCGCGCTCGAACCCGCACGCGCCCGAGGCGACCGTGATCGGCTTCAGGGCCTGCCGCGCGGCGGCGGCCGGCGGCACGCGGCCCGCGAGCGCAAGCGCGCCGAGGGAGACAAACGACCGGCGACCCATCTTCATGCGAACACCCCCTTGAACCAGTCGAGCTCGCCCTTGACCGTCTTCAGGAGGTCGGCCTTGTCGAAATCGTACTCGAAGTGGACGATGTACGGCACGCGCACGCCGCGCGCGTCGAGGAGGCGCCTCACGTCCTGCCACGGCACGACGCCGTCGCCCGCCGGGCACATGAACTTCGCGTGGTTCTTCGGGTTCTTCTTGGAAAGCCGGTAGCGGAAGTCCTTGAGGTCCACGGCGCCGATCCAGGGCGCGACGAGCTCGAAGCCGTGCGTCCACGAGAGGTTCGTCTCGAAGAAGGCGTGCATCGGGTCGTACTCGATGCCGACGTGCTTCGGGTCGAGGTCGCGGATGCAGGCGTGGATGTCCCAGAGCAGCCCGCCGAAGACGCTCGGGCCCCAGGACGAGTGGTTCTGGTAGGTCGCCTTCATGCCGGTCTTCCCGGCGACGCGGGCGAGCGAGGCGAACCCGCGCCGGATGCGGTCCATCGACTGCTGGAACGTCTCCTTCTTCACGTCGTAGAAGTAGTAGCCGGGGCGGAAGAGCGTGAAGCCGCAGTCCGCCGCGACCTTGAGAAGCCGTTCGGACGCCGGGTCGTCGCCGTCCGTGATCGCCGTGCAGATCGTCGTCGCCTGAAGCCCCTGCTTCCGCGCGGCCGCCACGACCCTCGGCAAATCCTCCGCCGCGCGCTCCGGCAGCACGTGCCCCTTCGGACGCACCGTCCACTGGATGCCGTCGAACCCCGCCTTCGCCATCAATTCGCAGAGTTCGTCCACGCCCTTCGTGACGGGCGGCTGGAACATCTTCGAGAACACGTGGAACGCGGGCTTCGGCGGCGGCACGCGCAGGTCCTCCAGCGCGGGCGGCTGCGCGGCGAACGGCCGCGCGTTGCGCGCCCGCGGCGTCTCGACCGTGGCGCATCCGGCGAGCGCAAGCGCGCCGAGCGACAGGAACTCTCTTCTCTTCACCATGCCGATGTCCTCGTTGAAACGGGCGGACGCCGCCCTCTGTGCCGGCCCGTCGAAGCAGGCCGTTGCGCCATTATACCACAAAAACGCGCCGAGCCCGCCGGCCTCAGTGGTCCCGCCCGGGGATCAGCTCCGGAAGCCAGACGCGGTAGCGGTCCCGGGGCTGCCAGGTGTTGCCGGCCGACGCATAGTCGGTGAAGTGGAGGCTGAGCGGATGCTTCCCTGCGTCGGGATCCTCCGTGTGGACGCCGGCCGGCAAGGCGGCCGCGAGGGCCATGAACATATCCGTCGTCGGCGGGCGCACCAGGCGGAACGCCGCGAGGTCGGCGGGCGTGATCCTGTCGGCCCGGATCTCCTCGTCAAGCGCCCCGTCGTTGAAGCGCGTGTCGCGGGCGAGGCAGATGGGGCCGCGCGTGAAGGCGGCGTAGTCGTGCAGGCGGTGCAGGACGACCGGCATCTCAAAGCGCAGCTCCACGACGTCGCCCTCGTTCCACGTGCGGGCCATCTCGAAGTAGCGCCCCGCCTGGGGCGTGCCGGGGAACGGCTTGCCGTTCACGCGCGCCTCCGTCTCCTTCGAGAACGCGGGGATCCGCACCTTGAGCGTGAAGGCCTGCGTCTCCGGCGAACGGTACCAGAGGCAGACCCGCCCCTCGCGCGGATAGACCGTGTAGCACTGGAGCGCGACCGTCCGCCCCGTCTTCGGCAGGACGGCCGAGAGATGGCCGCTTATGAAGAAGTTGACGCGCACGGCATCCTCCTCCGCGAGGAGATACGACGAGAGGACCGCCAGGTAGCCGCGCGGCCCGTTCGCGTTGCAGCAGTCCGTGTGCAGGCCGCAGTGGTGATGCCCGCTGGAACGATCGCCCATCAGGGGCGAGTAGGACGCGAACGTGTCGGCGTTCCGGTTCAGCGCGCCGAGATAGGCGTTGTAGAACGTCTTCTCAAGCTCGTCGCCCCATTTCGGGTCGCCCGTCACGGCCAGGAGCTTGGCGCACAGGCGCATCCACGTCGTCAGCACGCACGTCTCCTGCTGCCAGGAAATGTGGCGGTACTGCTGGTCGGCGCCGCGGAACCAGTACTCGCCCGCCGACGCGCCGCCCGCGAGGTTCACCTCCGTCGTGCGGATGCTCTCGGCCGTCTTCACGGCCGCGTCCAGAAAGACCTTCTTCCCCGTCACCTCGTAGTATTCGACGAGCCCCTGGTAGCAGCTCATCATCTCGTAGGCCTTCAGCAAATGGACGTGCGCGTTCTTCGTGTTGAACACCTTCGGCACGACCTCTAAGCGGCGGTCGGCGACGGGAAGGTCGGCCTGCCGCACGAGCTGCGGGCTGTCTTTTTCGTCGCAGAGCTGTCCGACGATGTACGTCGCGAAGTCGAGGTAGCGCGCCTCGCCCGTGCGCCGGTAGAGCCACACGACCGGCTCCAGCACGCTGCAGCTGGGCAGGCCGCCGAACCAGCCCGTGTGCCGCAGGGGGACGCCGCGCCGCCCGTTCGGCCCGAGTTCGGCGATCAGATAGTCGCACAGGCGGCACGCCGCGTCCAGGGCCCGGCGGTCGCCCGCGCCGTCATAGGCGTAGAGAAGCCCGAGCAGCGTGTACTTCATGCCCCAGACCTCCCAGCCGGCGCCGCAGCGGCGGGCCTCCGGGTAGTTTCCGATGTAGCCGCTCGGCTCCTGGGCCTGCAGCACGCGCGCCAGGCCCGCGTCGATCCTGGCCTTCAGCGCCGCCGAGCCGGAATACTTCCAGAACGGCACGGCCGCATGCATGTACTTGCCCCAGAACTCGGTCTGCCACCATCCCTCCCGCGTGCGCTCGTGGAAGCGGTCCGCCAGGAGAACGGGGTCCGTCGCCGCCACGTGGTTGCGGATCATCCGGTCGAGCCGTTCGCCGAACGGCCCCGTCAGCTTCACCTGGGTCTGTTCGCCCGCGCAGAGCGCGACGGGAAGGGCCAACGCCGACAATGCGGCAACAAAGGTCTCTTTTTTCATGGACGCCAGTTTACACCATTCCCCCCCGCTTCTGTCAACGGCCATTTTCAGGGGAGGGGGATGCGGCGCGCCCCGCCGCCTAAAGCCCCATCCAGCGACGGTAGTCGGCGAAGCGGATCTTCTTCTCGCCGACGTACTTCTGCGTGGGCCCGCCGTAGAGGTAGTGGCTCGCGTAGGCTTCGGCGTCGCCCGCGACCGTGTAGCGGATCTTCGCGACGCCCTGTCCGGAGAGCGCGACCGCGCCGATCTTCGCGACGGCGTTCGCGCCGCACGCGAAGTCCCCGTCGAAGAGAACCCGGCCCGTCTCGGCGTCCGTCAGCGTCGCGTGGCCCGATGCGGGGCGCAGACGGTCGTTCACGGCGAGGACGTCGCCGTTCTCGTCGACCATCACGAGGACGTCCTGCTGGGCGCGCTTGATGTATTCATAGGCGAGCTTGCGCCGGCCGTAGTAGTCGACGACGGCGTCCGAGATGACGGGCCAGCCGTCGCGCATGTTCCACCACGTCATGCCCGTCTTCCGCTCGAACTTGCCCGCGCGGCAGTGCTCGACGAGGAACTTCATCCCCTCCGCCTGCGCACACTGGCTCTGGAGCGCGAAGCCGTCGAGATCGGTCTCGATGTCGCCGAAGAGCATGTGCATCTGGAGAATCATCCGGTGGTTGCGGCAGCCGACGAACTTGCTGCGTGCGAGGTTGTTCTCGAAGACGCAGACGCCGCGCTTGACCCACTCGTCGTTGAAGTCGAAGACGCCCTTCGGCGGCTCGCCCGGCACGAGCTCGTTCGAGAGGTAGTCCCCCGGCGTGTAGGGCACGTAGCGGACGTTCCACATCCGGTTCTTCTCCTTCGGGCTCGTGAACGGCTCGCGGCAGGCGGGCGAGAACATCTCGCGGATGGACGCGGCCGACGGACAGCCGTGCAGGCCGAGTTCGCTGTAGAACTTCTCGTGCGTCGCCGTGAAGAGTTCCCCCTTCCACCAGCGGCGGTAGTAGTGGCCCTCGACGGACCGCGCCCGCCCGGCGACGACGTCCGCGTTCACGTAGGGCGAGCTCGGCAGGTAGGGGTGCGTGGGGTCGAACGCGCGCAGGACCTCGGGGAGGATCTGCCGCGAGTAGACGTCGCGGTTCGGGTCGGACCCGGCCCCGCAGTTCTTCCACGGCCCGAGGCGCAGCACGGCGTCGTTCTCGTTGTTGCCGCACCAGAGCGCGAGCGAGGCGTGGTTGCGCAGGCGCTTCACGACCTCGACCGTCTCACGGCGCACGAGGTCCTGGAAGGCGAGGTTTTCCTGCGGGTACTGCGTGCAGGCGAAGCAGAAGTCCTGCCACACCATGACGCCGTTTTCGTCGCACCAGTTCCAGAACGGTTCCGGCTCGTAGAGGCCGCCGCCCCAGACGCGGATCATGTTGCAGTTCGCCTCGCGGATGAGTTCGAGCGTGGGGAGGATGCGGTCCCGGTCGCGGCAGTGGAGCGCGTCGACCGGCGTCCAGTTCGTCCCCCGGATGAAGCACGGCTCGCCGTTCACGATGAACGTCATCTCGCCGGGCCTCTTCGTCGCGACGTCGTAGTCCGAAAGCTCCAGTTCCACCTTCTTGACGCCGAGCCGGAACGCCTTCTCGGCGAGCGTCTCGCGCGTCGCGCCGTCGCGCCAGACGACCTTCACGTCGTAGAGCGCCGGTTCGCCGAAGCCGCGCGGCCACCAGAGGTCCGCGTTACGGAGGCCGAACCAGAGGCGCGGCGTCCAGTGGAGGACCTTCGTGCGCGGCCGCGCAACGACCTTGCCGTTCCGCGACACCGTGACCTCGATCTCGGAATGGTCGAGGCGGCGGAAGCTCCCTTCGAGGCGCAGGTCCAGGAGATAGCGCGCCGACCGCTTCGCCGGATCCAGCTCCAGGAGCGCGCAGTGGGCGTCGCGGATGCGCTCGGGCCGACGCACCTCCAGCCGCACGTCGCGGAAGATGCCGGCGGAGACGAAGCGCGGCAGGATGTCCCAGCCGATCATGTGGGCGGGCTTGCGGAACGCCTCCAGCTCGGAGGTCGAGCCCGCGTTCCCGATGGCCGCGATCTCGTTGAACTGCGACTCGACGACGGGCGAGCGGAAGAGGACGGCGACCTCGTTCGTTCCGGCGCGGACGGCCCGCGTGACGTCGAACGCATGCGGGATGAACATGTCCGCCGCCTCGCCGACCTTCCGCCCGTTCACGAAGACGTCGCAGAGCGTGTCGAGGCCGTCGAAGACGAGGACGGCCTTCTCGTCCGGCGGCACCGCGCCGAGCGTGAACGTGCGCGCGTAGAGCCACTGGTGCCCCTCCCAGGGCCGCACGGCGTACTGGTTGTTCGCATAGAAGAGGTCCGGGAGCAGACCGGCGGCGCAGAGGTCGAGCTCGTAGCACCCCGGCACCTTCGCGGGCAGGGTCCGCGCCCCGGCGGGCACCTCCTCCAGCGTCCGCACGCTCCCCCGGTCGGGCGTCGGCCAGCCCTTCAGCTGCCAGGCCCCGTTCAGCGGCACGAGGGCCGCCGCCAGCATCAAAAGCGAACTCATCGGCACAACCTTTCGTGGATCGTTCTCAGTGTCTTCAGACCTTCAAGCACGCGGGCAAGTATAGTCGATGGCGGCACGCCGTGCAAGCACAATGGGGGGCGGTCACTCCTTCAGCCCTTCCAGCTCGGTCGCGGCCTTCTCCCAGTCCTCCGTGTAGCGGTCGATCTCGAACTGGAGCGTGTGGACCCTGCGGTTCGCCTCCGCGAAGTCGGTCGTGGGCTTCGGGTTGAACAGTTCCTCGGACGTCGCGTCGAGCGCGGCCTGGAGTTCCTCGATCTTCTTCTCGCACGCCTCCACCTTCGCCTTGAGCGCGCGCAGGCGCGGCGCGACCTTCGCGCGCGCGGCCGCGCGCTGCTGGCGCAGCTCCTTCGAGGTGGGGCGCGCCGCGCCGTCGCGCGCCGCCGCCTCGGCCGGCGGCGGCGCGACCGTCCCCTTCGCCGCCTGCTCCTGCGCCTTCTTCTCGCAGTAGTAGTCGTAGCCGCCGGGGAACGAGCGGATGCCCGCGCGGGTGATTTCGAGGACGGAGGTCGCAACGGCGCGCACGAACTCGATGTCGTGCGAGACGAGGAGGATCGTGCCCGTGTACTTCTGGAGCGCGTCCTGCAGAAGGCGGCGGCCGTCGAGGTCGAGGTGCGTCGTCGGTTCGTCGAGGAGGAGGAAGTTCGGCGCCTGCAGGAAGAGGCGGAGGAAGGCGAGGCGGATCTTCTCGCCACCCGAGAGGACGCCCACCTGCTTCTCCACGTCGTTCTCGTCGAAGCCGAATGCGCCGAGCTGGTTGCGGAAGTGCTTCTCGCCCGAGAGGTTCGTCGCGCCCTGCCAGGCGTCCTTCGCCACGCGGTAGACGGTGAGGTCCGGCGGGATCGTCTCGGCGAGCTCCTGCGAGAGGTAGCCCGGCACGACGTTGTGCCCCAGCACGGCCTTGCCTGAGGTCGGCGCGCGCCGCCCGGCGATGATGCGCATGAGCGTCGACTTGCCGAGGCCGTTGTAGCCGATGAGCGCCACCCGGTCGCCGCGCGCGATGTTGAACGTGACGTCGTGCAGCACGTTCCGCACGCCGTCGTAGGAGAAGAAGAGGTTCTCGCAGCGGAACATCTCGACGCCGGAGGGCGGCGGCGGCGCGAGGCGGAGGCGCCCGGCCTGCGTGTAGCGCTTCGGCAGGACGATGCGCGCCTCGTCGATCTTGTCGATGAGCTTCTGGCGGCTCTGCGCCTGCGCGGCCTTGGTCGCCTGGGCGCGGAAACGGTCGACGAAGCGCTGCAGCTGCTCGCGGTGGTGGTCCTGGTTCTCCTTCGCCTGGAGGAGGTGCTGGTAGCGCACCTCGCGCTCGCGCAGGTACCAGTCGAGGTTGCCCTCGTAGCGCGTGCAGGTGCCGGCGTCCACCTCCACGATGATGTCCGTCAGCGTGCGCAGCAGGTAGCGGTCGTGGGAGATGAGCATGAGCGTGCCGCGGTACTGCCGGAGGAACTTCTGCAGCCAATCGACGGCAGGCAGGTCGAGGTAGTTCGACGGCTCGTCGAGGAGGAGCAGGTCGGGCTGGGAGGCCAATACGCGGCTCAGCTCGGCGCGCATCCGCCAGCCGCCCGAAAAGCTCGCGAACGGCCTCTCGAACTCCTCGACGGAGAAGCCGAGGCCGCCGAGCGCCACCTTCACGCGCGTTTCGAGGTCGTAGCCGCCCAGATGCTCGAAGGCGGTCTGCGCCTCGCCGTATGCGTCCAGCACCTCCGGGTCGCCGGAATCGAGCCGCTCCTCCAGGGCGCGCATGCGGGCCTCCAGCTCGTGGAAGCCGGGGATGCCGCGCATCGAATACTCCAGCAGCGTCTCCTCCGGCGTGTCCGGCTCGGGGTGCTGGCGCGTGGATCCGATGCGCGGCTTGCCCTCGATGACGAGTTCGCCCCGGTCCGTCGACAGTTCGCCGAGGATGATCTTGAAGAGCGTGGACTTGCCGGATCCGTTCGGGCCGACGACGCCGACGCGCTCGGAGGCGTTCACGCGGAAGCTGACGTCCGCCAGCACGTCCTGCAGGCCGTAGTGGACCGAGATGTTCTGGAAATCGAGCATGGGAGGGAGTAGTTTACCATATCCCGCGCCGTCTGGCGCGTTGACCGACGAGGCCGAATCGGCTAAACTCTGCGCCATGCCCCGCACCCTTCGGACATACGCGCACCGCCGCATCGGCCTCGCCGTCTCCGGCGGCGCCGACTCGACGGCGCTCCTCGTCCTGATGGCCGAGCTGCGCGCGGCGTTCAACTTCGACGCCGTCGTCCTGCACGTCGACCACGGCCTGCGGCCCGACGCCGACGCCGACGCCCGCTTCGTCAAGCGCCTCGCGGCGGACTTCGCCCTCCCCTTCCACGCGACACGCGCGCGCATCGTCCGCCGGCCGCGCGAATCGCTTGAGATGGCCGCCCGCCGCGTGCGCCTCGCGTTCTTCGCGCGCATGGCGAAGTGCCTCCGCCTCGACGCCATCGCGACGGGCCACCACGCCGACGACGTGGCCGAGACCTTCCTCCTCCGCCTCGCGCGCGGCGCGGGCCCGGACGGCCTCGCGGGGCTCAAGCGCATCTCCCACGTCGGCCCCCTCACCTTCATCCGCCCCCTCCTCGACCTGCGCGACGCCGACCTGCGCGCCTTCCTCGCACGGCGCGGCCTCGCCTGGCGCGAAGACGCGACGAACGCCGACCTCTCGATCCCCCGCAACAAGGTGCGCCACCTCGTCCTCCCCTGGCTGCGCGCGCACCTCGACCCCCGCCTCACCGAACACCTCTGCAAGACGGCCGCGATCCTGCGGGGCGAGCTGGTGCGCCCCGTCCCGGAAGCCGACGCGCAGGAGAAGGCCCCGCCGCCCCGCTCGTTCACGCTTTCCATTTCCCCGGCGACGGGCTTCACGCGCCGCCCCCCCGCCGCCGTCGGGGCGCTTCCGGCGGTCTGCGAGCTTTCGCGCGCGAAGCTCGCGGGGCGGACGCTCGCGCTCCGCCCTCGGCGCCCCGGCGACCGCATCGCCCCGACGGGCATGGGCGGAAAGTCGCGCAAGCTCCAGGACGTCTTCGTCACCGCGAAGGTCGCCCCCGCCCTCCGCGCCGTCCTTCCCATCCTCGCGGACGCCGCGACGGGCGAAGTCCTCTGGGTTCCCGGCTACCGCGTCGCCGAGGCGGTCGCCGTCGAGTCGCCCGCCGCTCCCAGCTGGCGCCTTGAACTGTCCTCTTCCGACGCGCGATGACCGCCAACGAGATCTTCCACGACGCGCGCGTCGCGCGCGTCCGCGAGCTGAGGGCCGAAATCACGCGCCTGAACGCGGCGCTTGCGCAGACGCGCGCCGAACGGGACGCCCTGCGCGGCCATTTCGCGCTTGCGCTCGCCGCCGCGCGCGACGCCGAGGCGCTCCCCGCCGGCGGCCGGCTCGCGCTCGTCGACGGCTGGAACGCCCTTCTCGGAAGCGCCTCGCTGCTCGCGCCCGCCGAACGCCGCCTGGAGCCATGCCGGAAGCGCGAGATCCTGTGCGGCCTCGTGCGCGCCTGGCTCACCAGGCATCCGCTCGACCGCGCCTGGATCGTCTTCGACGGGCCGCGGGCCGACACGGCGATCGACGGCCGCCTGCGCGTCAGCTTCACGGGCGGAACGGGCGCGCACCGCGCCGACCGGCTGATCTGCGACTATTTGCGCGGCCGCCGCGCCGCCGGCCTGAAGCATGGCGTCTGCGTCTTCACCGAGGACGCGGGCTTCCGCCGCGAAGCCGCCGCGCTCGGTGCCACGATCCACGCGATGAACGAGCTGCTGCCCGCCTGTTTAGCGGACGGCCCCACCCCCTGAAGGGCGGGCGCGCACGAGGGCGGCGGCCGCCGCCGCCAGCTTCTCGACAGCCGCCCAGTCGCCCTTCGCGAGCGCGTCCTTCGGGACGATCCACGTGCCGCCGCAGCAGACGACCTCCGGCACCGCCAGGTAGTCCGCGACGTTCGAGGGGTTCACGCCGCCCGTGGGCATGAACGTCACGCCCGTGAAGCGGAACGCGCCGAGCAGGTTCTTGATCATCTTCACGCCGCCCGCCGCCTCGGCCGGGAAGAACTTCACCATCTTCGCGCCCGCCGTGAGGGCCTGGGAAAGCTCGCTCGCCGTCGCGACGCCCGGCACCATCTCCAGCCCCTCCGCCCGCGCCGCCGCGAGGACGGCGGGGTCGAAGCCGGGCGCGACGCCGAAGACCGCGCCCGCCGCCTTCGCGGCCTTCACCATCGCGGGCGTGAGGAGGGTGCCCGCGCCGACGACGGCCTCCGGCACCGCCGCCTTGATGCGGGCGATCGCGTCCGCCGCCGCCGCCGTGCGGAACGTCACCTCCAGAACGGGCAGGCCGCCCTTCACAAGCGCCCGCGCGAGCGGCGCCGCCTGCGCCGCGTCCTCGATCACGATGACCGGAATGATGCCGGCCTTCCTCAGCGTCTCGATCAGTTCCATTTCGATTCTCCTTGCATGAAAGGCTAGCGGCCGCGGCGGACTTCCGTCTCGTCCTCCTCGCCGCCGTAGGGCGGGGGCGAGACGCGCGCGGAGAAGTCCCAGCGGCCGCCCCACTCGCCCTCGGCCAGGACCTGGCGGTACTCGCGCGCGCCCTCGCGCCAGATCATCCACGCGATGAGGCCCCGCATCAGGATGTTTCCGCCGATGGGGATGATCCAGATGCGGTCGATGCCGAAGAACGGCCCCGCCACGAGCAGGACGGCCGCGGCGCGCCCCACGACCATCGCGAGGTAGGTGGCCTGCGTGCGCGACGTGAAGAGCCGCGCAACGGAGCGGAAGACGCGCCCGCCGTCCATTGGGAAGCCCGGAAGGAGGTTGAAGGCGCCGAGGGAGAAGTTGATGATCGCCGTCACGTAGAGCGCGGCGGCGAGGAGGCGGGCCGGGCAGAGGCCCGAGGCGACGAGCGCGCCCACCGCCACGGCGAAGCTCACCGCCGGCCCGGCCGCCGCCGTCAAAAGCTCCTGCCAGGCCTTGCGGGGCATCCGCTCCAGGCTCGCGCAGCCGCCGATGACGGTGAGCGTGATGTCGCGCGTGCGGCAGCCGAAGCAGCGCGCGGTGAGCGAGTGCCCGAGCTCATGCGCGACGATGGAGACGAGCAGCATCGCCATGCAGATGATGTCGAGAACGAGCGAGTCCGTCATGCCGACGAAGAAGAACAGGAGGCAGATCGTCGACGTGCTGAGGTAGATCGGGATGCCGAAGAGCTCGCAGAGGCGGTATTTTTCGGAGAACATGGCGCGGCGGGGGTTGGGAGTGGGTGGAAGCTGGAGTGGAAGTTGGAGCGGAAGTCGAAGAGTATACCATATCGCGGCGCCGGGTTCACCCCGGCGGCCCTTGAAGGCAATGGTCGCGGCCCTCCCGGAGGCCGCCCCGCCCCTAGCGGAGAATGACGGTCAAGCCGGGGAACGGGACCTTGAGGCGCACGGCGCAGGGATCTGTTCCGTCAAGCTTCGGCTTCTGCGCGAAGCCCTCGCTCGAAGCAAGTTCCCAACGCGGTTCCGAGAGGAAGCCCCCCGCCGTCACGAGGTCGATCAGTATCTGGTCGCCATGCCCGACCTGCCGCACGGCGAGGGACATCGGGCGATCGACGTCAAGCCACGCAGGTTCGACGTGCAGGGCGTTCACGGCGGACGTGCGCCGGGTGTCCACGTCGAAGGCCAGCGTCTCGAAATCCAGCCGCAGGACGCCCTTGAATGTCGGCGCAAAGGCCCTCGGCACGCCCTGCTGCGCCAAGGCGGAAACGCTGCCGCATCCCGAGACGACCACGTTGGACGCCGCCGGGAACGAGACGCGCGCGCTGTCGTGGAGTTCGCATGTCCCCGAGAAGTCCGACGCCTCGACCGTCACGTCGCCCGCCACGTGTACGTGTCCGCTCCCCGTCACCGCGACCTGGGGCGGCGTCCCCGTGTCCACATAGGCGGCGATGCGCCATTTCCGCGCGAGGTAGCGCTCCACGTCCTTTCGCCTGGCGTCCGACAGGGCCTCCTTGAAGACCAGGATCTCCGCGTAGTTCTGCCCGCCGCCGTCCCGCAGCGGGGAAAGGAACGAGACGCCGTACCCGATGCCCTGGAGCTGGCACGCCGCGTCCGGCCGAAGGGAAACGACCTGCCACCCGCCGTTGAACGTCTGTGTCGTCGGATCCACCTCCGTGCCGTCCAGCCACACGCGCGCCGTCCGGTTCGCCAGAATCGGGCTCTGAAGCCCCTTCGCGCGCCCAAAGAGGTTGGCGCTCGTCTCGTTGCCCGCCGAAACGAGCGCCGCGCCGCCGCCATGCTGGCTGCCGAACACCATCACGATCTCGCCCGCCGTCACGGAGGTGAAGCGCCCGTTCCTGACGACGAGGCGGCGGGACGAATCGTTCCCCGCGTCCGTCCAGCTCGAAAGATACAGATTCCCCGTTCCGGCCTCCTTCTTCGCCTGAAGATAGACGGTATCGTAGTACTGCGGCGTCCCCTGCGTCACCAGGCGGTCATTGACGAGCCGGCAGGTCTCGAATCCCGTTCCGCGCCGATCCATCCATTCCGAAACCCAGTACGTCCCGTACGACGTGTTTGTCGTGTAGCCGACTTCGGCCGGGCGCGTCGTGTCGCTGCCCACGCTCGCGCCTTCGACCACGTACAGGTTCGAAACCGTGTTCCCGGCATCGCCCGACACCCAGAGGAGCAGATTGGCGTCGTCTTGCCAGGCCATCCCCTCCGTCGTCAGATTGACGACGCCGTTCCCCACGACGTTGACCGTCGCGCCAACGCCGTCGCCGACCTCGACATCGCCGCCAAGCAGGTCCAGCGTCCCCCCAGGATGGTCGACGAGGCGGAGCGTCCCGCTCCATCCCCTGTAGACCGTGTAGCCCGCCTGCCGTTCGGCGCGGAGCGGGCCCGGAACCGCCGCGTCCTTGACGACCTTCGTCCCGTCGTCGGCCTGGAACAGCGCATCCGCCGCCGCCACCGTGCCTGCGACCACCGTCCCGGCCCCGCCGAACACCGCGCCGCCCCGCGTCACGCGCTCCAGGTGCAGTGCCGTGCCTTCCGCGAGGACGACATGCACGTTCCCCGCACGGTTGTCCTGCCAGGCCGGAAACGCCGCCCGGGTGAAACGCGGCCCGACACGCCCGTTGAACGTGATCGTCACGTTCGTGGCGGAATCCATGCAGGACAGCACGACGCCATTCGTGAAGGCCGCGTCGTTGAAGACGAAGAAGGCGCTCTTGTCTGGCTGGTTCGGCGGCGCAACGTCCACGGTGCCGGAAAGGTCGACCGGCCCGTTGAAGACCGTCGGCGCCGTGGACGCCATCCGATAGCCGGCCAGTTCGAGCGTTCCCGCCCCGCGGATGGTCCCGTTGAACGTCTGGTTGCGCAGCTGGACGCTCAACGTCGATGCTGCGGCCAGCTCGATGTCGCAGTCAACGACGCACCCCGCCACGCCGCCGCGCGACGCCCAGTCGCAGTAGACGTGCCCCGCTTCGTCATTGACGGTCAGCCACGGCGCCGTCGGATAGCTCAGCACGCGCCCCTTGCTCCCCATCCTGAGCGTCACCCCCCTGGGAATCGGATTGCGAGCGCCGAGGTGAAGCTCGCCCGTGCGCCCCGTCCAGTCAAGCACGCCCGCGACCGTTTCCTCCGCCAGGGCGTTGTCCCCCTGCACGTAGACCCAGGCGTCCGGCGCGATGCTCCAGGGCTGCCGGTCCTTCGGCGGAAGGGCGAAGAGCGCCACGCCCGCGACGATCTCCAGCGTGGCGCCGCCCAGATCGACGTTGGGGATGGAAAGCGCCGGGCACGCCGCCGCCTCCCGGTAGCCCGCCTTCACCGCCTCGGCGCCCCTCACGGCCAGGACGCCCGCCGTCCCGCAGTAGACGCCTCCCGCAAGGTGCAGCGTCTTCGTCTCACCCGCCGTGAACGCGAACTGCGTGCAGTCAATCGTCAGGGTCCCGTTCGTCGCCACCGGCGTCACGTTGACCGTGCAGACCGCACCGCTCCCGGTCGGCCGGAGTACGCCGTCCCCCTGGAACACAAACTGGCTCACAACGCTTCCCGCCTTCCCGCGGACATTCCGCTGCGCGTCCTGCGTATTCAGCACGACCGGATCCGCCCCCTCGGGAAACGTCTCCAGATTGTGCGCCCGGCCAACCTGCGGAACGGCACACGCCGCACACAGCGCAAGAACACCCTCAAGCAGCTTCATGTTCCACCTCTCCTCTTTGCGTTCCCGTTTTCCCGTCAATCCGCCTGCCGCGCCCACGTCGCATGCAGCGCCTCGTAGGCGACGGCGGCGAAGAAGAACTCCGAAATGTTCGGCGTCGTGTAGTCGTAGAAGCGGAGCGCCCGTTCGACGGCGGAGCGATACGCCGCGTCGAACGCGCAGATCGCCGCCGCCGCGAGCGGCGAGGTCAGGTAGCGCCGTTCGTACTGCTTGCGCGTGCCAATCACCTCCGGGACGGGCGACCGCGCAACCTGCAGGGCGTCCTCCCATGAGTTCTGCTCCCGCCATTTCCATCCCTGGCGCCAATTGGCATATTTGAACGGACGCTCGGCCCGATTATCCCATTTCCGGTAGTCCTCGACGAAGGCGCTCGCCCACTTCGCCCCCTTCGTCAGTCCTTCCCGGTAGAGGCGCGCCGCCCGGGGGGCTTCCTCGCGCACGGCAAGTTCCGCCAGCGCCTGGTGGGCGCAGACGTAGATCCAGAACTGGAGGGGCTCCATCTGAAACGGATGGCGGCTCTTCTCGCGGTCGTAGCGATAGCCGTAGGCACAGACCTCCAGGCGCGTCTCGTCGTAGGGCTTCGGGTCCTTCTTCGTCCCCGGATAGCGTTCATCCCGTGCGGCACGGTAGGCGTCCCGCCACTTCGCCTCGCCCGTCGCATCGGCAAGTGCACGGAGAATGAACAGGTAATGGGTCGCCCCCCGGAACGGCAGCGGATCGGCGGGCAGGTCGCCGCTGAACCCCTTGGAAAACTTTCCGTCACGCGGAACACGCCAATCCACCTTTTCCAAAGCCTCGGCCACCGCCACCATCTTCGCGCGAACCCGCTCCCGCAGCGCCGCATCGCCGAACCCGCCGCGCAGGTAGGCGTCCATGCCGAAGAACCACGGAACCGTCTGGTCGCAGCTCCCGAGCGGATAGTGGCACCGCCCGTCCGACCCCACGCCCCGGCAGATCATGCCCGGCGTCCCGCAGACGTCCGCGCACAGGATCAGCCCCTCGACGAGCCGGCGGCACTTCTCCCGGTCCTCGGCGCGCCCCGTGCGCCGCGCGCGCTGGACCATCGCCCAGAGAAACGGCCCCGTGAACATCGGCCCGTTCTCGATGGGGCTCCACCACCCCATCGCGTTCGGACGGCACGCCGCGCAGTCCTCCGGCGTCGGCAGCTCGCCGACGTAGTCGTAGAGGAGCCCCTGCGGCGAAACGAACCGTGCCCACAGCTCCGCGTAGGCGCTGTCAACCGCCTCCGCCGTCGTGCGTGCCGCCGCGCCCGAACAGGACAGAAATCCTGCGCAAATCAAAATGGCATACGTCTTCTTCATGTACCACGCCCCTTCCTAGAGACTCGGAACAGAGTTTATATCACCCCCCCCCCCCCCCGTCAAGTTGGCTTTTTTTAATTTTGCGTGCCGCCCGACGGCCGCGATTTCACTTCGAAACGACTGCGGCGGGAGGGGCGCAATTCAGCGCGTCCGTACACACAGGCGCGCCGCCGGCCGGGACGACACGGCGGACTGGGGAACGGGCAGCCACTTCTCCGCGCCATCAGGCGTGAGATTTCAGTGCGTAATAAAATCTCACCATGGCCAGAACCGTATTCTGCGAGAACGTCATCGCCTCGGCAATCAAATCGTGTGGGCCGCACAACGTTCACAAAGCCTTTGCGGTCTTTGCGATCTTTGTGACAAAAATGCCATGTTTTATTCCCGGATCGAGAGGTTGAGGAATCAGCCGTGTGGGCAAGAGGCGTAGGGATCTGGAAGGAGCGCGGCCGCAACAAGTTGCGGACCTCCCGCATGGTCGTTCTTACACACAGGCGCGGCCCGCCCGGGCGTCATTGAACCTCAGCGCGGCTGCGACGGGCGCAGGTCGTGTACGCGCAGTTCAAGGTGCGGCAAGCCGCATCCGTAGTCGGATGACGTCAGCGTGAAGTAGACGTCGTGCGGCTTCGCGGCCTCGGCGCGAAGGCCCTCGGCCCTCTCGCCATGCCCCCACCAGACGGCGCGCGGCACGTCGCGGTTCACGAACTCAAGCGACAGGTGCTTCCCCTCCGCCCCCATCACGGTGACCTCCCGCAGGGCGACGCCGCGCAGGCCAAAGACGGGTTCGGGATTTCCCTCGCCGAACGGCTCCAGCCCGCGCAGCGCCTGGACGAGGTCGGGCGTCAGGTCCTTCGGCTCCACCCAGCCGTCGAAGAGGCGCACGTCCACGGCCTCCGCCGCCGCCCGCTGCTTCGCACACGCCGTCGTGAACGCGGCCCGAAACGCCTCGAACGCCCCCGGCTTGACGGTGAACCCGCCAGCGGCGGCGTGGCCGCCAAAACGGACGAGGTGGTCCGAGGCGGTAGCGAGCGCGTCGTGGACGTTGTAGCCGTCGGGCGCGCGCACGCTACCCGTCTCGCCCACCGCGACGGCGGCCGGCACATGGTAGTGTTCCAGGAGGCGCGCGGCGACGATGCCCGCGACGCCGAGATGCCAGCCCTCTCCGCCCGTCGCGCCGCAGGCGACGACGGCCGCCGCGCCTTCGCCCGCGCCGATCTGCGCGCAGGCGGCCTCGAACATCCGCGCCTCGGCCCCCCGCCGCGTGGCGTTGAACCCCTCGACCGTGACGGCGCGCACGCGCGCCGCCTCGCGGTCTTCGCAGACGAGCAGGTCGAAGGCCGCGTCGGCCGTCGCCATGCGCCCGGCCGCGTTGATGCGCGGCGCGAAGAGAAAGCCGTAGTCGCGCACCGTGGGCGCATGGACGCTGCGGGCCGCGTGGTCGCGCAGTTCGCGGAGGCCGAGCGGCGCGCAGCGCTCGAAGAGCGCGAGCGACTGCGCGACGAGGATGCGGTTCTGCCCCGTGAGCGCCACGAGGTCCGCAACCGTCGCAAGACCCGCGAGGACGAGGAGCGGACCGGCGAACTTCGGTCCCGCGTAGAGCCCGGCCGCCGTCGCGGCGCGCGCGAGCGCCGAGGCAAGGAAAAACGCGACGCCCGCCCCGCAGAGGTCTGCGCAGCCCGGACACGACTGGACACGCGGGTTGACGCGCGCGTCCGCCTCGGGCAGCCCTTCGCCGGGGAGGTGGTGGTCGGTGACGACGACCGCGACGCCCCGCGCCCGGAGCGCGGCGACTTCGCGCGGCGAGGAGATGCCGTTGTCCACCGTGACGACGAGCGCGGCGTCGGCGTGTTCGCACAGGAGGCGCGCCAGGGAGGCGGCGGTCATGCCGTAGCCTTCTTTGAAACGGTGCGGGATGAACGCCTCGGCGTTGCCGCCCAGACGGCGGAGCGCCGTAACGAGAATCGCAGACGCGCACACGCCGTCCGCGTCGTAGTCGCCGAAGACGACGATCTTCCGCTTCGTGCGCAGAAACGGCAGGATGACCTGCACGGCGTCGGAAATCCCCGGCAGGTCCTCCGCGCGCGCGAGGCGGGCGAGCGACGGGTCGAGAAACGCCGCCAGCCCCTCCGCCGGCACGCCGCGCGCGGCGACGACGCGCGCGACAAGCGGCGCAAGCCCCTCCGCCTCCAGCGCGCGCAGGCGGGCCGCGTCAACGGCCCGCGCGCGCCATGCCGCCGCGTCCCCCATTGCGTGCGCGGGCGGGCCGCCTACGGGTTCAGCTTGTCCTGCGTGCTCAGCACGCACTTGACCTCGGCCTCGGCGGCGAGTTCATCGCCGACGTACCCCTTGAGGGCGAAGATGCCGAGGCGGCTCATCACGCGCACGTTCTGCGCAACGGTGACGAGCGTGTCGCCCGGCCGCACGGGCCGGCGGAAGCGCACCTTGTCGATGCCACCGAGAATGAACGCCGCCTGTCCTTCCGGCAGGATGCCGCGCGCGACGATCGACGCGCCCGCCACCTGGCACATCGCCTCGACGAGGACGACGCCCGGCACGATCGGGAAGAACGGGAAATGCCCCCTGAAGAAGTCGTTCTTCTCCTTCGTGAACGTGTACGTCCCGAGCGCCCCCGTCTCGTCGCCGGAGACGAGCTCGTCGACGAAGAGGAACGGCTCGCGGTGCGGCAGCAGCTGGATGCCGGGGAGGTGGTACGTGTGCTTGAATGTCGGGAAGTCCATGTTGCCTCCTCAGCGCTTCTTGAAGACGAGGACGCCGTTGTGGCCGCCGAAGCCGAGCGACGTGGAGACGGCGACGCGGATCTCCTTGGCGACGCCGGCGTTCGGCGTGTAGTCGAGGTCGCACGCGGGGTCGGGGTTCTCGTAGTTGATGGTGGGCGGCACGAAGGCGTCCGTGATCGCGAGCGCGCAGAACGCGGCTTCGAGGGCGCCCGTCGCGCCGAGCAGGTGGCCGGTCATCGACTTCGTGGAGGAGATCTTGATCCTGCGGGCCTGTTCGTCGCCGAAGACTTCCTTGAACGCCTTCGTCTCCATGACGTCGTTCAGGTGGGTGGAGGTGCCGTGCGCGTTGATGTAGTCCACCGTGGAGAGGTCGTCCACCGCCGCGTCCTGCAGCGCGAGGCGGATCGCCTTCACCGCGCCCGCGCCGGACGGGTCCGGGGCCGTGATGTGGTAGGCGTCGGACGTGGCGCCGTAGCCGGCAAGCTCGCAGTAGGCGCGCGCGCCGCGCGCCTTCGCGTGTTCCTCGCTTTCGAGAATGAGAACGGCCGCGCCCTCGCCCATCACGAAGCCGCAGCGGTCGGCGTTGAACGGACGGGACGCCTTTTCGGGCCGGTCGTTGAACTGCGTGGCGAGGGCCTTCATCTTCATGAACCCGCCCACGGCGAATTCGGCGATCGTCGCCTCCGTGCCGCCCGCGATCACCACGTCGGCGCGTCCGGCGCGGATCATGTCGAGCGACACGCCCAGCGCGTCCGTGGAGGAGGCGCACGCGGTGACGACCACCTGGGCGGGGCCCTTCGCACCGAGCGTCATCGAGACGTTTCCGGCGGCCTCGTTCGCGATCAGCTCGGGGATGGCGAGCGGGGAGAGACGGTCCGGCCCGCGCTCGAAAAGCGTCTGCCACGCCACGCCGTTCGTCTCCATGCCGCCGATGCCGTTGCCGAGGATCGTCGCCACGCGGTCCATGTCGGGCTTCGCCTCGTCGGTATAGCCGGAGTCCTTCCACGCCTCGACGGCGGCGGCGACGGCGTACTTCGAGAAGAGGTCCATGTGGCGCGCGGCCTTGCGGTCCACGTAGCCCGTCTCGTCCAGGTAGGCGTCGAAGTTCTTCACTTCACCCGCGACCTGGCAGGTGCAGCGCGAGGGATCGAACCGCGTGATGCGCGTGATGCCGCACGCGCCGGCCTTGACGGCGGCCCATGTGGCGTCCTTGCCGTTGCCGCACGGCGTGACCATTCCGATGCCCGTGATGACGACTTTCTTCATGATGTTCTTCTCCTTTAAGATGCCGTTGGACGCCGCGCCTACAGGTGTGGCCACTGCATGTACGTGCCCGCGTAGGTGAGGCCCGCGCCGAAGCCGCAGAGGACGAGCTTCATGCCGTCCGCCAGCTCGCCCTTCCGCACGGCCTCGTCGAGCGCGAGCGGAATCGAGGCGGCGGACGTGTTGCCCGTCGTCTCCAGGTTGAGGTAGAACTTCTCCAGCGGCAGCTTCATGCGCCGCGCGACGGCCTCGATGATGCGACCGTTCGCCTGGTGGGCGAAGACGCGGTCGAGGCGGTCGGGCGTCGTGCCGAGCGCCGCGCAGAGCTGTGTCGTGACCTTCGAGAGGGCGCGCACCGCGAACGCGAAGACGTCGTGCCCCTGCAGCACGAGGTAGGGGATCTTCACCGTGCCGGGCTCCGCGCGGCGGCGCGCGCCGCCCTCGCGCGAGATGAAGCCCGCGCCGTTGCCGTCGGCCCAGAGGACGGTGTGCGCGTCCGGGCCTTCCTCGCCGGGGACGTCGCCCAGCACCACGGCGCCCGCGCCGTCGCCGAAGAGGATGCAGCTCGACCGGTCGCGCCAGTCGACGACGCGCGAGAGCGTCTCCGCGCCGATTACGATCGCCTTGCGCAACGGGTTCACCTTCACCCAGCAGCGCGCCTGGTCAAGCGCGTAGACGAAACCCGCGCAGGCGGCCTGGAGGTCGTAGGCGCCCGTGGCGGGGCAGCCGAGCGCGGCCTGCACGAGGCACGCCGTGGAGGGGAAGGTGTTGTAGTCCGGCGAGCTCGTCGCCACCACGATGAGCCCGATCTCCTCCGGCGCGGCGCCGGCCGCCGCCATCGCCGCGCGCGCGGCCTTCGTGGCCATCGTGGACGTGCAGTCGTCGTCGTCCGCGATGTGACGGGCGTGGATGCCCGTGTGGGAGAAAATCCAGGCGTCGGACGTGTCGAGCGACCGTGCGAGGTCGTCGTTCGTCACAACCTTGGGCGGCAGGTAGCTGCCCGTTCCGAGAATCTTGAGCGCCATGTTGTGGTGATTAAGTGGTTAAGTGGTTAAGTAGTTAAGTAGGGTTAAGTGGTTAAGTAGGTAAGTAGGTAAGTGGTTAAGTGGTGTGCCGAAGCGGGCCGGGACGTCAAGGGGACGTGAAGAACGACTGGATCTCCTCCAGCTGGGGGACCTTCTCGACGAGGTAGGCGCGGCAGAGCGCGTAGATCTCCGCCGCAGAGCCGTCCGCGCACGCGGCGCGCGCGCGGTCCGCAAGCGTCTGCAGATCGGATCGCGTGAGCGCGCCAAGCACCTTGCGGAGGACGGGGATGTAGCTCGCGCTCATCGACAGCTCGCGCACGCCGAGGCCCACCCAGAGCGCGCCGAGCACGGGGTCGCTCGCCGTCTCGCCACACACGGCGACGGGGATGCCCGCCGCCGCCGCCGCCTTCACCGTCATGTCCACGAGGCGGATGACGGCGGGGTTCGTCGGCTGGTAGAGGTAGGCGACCTGCTCGTTGCCGCGGTCGGCCGCGAGCGTGTACTGCACGAGGTCGTTCGTCCCGATGGAGAAGAAGTCGACCTCGCGCGCGAGCTGGTCGGCGCAGAGCGCGGCGGAGGGGATCTCGACCATGCACCCCACGGGGATCTTCTCGTCGAAGGCGACGCCCTCCGCGCGCAGGGCGTCCTTCGCGCGCCGCAGCTCGTCGTTCGCCTCACGCAGCTCCTGCGCCGTCGCGACCATCGGCCACATGATCGCCGAGGGCCCCACGGCGCTCGCGCGCAGGATCGCGCGCACCTGGGCCTGGAACGCCGCGCGGTGGGCGAAGAGCCAGCGGATCGAGCGGCAGCCGAGAAAGGGGTTCGCCTCGTGCGACGGCGCGCCGCGCATGAGCTTGTCGCCGCCGAGGTCGAGCGCGCGGAAGACGACGCGCGCCTCGGGGCCCATCGCGGCGGCCGCGCGCACGGCGTCCGCGTAGACCGCCGCCTGCTCCGCCTCGGTCGGCTCGTGGTCGCCGCCGAGCCACAGGTACTCCGTGCGGTAGAGCCCCACGCCCTGCGCGCCGAACGCGGCGAAGCCGCCCATCGGCACGCCCGGCTGGGCGTTCGCGCAGAAATGGACGCGCGGGCCGTCCTTCGCCGTCCCGGCGCGGTCCTCCGCGAGGAGCGCGAGAAGCTCGCGCTCGCGCTTGACGAGGCGGGCGAACTCGGCGCACGTGCGCACGTCGGGGTTCACGGTGACGGCGCCGTTCGTGCCGTCGAGCAGCACGTCGTCGCCGGGCTTCACGCGGGAGACGATGTCCCCGAGGCCCACGACGGCGGGGATGCCCATGATGCGCGCGAGGAGCGCGACGTGCGACGTCGCCGAGCCGCGGTCCGTCGCGAAGCCGAGCACGCGCGCGCGCGGCAGCGCGACCGTGTCGGACGGCGTGAGGTCGGCGGCGACGATGATGACCGGCTCGGTGATCTGCGCGAAGGCGTTGCCCGTGCGCCCGAGGAGGACGCGCAGGACGCGCCGCTCCACGTCCTCGACGTCGCGCACGCGCTCGCGCAAGTAGGGGTCCTTCATCCGCGCGAAGAGCGCGCGGAACTCGGCCACCGCGCGGCGCACGGCCGCCTCGGCGTTGACGCGCCGCTCGCGGATCAGGCGCTCGACCGACCGGCGGATGGACGCGTCTTCCAGGATCTCCAGATGGTTCGCGAAGACGTCGGCAGCGTGCCCGCCCCGCGCGCCGAGCTGGGCGACGAGGGCCTCGATCTGCGCGCGCGTCTCGACGCGCGCCGCGTCGTAGCGGGCAACCTCGGCCGCGACGCGCGCGGGCGCGATCTCGTACTCGGGGACGTTCTGGACGTCGTCGGGGCGATGCACGAAGACGGGCCCCGCGGCAAAGCCGCGCGAGACGGCAATGCCGGTGACGGTGACCATCGCGGGCTTCGCGCCCGCTCTCTCCTCCTGCCCGCCCACGTCGCGCGCTACTGCTCGTCGGGGATGTCGAACTTGCGCTGCACGAGCGCCTCAAGCTCGTCGAGGACCTCGTGCGCCTGGGGGCCCGTCGCCGTGACGGCGAGCTTCGTGCCGCACGTCGCCTCCAGCGTCATGAGCGCCATGATGGACTTCCCGCTCACCACGTTCCCGTCCTTCTCCACTTCGACGTCCGCGTCGAAGCGCGAGGCGATCTTCGCGAAAAGGCCCGCCGGCCGCACGTGGAGGCCGTATTTGTTGATCAGGACGAGGTCCCGGGTTTCCTTCTGGTCAGCCATGTTCTTCTCCTTCGCAAGTTCCCGCCGCGCGGGCGCAGAGCTGCGCGTCCAGCGCCTTCACGGCGTCATGTCCGGCGGCGAGCAGCTTGTACTGCTGGGCGGCCGTCTCGACGAGATTGACGAGATCGCGCCCGGCCGCGACCGGGATCGTGATCTGCGGCACCTCCACGCCGAGGATCGTGCGCGTCCGGCGCTCCTCCCCGGTGCGGTCGAGTTCGCCCTCGGTCTCCTTCATGCTCTTGAGGGTGACGACGAGGTCGAGCTCCTTCTCGGCGCGCACGGCGGTGACGCCGAACACGCTGGGCACATGGATGATCCCGATGCCCCGGATCTCCATGTAGTTGCGCGTGGCCGAGGAGGCCGTCGCGAACAGCCGGTTCGCGGCGACGTCCTTGCGCAGGCACGTGAGGTCGTCGGCGACGAGCGCGTTGCCGTGCTTGATGAGGCCGAGCGCCGTCTCGCTCTTGCCGAGGCCCGGCGCGCCTTCGAGCATCACGCCCAGGCCCGCCACCTCCACGGTCGTCCCGTAGAGGCGGATCTTCGGCGCGCGCAGCTTCTCCAGGACGAACGTCGCCTGGTGGAAGAAGATGCGCGTGAGGAGCGCCGTGCGGCAGACGACCGCCCCCACCGACTCGGCCAGCGACGCGATGGCGGCGGGGACTTCCAGCCCGCACGCGAAGATGAGGCAGTAGGCCCCGCGGTCGAAGAGCGCCTTCACGCGCGCGAGGCGCACGCCGCTCTCCAGGCTTTCGAGGTAGGCCATCTCGGCCTGCCCGATCACCTGGATGCGGCGCCACGCGAAGAAGCCGTAGAATCCCGTGAGGGCGAGGCCGGGGCGGTTGCACATCGGTTCGAGGACCTCGCGCTCCAGTCCGGCGCCGCCCACGACGACCTCCATGCGCAGGCGTTCGGCGCCCGCCGCGACGAAGGCGCGGAGGGTGAACGGCGTGGAGGGCGGCGTCTGTTCGGCGGATTCCACGGCGGCGCCTCAGTTGCGGGGCGAGTCGGCGCGCGCGGCGCGCACGCTGCCCTTGCGCGCCTTCACGCGCATCTTGAGGAGCTGGCGCTCCGCGCGGGCGGCGGCGGCGTCGATGACGCTCTTGCCGCTCTCGCTGAACTCCTTCGCGCCCACGGCCACCTCGCCGAGGCGGTTCGCCACGACCTCGGCCATGTACATGTGCTTCTTCGCGTCGACGTCGATGACGACCGAAACCTTCGTCACCTTCGGGAAGGAGACCTGCAGCTTCTCCATGCGCTTCTGCGCGTATTCCTTGAGCGCTTCGATCTTCACGTCGCTGTGGCGCATCGTCACTTCAATGGACATCCGATACCTCCTTGTGCTTTTATGCTTCGTTGTTAAATGTCACATCCTGAAATCCTCGCCCAGGTAGAGGCGGCGGGCGTCCTCGTCCTCCACGAGCTTCGCGCTCGGGCCCTCGCAGAGGAGACGGCCGTCGTAGACGAGGTAGGCGCGGTCCACGACGTTGAGCGTCTCGCGCACGTTGTGGTCGGTGATGATGATGCCGAGGCCCTGGCCTCTGAGGCCGCGCACGATTTCCTGAATGTCGTGGACGGCGAGCGGGTCGACGCCCGCGAAGGGCTCGTCGAGCATGAGGATCGACGGGCGGCGCACGAGCGCGCGCGCGATCTCCAGCTTGCGCCGCTCGCCGCCGGAGAGCGTGTAGGCGGGCTGCCGGGCGACCTTCACGAGGTCGAGCGAGGCGAGCAGCTCCTCGCAGCGAGCCGTGCGGGCCGCGCGGCCCATCTTGAGCGTTTCGAGGATCGCCATCACGTTGTCCCAGACGCTCAGCTTGCGGAAGACGCTCGGCTCCTGCGCGAGGTAGCCAAGGCCCCGGCGCGCGCGCATGAAGACGGGCATCCGCGTCAGGTCCTGCCCCCGGAACTTCACCGTGCCGCGGTTCGGCCGCACGAGCCCCACGATCATGTAGAACGTCGTCGTCTTGCCCGCGCCGTTCGGCCCCAGGAGCCCCACGATCTCGCCGCAGCGCACCTGCATCGACATGCCGTTCACGACCGTGCGGTCGCCGTAGATCTTCACGAGGCCCTCCGCGACGAGATCCGGCGCCGTCGGCTGGGGCGCGGACGCCGTCCGGGCCGCGCCCGCCGCGTTCGCGCGGGCCATCTCGGCCATCGCCTTCATCACAGGGTCATCCATCGCGCGCCGCCTCACTCGTCCTGCTTGGAGTTCTTCGCGCCGCCCGGGTTGAACAGGTCCTTCGGACTGTTCGTCCCCTTCAGGCCCGGCAGCGTGATGACCGACTTCTCGACCGTCGCGAGGCCCGAGTCGATCCAGTACGTGATGCGCAGCCCGCGCACCTCGCTCGCGTCGCCCGACTTCCCGCCCGCGTCGCGCAGCCATGCCGGATGCTGCGCGTCGCCGTACATCACGATGCGCGACGCCGCCTTCGTGTAGACGGCCTTCGTACACCACGCCGACTTGTCCTCGTTCGTGATCGCGACGTTGCCGAGCGCCACGAGGCGCTTCATGTCGTTCGTCCCGTCCAGGAAGACGAACAGCCGCTCCGCGTGCATCTGGTACTGCTCGTCGTCGACGAAGACGTTGCGGTCGAAGAGGATCACGCCCTCCTTGCGGTCGTAGTCCGTGCGGTCGGCCGTGATCACCGCCGCGCGCCCCGTGAGCGCCTTCTTCTCCTTCCGCGCGCCGGCCTTCTGCACGGCGACGACGGGCGTCTCCGTCACGTCCTGGGCGGGCGTCGCCGCCTCCAGCCGCTTCTTCGGCGCCGGGCGCTCGTCCGGGTCGGGGTTCGCAAGGTACGCCGCCCGCTTCTCCGCGCGCGCGGCCTTCTCCTCGGCCTGTTCGCGCGCGGCCTTCTCCGTCGCCACCTGCTCGCGCAGGCGCTTCAGCTCGGCCTCCCGCGCGGCCGCCTCGGCCTTCGCCCTGCGTTCCGCCTCGGCCTTCTCGGCTGCGGCCTTCTCCGCCTGCGCCTTTGCGGCTGCGGCCTTCTCGGCCGCAGCTTTTTCCGCCTGCGCCTTCCGCTCGGCCTCCGCGCGCGCCCGACGCGCGGCCTCCTCCTTCGCCTTGCGCGCGGCCGCAGCCTTTTCAGCCGCAGCCTTTTCAGCCGCCGCCTTTTCGGCCGCCGCCTTTTCGGACGCGGCCTTTTCAGCCGCCGCCTTCGCCTTCTGCTCCGCCTCGGCCTTCGCCTTCAGCTCCCGAAAGCGACGTTCGACGTCGTCAGCCGCCTCGGCCTCGGTCGCCGTCTTCTGCGCGGGCCGACGCAGCATGACGTCGTCCGGGCTCGCGAGATCGGCGAGGCCCGCGCCGCCTGCGGGCAGCAGCGCCGCCAGCGCCACGGCGATGAACACAGATGCCTTCACTTCAAGAAACTCCCCCCATCAAGACCGGTGTGCCCGGTGCGGATTTCAGACTGCGAAAAGATCTTGATGAACTCGCGCTCCAGCGAGAAGTAGATGCCGCGCCCCTTCACGGAGGAGTCGCCGTAGACCATCTGCGCCGCGCCCTCGACCCAGCCGCTCTTCGTCTTGCGGTCGACGACGCAGTTCTCCGCATCGAGCGACGCGAAGAGCGAGCCGTCCTCCTTGAACTGCTCCACGCGCACCTTCTCGCCCCAGACGAAGCCCGTCTCCTGGAAGACGTGCGCGCGCGCCGCCGTCACGCGGCTCTTGACCTGCCCGTCCGGGAACGTCTCCAGCGGAATGCGCACGTTCTCCGCCGGGGCCTCCAGCTTCTTCAGGCAGTCCGCATACGCGGCGCGGAGGCGCAGCACGTCCGAATCGTCGCCGCGCTCCTCCAGCCACTTCGCGCTGGAGAACGCCGCGGCCGTCCCTGCGGCCATGAGGCAGATGATGGAGAGGAGCCGTTTCAATGGAGGTGTCCGGTGCGGGGTGTCCGAGGTCTGGCGTCGTGCCTGCGGCGGTCTTCGCAACCGCCGTCCAGCTCGCCGTCGGCGGCGCCGGCGATCTCGTGGAGCGCGAGGAGGCGCGTCCAGAGCGCCTTCACGTCGCGGAGGGGGATTGCGTTCGCCGCGTCGGAGAGGGCCTTCTTCGGGTTGGCGTGCGTCTCCATGAAGATGCCGTCCACGCCCGTCGCGACGGCCGCGCGCGCGAGCGCCGGCGCGAAGCGCCCGTCGCCGCCCGAGCCCGTGCCGAGGCCGCCGGGGCGCTGCACCGCGTGCGTCGCGTCGAAGACGACGGGGTAGCCCATCTCGCGCATGATCAGCAGCGAGCGCATGTCCGCCACGAGGTTGCGGTAGCCGAAGCTCGCGCCGCGCTCGCAGAGGACGATGCGGCGGTTGCCCGTCGAGGCGATCTTCTTGATGACGTTCGCCATGTCCTCCGGGGCCATGAACTGCCCCTTCTTCACGTTCACGACGGCGCCCGTCTCGCCCGCCGCCACCACGAGGTCTGTCTGGCGTGCGAGGAACGCGGGGATCTGGAGGACGTCACAGACCTCGGCCGCGCGCGCACACTGCCACGGCTCGTGGACGTCGGTCAGGACGGGCACCTCGAACGTCTCGCGGATCTCCGCGAGGATGTCCAGACCCTCGTCGATGCCGGGCCCGCGGAAGGCGTCGACGCTCGTGCGGTTCGCCTTGTCGAAGCTCGCCTTGAAGACGTAGTTCACCGAGAGGTCGTTCGCGACCTCCACGAGGCGTGCGGCGAGGTCGAGCGCCATCTTGCGGCTCTCGATCACGCACGGCCCGGCGATGAACGTCAAGGAGCCGTCGCCGAAGGCGACGCCCCGGTCCACGTCGATTTTTCGGATCTTCATGTCGAACGTCTAGTTCCCCTTTGCGGACATTATACCATACCGCGGGCTTTCATCAAAGCCTCGATTCGCACGGCATCTTCGGGCGTATCGACGCCCACGCCCTCGTCGTCCGTGCGGACGCAGGCGATCTTCGCGCCCATCCAGAGCGCCCGAAGCTGCTCAAGCTTCTCGGTTTTCTCCAAATCACACGGTTTTTCTGCGACATAGCGCTTCAGAAAGCCGCCCCGGTAGGCGTAGATGCCGAGATGGCGCACATAGAGGCCCGTCGCACAGTCCTCCGGCGCGTCGCGGCAGGCGGGAATCGTGGCGCGCGAGAAGTAGAGCGCGCCGCCCGCGCGGTCGAGGACGACCTTCACGACGGTCTTCGCGCGGAGATCCTGCTCAGTGCGGATGGGCGTGACGGCCGTCGCCATGTCCCACGCGCCGCCCGGCTCCCGGAGGCGCGCGACGAGCGCGTCGATGAGGGCGGGGGCGATGAGCGGCTCGTCGCCCTGGATGTTCACGAGGATGTCGTCGTCCGCGAAGGCGCCGGCGGCGCAGGCGATGCGGTCCGTCCCGCTCGGCAGGTCGCCCGGCGTCATGACGGCCTTGCCACCGTGCGCCGCGACGGCGTCGGCGATGCGCGCGTCGTCCGTCGCGACGATCACGTCGTCGAGGCTCTTCGCCTTCTTCGCGGCCTCCACGACCCAGGCGACGAGGGGCTTCCCGCAGAGAAGCGCCAGCGGCTTGCCCGGAAAGCGGCTGGACCCGTACCGGGACGGAATGATGCCAAGGATCTTCATGCTTTCGCGATTCCCCTTCCCTGCGCGCCGCTAGGCGATGCCGAGGCGCTTTTCGATGTCCTCGATCGTGCCGCCCTTCGTCTCGGGCATGAAGAAGACCGCCCAGACGAGCTGCACCGCCATCATGCAGGCGAAGAAGGCGAACGCCCAGGTGCCGGCCCGTTCGGCCACGGCGGGGAAGGCCCAGGAGATGAGCGTACACATGAACCAGTGCGTGAAGCAGCCGAGGGCCTGTCCCTTCGCCCGCACGGCGTTCGGGAAGACCTCCGAGATGTAGACCCAGATGACCGCGCCCGACGAGCAGGCGAAAAACGCGATGAAGCCGAGGATGCCGACGATGGCGAGCGTCGCGTTGCAGGCGTCGCCGCGCGCAAGCTGCCAGGCGACGAGCGCGTGCATGAGGATCATGAGCGCGGAGCCGCCGATGATCATCGCCTTGCGCCCGAACTTGTCGATGACGAAGAACGCGAGGACCGTGAAGATGAGGTTCACCGTCCCCACGCCCATCGTCCCGACGAGCGAGGCCAGCTCGCTGCCCTTGCCGAAGATCATGTCGAAGATGCGCGGCGCGTAGTAGTTGATCGCGTTGATGCCGGAGACCTGGTTGAAGAACGCGATGAAGAACGCGAGGAGGATCGGCTTGAGGTACTTCCGCTGGAAGAGCGCGGGCGCCGCGTGCGCCGAGACGCCGGCGAGCGACGCCTCGATCTCACCCACCACCTGCTCGGTTGTCTTCCCCTCCTCCGCGAAGCCGATGCGCGCGAGGACGCGCGCCGCCGCCGCCTTCCGTCCGACGCGCACGAGCCAGCGCGGCGACTCGGGGATCGTCGTCAGGAGGGCCATGAAGAGGAGGATCGGCAGACACTCCATGCCGAGCATGACGCGCCACTTGACCATCTCGACCGTCATCGGGCTGGAGGCGAAGAGGTCCGCGAGCCACGTGCAGAGCGAGCAGAACCAACCGCCCTCGACGGCCATCCAGCGCGCCACGAAGTAGTTCGAGACATAGGAGATCAGAATGCCGAAGACGATGTTGAGCTGGTTCGTCGCGACGAGGCGCCCGCGCAGGCGGCCGGGCGAGATCTCCACAATGTAGAGCGGCACGACCACCGAGACGCCGCCGATCGCGAGCCCGCCGATGAAGCGGAACCACCCCAGGAGGTGCGGACCGAGCGCCTTCGACGTGGGCGTGAACGCGCAGCCGGCCGCCGAGACGAGGAAGAGCACGCCCATGAGCCACAGGGTCGGGCGGCGCCCCCACCGGTCGGACGGCGCGCCCGCCCCGAAGACGCCGATCACCGTGCCGATGAGCGCGACGGAGACGACGAACCCGTGCCAGAAGGCGCTCAGGCCGAACTCCGCCTGGATGGCCTTCTCGCACCCGGAGATGACCCCCGAATCGAAGCCGAAGAGGAAGCCGCCGAGCGCGGCGACGATCACGATGTAGAGGAGCGAGCGTTTCATGTCGTTTCTGTCGTTTCCGGGTAGGGTTGTTCGGGCATCTCGGCGGCGGGCGCGCCCGCCGCGCGCTCGGCGCGATCGAGCAGGTCTTCGTAGAAGGCGGCACAGGCCGCGTCGATGTAGGGCGTGAGCAGAAGCTGCGTCAGGCCGCCGAAGAAGTAGGACGTCACCGCCGCGAGGAGCGTCCAGCCGAGGAAACTGACGTTGAGGCAGAAATAACGCCAACGATGCCCTTCCATCATCCGCTTCGATTCCGCGATGCAGCGGCGCGGCGTCCAGTCGGGATGGTCGACGAGCAGGTACGGCGTCATCGCATAGGAAAAGAACGCGCGAACGCCCGGCACGACGAAGAGAAGCGCCCAGAGGAAAACGAACGTCTGCCGCCAGAGGATGAGCGAGACCATGCGCCAGCCGTTCCCCCACCCGGAAAGGCCGTGGCGCGCCGTCAGGCCGCCGCGCACGAGGGCGACCGCCATCGCCGTCTGCCCCCAGGCCGCGAAGCCGACCGCATAGAGGACGAGCGGCACGGCGGCCGCCGAGACGGACAGCGTGACGGCGAACGTCTCCGGCGACGGCAGCGCGCGCGCGCCGCCCTTCGAGAAGGCGACGAGGCCGGCGACGGCGACGGCGCCGAGGGCGCACGCGGCGAGGACGGCGCAGAGCACGACAAGCGTGACCAGCAGCAGCCCGAGGACGTACGTCCCATAGCCCGCCGCACCGTTCACCCCCGCGAGAAGCGCCCACGCGCGGCGGCGCAGATCCTTGGCTGTCAACTCGTTCATGGTTACGCCCCGAAGCACATGATCTGGCGCTCGAAGCCGAACGTCATCGCGATGAGCGCGGAACGGATCCACATGCCGTTGCGCATTTGCCGCCAGTACATCGCGCGCGGGTCGCGGTCGCAGCAGGGGGCGATCTCGTCGCGGCGGGGCAGGGGGTGCATGATGATGCCGTCCTTTGGCAGCAGCTTCAGCTCCTCGGCGCCGAACTTGAAGCGGGAGGTGTCGATGCGCGCGCTCTCGCCCTGGGCGGTGTCCCACTCGTCCTGGATGCGCGTCATGTAGACGGCGTCGGAGAGCGACACGGCCTCGCGCAGGTTGTCCGAGACGGCGTAGGCGACGCCCTTCGCCTTCAGGATCTCCAGCACGTCGGCGGGAACCTGCAGCTGGGGCGGCGCCACGAACACCTGGCGGACGTGCGGGAAGTTCGTGAGCAGGTAGCTGAGCGAGCGCACCGTTCGGCCGCGCAGGAGGTCGCCGCAGAACGTCACGGTGCGGTTCGCAAGCCCGCCCTTCGTCTCGAACGAGCGGAGGAGCGTGTAGACGTCGAGGAGGGCCTGGGTCGGGTGCTGGTCCTTGCCCGAACCGGCATTGATGATCGGAATCGGACGGTCCGCGTTCGAGAGCTCCCACGCCATCTGCTCGGCGAGGCCCTTCTCGGGGCAGCGCATGATGATCATGTCCACGTAGGAGGAGAACGTGCGGATCGTGTCCGTCTTCGACTCGCCCTTCGCCTCGGAGCTCGTGCTCTGGTCGCGCACGGAGCTTGTCGTGAGACCGAGGATCTGGCAGGCGTTCAGGTGCGAGAGGAACGTGCGCGAGCTCGGCTGCGAGAAGTAGAGCATCGCGCGTTTGTGCGGCAGGAGGCTCTTGAGGTAGAGCGCGCCCTCCTTCGACTTCGCCATGAAGCGGATGCGATTCGCGAGCGCGGCGAGGCGTTCGAGGAGCGGCCGGTCGAACTGCTGCGCAATGAGCGTGTGGTAGGGCGTCTCCGGGGAGACGTCGGGATGCGCGAGATAGGGCCGCTTCGCCTCCGGCGGCAGATCCCTGAACGCCTCCCAGCCGATGTCCGTCAACCGCGCCATGACCGTCCTCCTTTGCTTACTGCTTCTCCGGGTCGGCGAGGGCCGAGACGAAGAGCGCCTTGATCGTATGCATGCGGTTCTCGCTCTCGTCGAAGACCTTGGCGTACTTCGACTCGAACACCTCGTCCGTCACCTCCAGGGCGCCGGAATCCTTCGTGACCTCGGTGTTGAAGTCGTGGAACGCGGGGAGGCAGTGGAGGAACATGAGCCGGCCGTCGAGGTTGCCCGTCGCGCGCATGAGGTCCATGTTGATCTGGTAGGGGCGCAGCATCCGGATGCGCTCGGAGGTTTTCGCCTCCTCGCCCATCGAGACCCAGACGTCGGTGTAGAGGACGTTCGCGCCCCGCACGCCCTTCACGGGGTCGTCGAAGACGCGGATGTCGACGCCGTTGCGCTTCGCGACGGCCTCGGCCTCGGCCAGCACCTGCTCGTCCGGCCACAGTTCGCGCGGCGTGCAGCAGACGTACCGCACGCCCGCCTTCGCACAGCCCATCATGAGGGAGTTCGCGACGTTGTTGCGTCCGTCGCCCACGTAGGCGACCGTGCAGTCCCGGAGTGTGCCGAACGTCTCCTTCACCGTCAGGAGGTCCGCGAAGATCTGCGTGGGGTGGTAGTCATCCGTCAGGCCGTTCCACACGGGCACGCCCGACCACTTCGCCAGCTCCTCGACCGTCTTCTGGCTGAAGCCCCGGAAGAGGATGCCGTCGTAGATGCGCCCCAAAACGCGCGCCGTGTCCTTCACGCTCTCCTTCTTGCCGAAGTGGATGTCGGGGCGCGTGAGGTACTCGGCGCCGCCGCCCTCGTCGCGCGCGGCGATGACGGACGAGTTGCGCGTGCGCGTGGACGACTTCTCGAAAATGAGCGCAATGTTCTTGCGGTGGAGCAGATCGCCGCGTACGCCCGCCCTGCGCCGCGCCTTCAGCTGCGCCGCGAGGTCGATCAGGTTCATCATCTCTTCATCGGTGAAGGAGGTCATCCGCATGAGCGAACGGCCCTTCAGTTCAGGCATCCAGGTGAGCATCGTTGACCTTTCTGAAAAAGACGGAGTATAGTGTAGCATATTCCAGCGCCGCGAGGCGTCCGGCGGGCGTCTCCCGTACCGGAGCGGCGGCCGCTACGCGCGGCCCCCTTCCCCGCGTTCGGGCTTCACCCGCTCGCGCAGGCGCTGGAAGACGCTGTAGAGCGCCGGGACGAAGATGATGCCCACGAACGTCGCCGCGAGCATGCCGAAGCAGGTGCAGATGCCGATCGCCCGCATCGCGCCCGCGCCGGCCCCCTTCGCGAAGACGAGCGGCAGCACGCCGAAGATGAAGCTCCACGCCGTCATCATCACGGCGCGGAAGCGCAGGTCCGCGCCGCGCACGGCGCTCTCCTGCACGGTGAGACCGCGTTCGCGCTCGCTCTTCGAGAACTCCACCATCAGGATCGCGTTCTTCGCGGCGAGGCCGATGAGCATCACGCAGCCGAGCTGCGCGTAGACGGAGAGCGCCGTATGCGTCGCCCAGAGCCCGGCGACGGCCCCCGCGAGGGCGAAGAGGACGGAGAGCATCACGCTCACGGGAACCGACCAGCTCTCGTACTGCGCGACGAGGAAGAGGTAGGCGAAGAGCATCGCCGTCGCCATGAGCCAGAGGAGCTGGCCCTCGTTCTCCTTCTCCTGGAGGGCGACGGGGCCCCATTCGACGACGAAGTCCTTCGGCAGGGGCGCGTTCTGGATGAGGGTCATGATCTCCGAGGAGGAGACGCCGTCCGCCGGCGTGACGTCGCACCAGGCGGCGAGCATCTTGTTGTAGCTCATCGTTTCGCGCGGGCCCGTCGAATACTCGATCGAGCCGACGGCGGAGAGCGGCACGGCCTTCCCCTGCGAGGTCGGGATGCGGATGTCGAGGACATCCGAGATCGAGCTGCGGTAGTCGGGGTCGTTCTGGAGCTTCACCTCGTAGACGCCGCCCTTGATGTTGAAGTCGTTCACGTAGTAGCTCGCGAGCTTGTTCTGGAGCGTCTGGAAAATGACCTTCGGCGTGAGGCCGAGGAGCTCGGCCTTCGCGCGGTCGAGTTTCAGCTCCAGCTGCGGCGTCGCGGCGGTGAAGCCGTGAACGGCCGCCTTCACGAGCCGGTTCGAGGCGAGGTAGGCGACGAGGCCGTCCGCCGCCTCCAGCAGCTCCTGCGGCGACTGCCCGGCAAGCGCGCAGAGGTTGAAGCCGACGCCGCTCGATCCGCCGAGGCCCTTGATGGCGGCGGGCTGGGTGAAGCGGAATTCGGCGGCGTAGAGGTCGTCGGTGATTTCCTTCAGGCGGTCCATCACGGCGTCGATCTGCGTCTCGGGCGTCGTGCGCCTGTCCCAGTGCTCCAGGCGGACGAGCGCGCCGGCGATGTTCTCGCCGTTGCCCCAGAGACCGTTGCGCCCGCAGGTGGAGGAGAAGGACTGCACGCCGGGGATGCTCTTCACGCGCTCGTGGAGTTCGTCGATGACCGCGATCGTGCGGTCGAGCGTCTGGCCCTCCGGCAGGCGGCAGTAGACGCTGATGTAGCCGCGGTCCTCCTTGGGCAGGAAGGCCGTCGGCACCTTCCCCGCCATCCACCAGAGAAGCCCCGCCGTCCCCGCGAAGAGGGCGAGCGTGAGGAGCCCCTGCCGCACGAAGAGGCGCACGACGGCGAGATAGCCGCGCCGCGAGGCGTCCAAGAGCCCGTTGAACGGCGCGAAGATCCGGCGCGGCTTCTCGCGCGGCGGCTTGAGCAGGTAGGCGCAGAGGACGGGCGAGAGGACGAGCGCGACGACCGTGGAGAGGCAAAGCGCGACGCACATCGTCACCGCGAACTGCACGTACATCATGCCGACCATGCCCGAGTAGAAGACGAGCGGCAGGTAGCACGCGAGCGTGACGAGCGTCGTCGCGATGACGGCGCCCGTGATCTGCGTCATCGACTTCGCGGCGGCCTCCTTCGCGGAGAGGCCCTCGCGCTGCATGAGCGACTGCGTGTTCTCGACGACGACGATCGCGTCGTCCACGAGCGAGCCGATCACGAGGATGAGGCCGAACATCGTCAGGACGTTCAGCGTGAAGCCGAGGGGGTAGAGGACGGCGAACGTCCCCAGGAGCGAGATGGGGATCGCGAGCGAGGGGATGAGCGTCGCGCGCCAGTCCTGCAGGAAGAGGTAGGTAATGAAGACGACGAGGACGAGCGCGACGACGAGCGTGTTGAACGTCTCCTTCAGGAACACCTTCGTGAACGCGGTCGAATCGTCCGCCAGCACGCCCACCACGCCCGGCGGCATGCGCGCAATCCACTTGTCCACCTCTTTCTTGACGCGCGCCGCCGTCGCGACGGCGTTCGCCTCCGGCGCCTTGTAGACCTCCAGCCAGACGGCGGGGTTCTCGTTGAAGCGCGAGCGGATCGTGTAGCCCTTGCAGCCGAGCTCGACGCGCGCGACGTCCTTCACGAGCACCTGCGCGCCCGTCTCGGGGTTCGTGCGGATGACGATGTTCTCGAACTCCTCCTTCGTCTTGAGCCGGCCCCTCACGTTCAGCTTGAAGGAGAGGTACTTGTTCGCGTACTCGCCGCCGACCGTGCCGGCGGCGGCCTGCACGTTCTGGCTCTCGATGGCGTCCTTGATCTCGGCGATGGAGACGTTGAGCCCGGCGAGCCGCACGGGGTCGAGCCAGATGCGCATCGCGTAGGTGCGGCCGCCGGAGGCGACGAGCGCGACGCCGTCCATGCGCGCAAGGTCGTCCGCCACCTGCTTCTCGACGAAATTCGAAAGTTCCATGAGGTCCATCTCGCGCCCGTCGGTCATGAACATGTACATGACCATGCGGTCCTCGGGGCTCTTGCGCACGACGATGCCGCTCTGCGTGACCTCCGTGGGGAGCTTCGGCTCGGCGCGCTTGACGGCGTTCTGCACGTTGACGAGGGCGATGTTGGAGGGCGTCCCGGGGCGGAAGACGCAATAGCAGTTGTAGGCGCCCTTCGCGTTCGCGTTCGACTTGTAGTACCAGATGTCGTCCACGGCGTTGATCTGGTCCTCGATCACCATGCCCACGGACTCGTTGACGACCTCGGCGCTCGCGCCCGTGTACGTCGTCGACACGGTGATCGTCACGGGGGTGATGTTCGGGTACTCGGCGACCGGCGTGCGGAAGAGGCAGATCGTGCCGCAGAGCGCGATGACGATCGACACGACCCACGCGAGGCGCGGATGGTCGATGAAGACCTGGGAGATGGACGTCATGGCGCGGGCGTCACCTTCATGCCCTTGCGGACCTTGTGGCCGCCGTCGGCAACGATCTTCTCGCCGACCTTCAGGCCCTTCTCCACGAACTGCCAGTCACCTTCGATGTTGCCGCGCGCGATGTAGCGGCGCTCGGCCGTCCCGTCTTCGCCGACGACCCACACATAGGGCCCCTGCACGTCCTGCAGGATCGCGGTGGGGGGCACGGCGGGGCGCGGCACGCCCTTCTTCGAGGTGAGCGACACGGCGACGGTGCCGCCGGGGCGCAGCCCGTAGGCCGCGTTGGGGTAGAGCGCGTACATCTGGATCGTGTCCGTCAGCTCGTCGGCAGCGTTCTCGCTGTACTCGATCACGCCCTTCTCGTCGAACGTCGTGCCGTCCGCGAGGCGCAGCGACAGGACGCCCTCGTCCCGGCAACGCGCCGTCAGGCCGCCGAACATCTCCAGGAAGTCCCGGTTGGAGATCGAGAAGCGCACGCGGATCGGGCGGGACTGGATGAGCGTCACGAGCGTGCCCTGCCCCTTCTGGAGGTAGTTGCCCTCCGTGAACTGCGTCGTGCCGGCCTTCGCGGCGATCGGCGCCGTGATGCGGCAGTGACGCAGGTCGTCGCGCGCGGTCATGAGGTCCGCCTTCGCCGCCTCCAGCGAGGCGCGCGCGCTGTCGCGCGCCGAGAGCGCGTTGTCGAGCGCGTCCTGCGAGACGGCGCGCGTGGCGACGAGCTTGAGGTGGCGCGCGTAGCTGAGCTCGGCGTAGCCGAGCGTCGCCTTGCACTCGGCGACCTTCGCCTCGGCGTTCTTGACGGCCGCCTCGTACTTGACGGGATCGACCCGGTAGAGGAGATCGCCCTTCTTCACCTCGCGGCCGTTCTCGAAGGCGACTTCGAGGATCTCGCCGGAGACCTGCGGGATCACGTTCACCTGCGCGACCGGCACGACGCGGCCGGGGTAGGTGCGCACCGGCTTGTCGGCCACGGCCTTCACCTCCACGACCGGAAGCGTGATGCGCGTGAGGTCCTCGGCGGCGCCCGCCGCCCCGCCCAGGGCGAACGCCGCCCACAGGCACCATCGCGTCAACTGTCTCGTCATGTCTCGTTACCGTCCTGCCTCAACCATCGATCCTGAACGCACGCGGCGCGCGCCCGCATGGAACGGCCCGCGCCGATTCGAAGTGCGTAGTATACCACACTTCGAATCGGCGCGGCGGGCGGTCCGCAAGGGACGGGCAGGCGGATCGCCCCGCGCTCACTCCCATGTGCCGCCGAAGCTCTCCGGCGGGCGCAGGTGGATGACGAGGCGGAAGTTGTCCATCGTGTCCGAATTGAGGTCGCCGTCGCCGGGGGCCGATCCGAAGGCCGCGAGCGACCAGCCCCCCAGCGACTGCGCATTGACGGTGGAGTTGAGGCGCATCCGGTACGTGGGATTGCTGGAAGATCCGACGGGGTCGCGCGCCTCCGTCGAGTCGGCGGCGCCGGCGGACTGGTCGAGGACGGTCTCGACGCGGCTGCCGACGAGGTCGCAGAGGCCGAAGGCGTTCGGCTGGTACTGCCCGGAGCGTTCCGGCGGATTCCAGAAGTTGCCGGCCGGATACTTCTCCAGCTTCACGATCGTGTGGCTGATCGCGCCGATGACGTTCGTGAGCGTCTCGGCATTGTCCGCCACCGTGCCGCCGCCATGCTGGGGCGTGTCGTACCAGATCCACTGCGCATCGGGGCGCGCCGCCCGCTGCCACTGCGCGCACGTGGGGAGGTCGAACATGAGCCGTCCGCCGCTGCGGGCGCGGAAGCGCCCAATCCACGAGTCCGGCGTGACGCGGAACTTCGTGTCGGGCCAGCAGACGCCCTCCACGGCGTTGCTGCCGCGCAGAAAGCAGTGGCGGCCGCAGCCGATCTCCTTCCGCTTGTCGCCGCACCACCCGCTCATGCTGTCCGCCGAAGACGCCCTTGGATCCACGCGGTTGATCTGGCCGCCCGTGATCTGGTAGATCGAGATGTAGTAGTCGCTCGTCAGCGTCACCTCGCGGGCCTTCAGGAGCGAAGGGTTGCGGGGGGAAAGCGCCTTCAGGTGCGCGATCTGCTCGGACGTGTAGCCGAGCGTGAACGTCCCGGCGGGGATGCGCCGGAAGACGATCTTCTCCTTCGCGTACACAAGATCCTGGCCCCAGCCGCCGGCGGGCGCCGCCTCTTCGTCGAGGTAGTCGTATCGCCCCGTCGCGACGTCGAAGACGAGCCAGGCGCGCCGTGCGGCGGCGTCTTCGACGGGCGTCGCCGTCACGGAGAAGTCCGTCAGTGCCTGCACGTCGAACCCGGCCTTGGCGGGATCCCAGACGAGGTGGTGGTAGCCGGGCGTCAGCTCCCAGATGTCCCCTTCCAAGCCCGCCTGTTCGAGGTCGAGCGTGACGGGCACGCCGTTCGTCCTGAACGAGGCCGTGACGGCGAGGTCGCATTTCGCGCCGCCCGCGAGGGCGACGTCGACGTCGACGCGCGTCTCCCAGGGCCACCGCTGCGTCCAGGAGGTCTGCGCCGTCATCCCGGCCAGCAGCGGGGCGGCGAGCGAAAGAAGAAGTCCACACGCGAGAAACCGTTTCATGTCACACGTTCCTTTCCTGTCATTCCCAGGTTCCGTTGAAGCCGACGGGCGGGTTCAGATGGATGGCGTAGCGGAAGCAGTGTTCGGTGTCCGAGTCGAGATCGTGGTCGGTTGACGCCCCCTGGACGTTGCACAGCGACCAGGCCGCGAGCGACTTGTCGTTCACGAAGGCGTTGAACATGATATGGTGCTTGGGATTCGCGGACGGCCCCACGGGATCGACGGCGTCGTGCGAGAAATCGTCCAATGTCCAGTTCCACTGGTCGAGCACGAGTTCGGGGCGCGCCCCCACGCTGTCGTAGAACCCGAGCGCGTTGGGCTGCTTGAGCCCCACGCGCGCGGGCGTCGAATAGAGGGCTGTCCCACTGGCAAGGCGCGTGGGGATCTGCGAGATCGCGTCGAGGACGTTCGTGAGCGTCGTGGCGGAGTCCCCTACCGTGCCGCCGCCATGCGCGGGCGTGTCGTACCAGAGCCACGTGGGGTCGGGCCGCATGGCACGCTGCCACTGCGCCGCCGTCGCCAGGTCGATCATGAAGCGGTTGCCGCAGCGGGCGCGGAACTTCGCGACCCACGAGTCCGGCGACACGCGGAACTTCGTCGTCGGCCAGGCAATCCCCTCCACGGCGTTGCTGCCGCGCTGGAAGCACGTTGCGCCACCGCCCGTCACGTTCTTGTCGCCCACCCAAGCGGCGGCGTCGGATGCCGTTATGTCCCGGTTCTGCAGACGGCGGATCTGTCCGCACGTCGTCGGGTAGATCGCGAGGTAGAAGTCGCTCGTCAGCTCGACCTGGCGGACTGGGAGCAGCGTCTTCGGAGCGGGCGACAGCGCGGTGAGGTAGGCGATCTGCTCGTCCGTGTAGCCCATCGTGAACGTCCCGGCGGGAATGCGGCGGAAGACCATCTTGTCGGTCTTGTAGACGTCGTCCTGCCACGGCCACCCCGTTTCCGCGTCGCGCGGGGCCGCGTCGTCGGCGTAGTAGGCGGGCCGCCCGGTCGCCATGTCGACGACGAGCCACGTCCGGTCCGAGACCGGCTCGGCCGAGGCCGTGAGCGTGAAGTCCGCAAGCGCCTTCGGGTAGCCGGCCGTGGCGGGATCCCAGACGTAGCGGCGCACGCCATTCGTGCAGTTGTAGACGGAATCGCCCTTCAGGCCATTGGCGGGCGAAAGCTCCAGCGCCACGCGCGCGCCGTCGTAGGCGAAGGAGGCGGCGAGCGTCAGGTCGTTCGTCCCCTCTGGAAGCGTCGCGTCGATGAAGAGGCGCGCGTCCCACGGCCAGTTCTGCCGGAACGTGCAGGGGCAGGGGACGGATGCGGCCGACGCGGCGGCGAACAGGAACAGCGAACAGGCAAACACGATTTTCTTCATGGTCATGCCCCCTAGCGGATGAACAACAAGGTGCCCAGGTTCGGTCGCACGAGGCGCGCCGACAAGGCGGCCTCCCCGTCGAAGACGACCGACACGTCGAACGCCCCGTAGCGGCGTGCGAACGCGGCGCGCGGATCGAGGACGCCCCAGCCGCCCGCCGCCGGCAGGTCCGATGCGCTGACGGGCGCGCCCGTCTCGTCCGCGACGACGAGCGCCGCCGCCGCCGCCTCGCGGCCCGTCCAGGCGTCCGACCAGGCAAACGGCTTCGGCTCCTGGAGTTCGTGGAACGCCTGGGCCTCCGTCGTCGTGAACACGGTGCCCGCGCGCATGCCGATCTGCAGGCGCGCCGTCTGCGTCTCCAGGACGGCCTCCCCGGCGAGCTGCACGAGCGTGACATCCACGAGCCGCGCGTCTTCGCCCCCCGTGGAGGGGATCGCGCACGCGCCGTCGACGTCGCCGCCGCGCGCAACGGGCGCGGACGTCGCCACGACGCCCGTGAGGAGATTCGAGGCCGTGAGCGTCGCCGCCGTCGCCTCGGCATGCCACCGCCACCGCAGCGTCTCGTCCGCCTGCAGCAGCACGCTCCACGCGCGCGCATCGCGCGGCGAACGCAGGTGTTCCGCGCCGGAGGCCGAAAGGCCAAGCCCGGCAACCGCCAACGCCGCGCACGCGAAGATGCCTGCCGACTTCTGTTGAATGCCCGCCATCGTCGCCTCCTTGGGAAAGTGCCTTGTACAATGCTAACTAATGAACATTATACCCCCCCCCCCCCATTTGTCAAGTATGGCGTTGGTTTTCTTGCAGCGGTGGCGGGATGGGTTCGTCGGGGCCGCGGGGCTTCAGAAGGGATCGACGCGGCGCAGGCTCGTCGAAAAGAGGTCGCCGCCCCGCACGGCAGGGGGCTTCGGAAGAAAACGGCGCGCGTCGGCGAGCGGACGGCCGCCGATCACGAGCGGGCAGAGGATCGAAACCCATTCGTCGACGAGATCCGCGTCGGCGAGCGCGCGGGCAAGGCCAAGCCCGCCCTCGCAGAGGACGGACAGGAAACCGCGCGCGCCAAGATCCTTCACCGCCTCGACGGGGTCGCGGTAGACGAGCGTGCGGTCCTTCGCCGCGTCCGTGAAGATCTGCGCGTCCTGCGGCAGCTTGCCGCTGCGGGAGACGACGGCGCGCCAGAGGTCGTCGTTGCGGCGCGTGTGGCAGAGGAGCGAGGGGTTGTCCCGCCGCACCGTCTCCGCGCCCACGAGGACGACGTCCGCACGCGCGCGCCACGCCGCCGTCTCGCGCAGGGACGTCGCGCCCGAGATCCAGCGCGACCGCCCCGCCGCGTCGCAGATGCGGCCGTCCAGCGAGAGGGCCAGCTTCACCGTCACGTAGGGGAGGCCCGTCGTGACGTGCTTCGCGAACGGGCGCAGCGTCTCCGCCCAGATGCTCCGGGCGAGCGCGCGGCGGGCGGCGTTCCGCTCCTGCGCCCAGCACGCGGTCGCGATGCCCGCCCGGCGGAGGACGCGCGCGGCCCGTCCCCGATTCGCCGGGTTCGGGTCCGGGCACGCCCAGACGACGCGCGAGACGCCGGCGGCGATGAGCGCGTCGCAGCAGGCCCCCACGCGCCCCGGCGTCGAGCAGGGCTCCAGCGTGCAGTAGACGGTGGTGGGCGCCGCGGACGTGGCGCGCGCGGAGGCGCGGCGCGCGGCCTTGAGCGCGGCGACCTCGGCGTGGTCGCCGCCGCAGCGGCGGTGGCGGCCCTCGCCGACAATCCGCCCGTCCTGCACGACGACGGCGCCGACGGGCGGGTTCGGGCGCGTGTGCCCGCAGCTCTTCAGCGCGAGCGCCCATGCCCGCGCCATGAAGGCGCCTTCACCGTCGCGCGCCGGCGAAGGCGTTTCACGGCCTCCCCGCATCGGCGTCCCCTTCCGGCGTGAACGTCTCGGCCTTCGCGCGGCGCAGGTCCTTCGCGAGCTTGTCGAGGACGCCGTTCACGAACTTGCCGCTCTTCGTCTCGGAGAAGAACTTCGCGAGATCGACCGCCTCGTTGACGAGAATCGGCGCGGGGATGTCCCGGCAGTGGATGAGTTCCCAGGCGCAGATCCTCAGCACGGTGCGCTCCACGGAGCCGAGGCGGTAGAGCGACCAGTTGCGGAGGAAGCCCTCGATCTTCGCGTCGAGCGCATCCCGTTCCGCCCAGACGCCGCACATGCGTTCCTCGGCGAAGGCCTTCGCCTCGGCGAGCGAGGTCTGCTCGCGCGGGGCGGACGCCGTGAAGACGGCCTTCGCGTCCCGCGCGTCCGCCGCAAGCGCCTCCTCCTCAAGTTCGCGCTGCTGCTCCCAGAACGCCGAAATGCCGTCCTCCGCCGTCTGCGGCGGGTTCAAGTCGAACTGGACGAGGAGCTGCAGCGCCCACTCGCGTCCCTGTCTGCGCGTCACCATGATGTCCCCTATTCTGTCTGTCAATGCCCGGGAAAGCCGAGGAGGCCGTCCACGGGATACTTCGCGAGCCGCGCGCGACCGCCCAGGTCGACGAGCTCGATGAGAAAGACCATCTTCACGACCGATGCGCCCAGGCGCTCCACGAGCTTCGCGGCCGCCGCGGCCGTGCCGCCCGTCGCGAGGAGGTCGTCGATGACGACGACCCGCTGTCCGGGGCGGATGTCGTCGCGGTGGACTTCGAGCCGCGCCGTGCCGTATTCAAGGAGGTAGTCCTCGGCGATCGTCGCGCGCGGGAGCTTGCCCGGCTTGCGCACGGGCACGAAGCCCTTCCCGAGGCGGCACGCGACGGGCGCGCCGAAGAGGAAGCCGCGCGACTCCATGCTCGCGACGAGGTCGAAGTCGACGCCCTCCAGGCTCCGGCAGAAGCCGTCCACCGCGAGGCGGAAGCCCTCGCCCGAGGCGAGGACGCCCGTCACGTCGCGGAAGAGGATGCCGGGCTTCGGGAAGTCCGGGATCGAGAACACATGCTCTTCAAGCTTCTTCACGGCTCGCACCCGCCCTCATTTCCCGGCCTTGGGCCCGCCGAAGCGCTCGGGGTCCTTCATGTTCGGGTCCGTCTCCGAGAAGGCGTAGTCCTTGCCCGGCAGGACGGCGTTGAGGAGGATGCCGGTGAGCGCGCCCACCGCGAGGCCGGAGAGCGCGAAGTTGACGCCGCCGACGGCGAACTTGACCGCGCCCGCCTTCGAGAACGAGATGCCGAGCGTGAGGACGAGGATGATCGCCGCGATGAGCATGTTGCGCGACTTGCCGAGGTCGACCTGCGACTCGACGAGGTTGCGCACGCCGACGGCCGAGATCATCCCGTAGAGGACGAACGAGACGCCGCCGATCGTGGATGCGGGGATTGTGCCGATGAACGCGGAGAACTTCGGGCAGAACGAGACGAGGATCGCGAGGCACGCGGCGATGCGGATGACGCGCGGGTCGTAGACCCGCGAGAGCGAGAGGACGCCCGTGTTCTCGCCGTACGTCGTGTTCGCCGGCGCGCCGAAGAGCGAGGCGAGGCACGTCGCGAGCCCGTCGCCGAGCATCGTGCGGTGGAGGCCCGGGTCCTTGAAGAAGTTGCGCTTCACGGTCGAGCTGATCGCCGAGACGTCGCCGACGTGCTCCATGATCGTCGCGAACGCGAGCGGCACGACGATCGCGAGCGCCGTGACGAGAAGCCCCGTGTCCGGCTTCGAGAGGACGGGGAAGACCGTGTTCTCCCAGTGGACGGGAAGGCCGACCCACGCGGCGTTCGCGACGCGCGCGTAGTCAATCGCCGGCGTCCAGCCCGCCTTGCCCATCAGGCACGCGGCGGCGTAGGAGAAGACGACGCCCATTAGGATCGGGATGATCCTGAGCATCCCGCGCCCCCAGACCGAGAAGAAGATCACCGTCGCGATCGCGACAAGCGCGATCGGCCACGACTCTTCGCAGCTGTTGACCGCGACCGGCGAGAGGACGAGGCCGATGCCGATGATGATCGGCCCCGTCACGACCGGCGGGAAGTACTTCATCACCGTCTTCACGCCGCACGCCTTCACGAAGCCGGCGACGACGAAGTAGACGACGGACGACGCGGCGACGCCGAGGCAGGCGTACTGGAGCGCGACCGGCTTCGTGAGCGTCTCATAGCCCGCCGTGCCGGCAAGGTGCGTGAGCGCGAAGTAGCCCGCGAGGTAGGCGAACGAGGAGCCGAGGAACGCCGGCACCATCCGCTTCGTGAGGGCGTGGAAGAGGAGCGTGCCGAGGCCCGCCCAGAGAAGCGTCGCGGACGGCGAGAGGCCCGTGAGGATCGGCACGAGGATCGTCGCGCCGAACATCGCGAACATGTGCTGCACGCCGAGGATGCCCATCTTCGGCAGGCCAAGCGTCCGCGCGTCGTAGACGCCGTCGGCCGCCGCATGCGTTTTGTTGTCCGCCATCTGTTGTTCCGCCATCTCGATGTCCCTTGTTGTGGTTGAAACTTAATCGATTTAGTATACCATGTTACGTCGCATCCGGCATACGGCCCGCAAGACCGGTAAGGGGCAAGGCGACGCAACCGGGGAAAATGGCGACGAAGCCAACGACGGGGCGCGGCCGCCGCGCGCGACACGGACAGATCAGAACGTCACGTCGGCGTCGTCCCAGCAGCACCTGAGGACCTTCTCCATGAGTTTCGCGTCCATCTTGCGCGGATTGCAGCCCGTGCAGGCGTCGCCCATCGCGTTCTCGGCGATCTGCGCCGCCTTCGCCTCGAACTCGTCCGCGCCGACCATCGGCGGCTGCGCCTCGTTCACCGCCGTCTTGTAGACGGGCAGCCCGTTCGCGGCGTAGTCCCTGATGCAGTGCGGAATGTTGAGTTCGTCGTTGAACCTGCGCACCCAGGCGATGAGCGCGGCGATCTTCGCCTCCTGCGAGGTCTCGGCGCCCGCGATTCCGAGCTCGTCCGCGCAGCGCGCGTAGCGCGCGGCGGCGAACGGCACGGCCGCGTTGAAGCGGATGACCTTCGGCAGGTACATCGCGTTCGCCGCGCCGTGGATGATGTGGCCGCCGGAGAACGCCGCGCCCGTCTTGTGGGCGAGCGAGTGGACGATGCCGAGGAGCGCGTTCGAGAACGCCATGCCCGCGAGGCACTGCGCGTCGTGCATGGCGGCGCGCGCGGCGGGGTCGCCGCCGTAGCTCTTGACGAGCGCGTCGCGGATCATCTTCATCGAGTGGATCGCAAGCGCGTCCGAATACGGCGAGTGGGCGACGGCGACGACGGCCTCCAGGTCGTGCGTGAGCGCGTCCATGCCCGTGTGCGCGCAGAGCTTCTGCGGCATCGTGAGCGTGAGGTCGGGGTCGACGATCGCGACGTCGGGCGTGATCTCGAAGTCCGCGATCGGGTACTTGATGCCCTTCGCGTAGTCGGTGATGATCGAGAACGCCGTCACCTCGGTCGCCGTGCCGGACGTGGAGGAGATCGCGCAGAAGTGCGCCTTCGTGCGGAGCTTCGGCAGGCCGAAGACCTTGCACATGTCCTCGAACGTCGCCTCGGGATGCTCGTACTTGATCCACATCGCCTTTGCGGCGTCGATCGGCGAGCCGCCGCCCATCGCGACGATCCAGTCGGGCTGGAACGCCTGCATCACCGCCGCGCCCTTCATCACCGTCTCGACCGACGGGTCGCTCTCGATGCCCTCGATGAGCTTCACCTCGAAGCCGGCCTCCTTGAGATACGCCTCCGCGCGCTGCAGGAACCCGCCGCGCCGCATCGAGCCGCCGCCGACGCAGATGACGGCGCGCGCGCCCTTGAGGGTCTTCAGGGTCGCAAGGGCGCCCTTGCCATGATAGATGTCACGGGGAAGTGTGAAACGAGCCATGTCCAATCCTCCTTTGCGTTTTATTGGATAGAACGATACCAGTTATGAATGCGTTTCAGGCAAGCGGAAATCGGCAATTCTCTTGCAGGACTTCTTTATAACGACGCGCATGATCCCGACAACGGCATGGGGCAATTTGGCGACGCGGACCCCTACATGAGCGCGTACTTCGCGATGAAGACGACGGTGAGGACGTACATGATCCAGTGGACCTTCCGCGCCTTGCCGGCGAGGAGGTTGATGAGCGTGTACGAGATGACGCCCGCCATGATGCCGTCCGAGATCGAGTAGGCGAACGGCATCACCGCGACCGTCAGGAACGCGGGGATCGCCTCGCTCGCGTCGGAGAAGTCGATCTCGGCGACGGACGAGAGCATGAGGAAGCCGACGACGATGAGCGCGGGGGCCGTCGCGAAGCCCGGCACCGCGAGGAAGACCGGGGCGAAGACGAGCGACGCGAGGAAGAGGACGGCCGTCGTGACGGCCGTGAGGCCCGTCCGGCCGCCCACCATCACGCCCGAGGCCGACTCGACGTAGGTCGTCGTCGTCGAGGTGCCGAAGACGGCGCCGACCGACGTCGCGGCCGCGTCCGCGCACAGGGCGCCCGAGATGCGCGGGAGCTTCCCCTCCTTCGTGAGGAAGCCGCCCTTCATCGAGACGCCGATGAGCGTGCCGAGCGTGTCGAAGAGGTCCACGAAGAAGAACGCGAACATGACGACGAAGAAGTCGAGGCCCTTGACGAGCGCCCAGCCCGTGTTCGGGTCGCCCTTGTGCGTCCAGCCCGCCGGGTCGAAGACGGCGCCGCACGTCTGGCCGAACGCCCTGAACGAGTCGGCGATGCCCGCGAACGTGAGGGACGGGTAGAGCGAGAAGGAACCCGCCGCCGCGTCCGGCACGTAGAGGCCCACCGCCTGGCAGACCATGCCGAGCCCCCAGGTGAGGAAGATGCCGAAGAGGATCGCCCCCTTGACCTGGCGCACCATCATGACGCCCGTGAGGACCGTCCCGACGATCGCGAGGACCGCGCTGACGCCCTGCGTGTGGAACGGCGCGTTCCTGAAGTTCATGAGGCCCACGAGCACGGCGTCGTTGTTGACGATGATCTTCGCCGTCTGGAGCGCGATGAAGCAGATGAAGAGGCCGATGCCGGCCGCCACCGCCTTCTTCAACGTGAACGGAATCGAGTTGAAGATCGCCTCGCGGACGGGCGTCAGGGAGAGGGCGAGGAAGACGAGGCCCTCCACGAAGACCGCGAGGAGCGCGAACTGCCAGCTGTAGCCCATGCCGAGACAGACGCCGTAGGTGAGGAAGGCGTTGAGCCCCATGCCCGGCGCGAGCGCGAACGGGTAGTTCGAGAGGGCCGCCATGAGGACGGTGCCGACGAACGCCGCGAGGCACGTCGCGACGAAGACGCCGCCGCGCGGAATGCCCGCCGCCGCGAGGATGTTCGGGTTCACGGCGAGGATGTACGCCATCGTCATGAACGTCGTGAGGCCCGCGACGAGCTCGGTCTTGACCGTCGTCTTGTTCTCGTCGAGCTTGAACAGTTTCTTGAACATGTCGTTCTTCTTTCGGCGTGGTTGATCAATCCATGGTGCTAGGCAATCGTGAGGATGCTGCTGAAGCCCGTGATGTCGAGGACTTCCCGCACGGCCGGCTGGACGCCCACAATGGTCATCGAGCCGCCGCCCGCCATCATCGTCTTCTGGGCGGTGAGGAGGCAGCGGAGGCCCGCCGAGCTCATGTAGGGGACGCCGGCGAGGTCGAGCGTCAGCGTCTCGTTCCCCTCCAGCTTCAGCCCAGCGTCCAGCTCCGGCGCCGTCGTCGTGTCCACGCGGCCTGTCACCGAAATGACCGTCCGTCCGCCGTCCGTCTTCTTGGCAATGTCCATGCGTTCTCCTTCTTGAAATGCCGGCCTTCGCCGTCAGGCGGCGCCGTAGGTGAGCCCCATCGTCAGCACGTTGTGCCCGCACCGCCGCGAGTAGGTGACGGGGGACATCGTCTTCTTCACGATGAGGATGCCCATGCCGCCGACCGTGCGCTCCTCGGCGGAGAGGGTCGTGTCGGGGTCGCGCTTCGCGAGCGGGTCGAACGGCGTGCCGTCGTCCGTGAAGACGAGCCGCACGCTGTCGGGATGCCGCGAAAGCTCCACGCGCAGCGACCAGGCCGTCGCGCCCGAATAGCGCACGATGTTCGCGAAGATCTCGTCCGCCGCGACCATGAGCGTCATCTGCTGCCTCGGCGGGACGTCCGCGAGCGCGGCCTCCAGGTCCGCCGTTGCCTGCTTCAGGTCCTCCATCGTCGGCTTGTAGGCGTGTTCGACGGCCTCGGCGCAGCCCCGGTAGCGGAGCGCGAGCTGCGTGCAGTCGTCCGCCTGCTCGACCACCCCGGCGTGTACGGCGACGGCCGCGAGCACCTTCTCCAGAAGCTCCTGCTGGCGCGGCGGCGCGGCCTTGAGGATGTCGAGGAGGCGCGCCTCGCCGAACAGCTCCCCGGCGGCGTTCGGCTGCTCGGTGATGCCGTCCGTGTAGAGGTAGAGCGCGTCGCCGGGGGCGAGCCGCACCTCGTGGCTGCGGTAGGGGACGCCCGCCATCGCGCCGAGGACGAGCCCGGGCGTGCCGCGCAGGTAGTCGACGGTCCCCGCGCTCCGCCACGCGGGCGGGTTGTGGCCCGCGTTCACGTAGACGACGACGCCCGTGTCGAGGTGGAGTTCGCCGATCCAGGCCGTCACGAACATGTTCGCCTCGTTTCCCTCGCAGAGGGCGTCGTTCGTCTCGGCGACGACCTGGGCGAGCGGCTTGCCCGTCTGGGCCGCGCCCTTCAGGAGCGTCTTCGCGCGCATCATGAACATCGCGGCCGGCACGCCCTTTCCGCTCACGTCGGCGACGAGGAAGACGAGCGTCTTCGGCCCCGTGAAGTAGAAGTCGTAGAAGTCGCCGCCGACCTCCTTCGCCGGCTTCATGCCCGCGTAGATGTCGAACGACGTCTCGTCCGGGAACGGCGGGAAGACGCTTGGCATCGCGGACGTCTGGATGTCCGCTGCCATCTTGAGGTCGCGTTCGGTCTGCTCGCGGATCTGCCGCCGCACGAAGGCGGAGATGACGAGGCCGACGAGGATGGCGACGAACGCGAGCGCGACGGCGTTGAGGACGGCCGTCGCCCCGATGAGGACGTTGCGCGTGACGGCGGCGGCGGCCCGCGGGATCATCACGTAGACGGGGAAGCTGTCGATCTCGCGCCGCTTCCAGTGGAAGCCGGCCTCCGGCCCCGTCCACTGCGTCCCCTCGCGGTTCGGACGGGCGTAGTCGGAGAGGACGAGGTCGGACGGCGTCGTGACGACGATACCGCCCGTCCCGCCGACGTGCCAGTTGCGGGAGAGGCCGACGAGCGACGAGCGCGCGAGCGCGCGCAGTGAGGCGCCGTCGCAGCCGATCTCGACGAAGCCGCCCTCGGGCCGCCACACGCCGACGTACTTGCGCCAGGCGCCCCTGGCGGAATTGGGCTGGAAGGCCTGGCAGAACTCCGTGACCTGCCCGTCGATCAGGCACATCATCTCGGCCGCCTGCCCCTCCGCCTTCGTGAAGTCGAAGCCGAGGTAGACGGGCTCGGAGGACTGGACGATGACGCCCTTCGCGTCGGCGATGCAAATCTCGGTGAGGCGCAGCTCGCGCGCGAGGGCGCGCAGGGAGAGGACGTCCGTCTTCGCGCCGTCCTCCAGGCGCTCGCGCACCGCCATCGCCTGGCGGACGAGGCGCGCGTTGACGCGCGAACGGATCTCCATCTCCACGTCCGAAAACGCGCTGTCGATGAGGCGGTCGGCCTCGCGCGCGGCCAGGCGGTCGTGGACGAACCACGTCACCGCCATCGAGACGGCGAAGGCGAGGACGATGCTCAGCGCGAGCTTGAGGTTCAGGCTGCGGCGCGCGGTCATTTCACCTTCCCCTCCGTAATGACGGCGTTGGCGGCGGCCAGCACGTCCGGGCGGCGCCGGTTGACGGCGACGCCGTAGCCCTCGCGCGTTTCGAGGGGGGAGGCGACGAGACGCCCGCCGGACTGCGCCGCCCAGCTCCTGAGGGGCACGGCGTCGAAGAAGACCGCGTCGATGTCGCCCTTCTCCAGCGCGGCGACGGCGTCCGTCACGCGCGCGAAGCGCACCGGGTCGGCGCCGTGGTTGCAGAGGTAGAGGTCGCCCGTCGTGCCGGGCTCGGCGCCCACGCGGAGGGACGCGATCCGCGACATGCGGGGGCGCGGGCCGTCTGATCGGTAGAGGAAGCAGTTGCCGCCCGTCGCGTAGGGGGCGGAGAAGTCGACGTCCAGGCGGCGCGCCTCGGTGATCGTGATCGTCGCGATGCCGAAGTCGGCCGTCCCGGCCTTGAGCCGCGGGATGATCTCCTCGAAGGCGACGGCCTCGACGACGAGCGGACGCGCGAGACGCGCGGCGATGCGGCGCGCGAGGTCGACGTCCGTCCCCTCGCACTGCCCCGCCGCGTTCGTCCAGCAGCACGGCGGCGTCGTCGGGTGCGTGAGGAAGACGAGCGGGGCCGACGGATCGACGGCCGGCGCGGCCGTGTCGGAACACCCCGCGACGAACGCGGTCAGCAGCAGGACGATGGCGCAGAGGGCTTTCACGGGATTCAGAGCGTCCCGAAGATGCGGTCGCCCGCATCCCCCAGGCCCGGTACGATGTAGTAGTGCGCGTTCAGCCGCTCGTCCTTCGCCGCCGTGTAGACGGGCACGTCGGGATGATGTTCCTCGAAGTGCGCGATCCCTTCCGGCACGGAGACGAGGTTGAGGAAGATGATCTTCTTGTAGCCGAGTTTCTTGAGCTGCCCCACGGCGTCGACGGCGCTGCCGCCCGTCGCGAACATCGGATCGATCACGATTGCGAGTTCGTCGTCCTTCGCCGGCGGCACCTTCGCGTAGTAGGGCACGGGCTCCGCCGTCTCCTCGTTGCGCTGCATCCCGAGCACGCCCACCTTCGCGTAGGGGAGGACATGGAGCATCGCGTCCAGCATTCCCATGCCCGCGCGGAGAATCGGCACGAGGACGATCCGCTCGTCGATCCGCCGCCCCGTCGTCTTCGCGACGGGCGTCTGCACCTCGACGGGCTTCGTGCGAAGATCCTTCAGCGCCTCGAACGCCAGGAACTCGGTGATCTCGTTCACGAGCTCGCGGAACAGCTTCGGGGGCGTCGACCGGTCGCGCATGAGCGTCATGCGGTGGTCGACGAGGGGATGGTGGAGGATCGTGGTCATGGAGAATTAAGTAGTTAAGTAGTTAAGTAGTTAAGTAATTAAGAGGGGGGTGCGAAACGGGGAGGGCCGCGCTTGTCGCGGCCGGGGGTCTGCAATAACGAGAGGCGGAAAGGGAACCCTCCCCCTTCCGCCCGTCGTATGTTCACGGCTTCACGCGCAGCGTCCCTTAGAAGTTGACGGTGATGCCAAAGCCGCCCCAGGCGAAATCCTTGTACTGGCCGTAGTCGGCGCCCGAGCCGTGGTCGGCCGCGTCGCGCAGGTCGCTGTCGATGATCGAGCAGTAGGCCACCTTCGCGAAGAGGGCGAAGTGTTCCGTGAGCTGGTAGTTCGCGTCGAGCATCCACTTCATCGTGGCCATGCCGCCGTTGTGCGTCTCCGTCCAGCCCGCCGTCGGGAAGCACCAGTTGTAGCGGTGGTCGCGGTAGACGAACGTGACGGACGGCGTGAGCGTGAGCTTGTCGCAGGGCTTGAACGCGCGCTTGACGCCGAACTGGATGAGGTCGGCGTTGTTCTCATGGTACTCGTGGATGAAGTCGACGAACGGCACGAGGTAGGGGTTGAGGAGGGCGAGCGAGTGGTTGAAGTCCATCGTCGTCATCGTGTCATGCCCATACTGGAAGTGGCTCTTGCCATGCGTGTTGTGGTCATGCCCACGCCCATGGGGGTAGTAGTACCACACGACCGACGCCCGGTAGTCGAGGCCCCACGTGTCGTTGTCGTCGAACCAGAACGTCTTGCCGTAGTGGACATTGAAATCCCACTCGTTGAACGCCTTGCCGTAGAGGTCACGGCGCTTGTCCGTCAGATCGGTGTTCGACCACACGCCCACGCCGAGATAGCCAAGATCGCCGAAATAGTCGATTTCTCCAGGAATGTTGAAGTTGACTTCCACGTACCCCTGCATCGTCGGCTCGGAGTTGACGAGCGAACCGTAGAGCTGGTAGCCCGAGTACATACCGTAGTTGCCGAAGCCCCACACGATGGGGTCGTCGGCCTTTTCAAGGACGGGCTTCGCGTCGGCATTCTCGGCCTTGGTCTCTGTTTCCTGCGCACACACGACACCGGCCGAGAGGACGGCGGCGATCATCAGCTTCTTCATGGCTATCCCTTGTGTTGGTGGCCTCCCGCGCCGCCTCGGGCGCGGGGCCGTTGAAAGATGGGCCTAGTTTACCAAAAGCGCCTCCGCCTGGCAAGCAAGCGCCGTTGCCGCCTTCGATTGCCCGGCCGGAAAACGGCCGTGCCGCAGGGCGGACGTCCGTCGAAACGCCCCTCGGCCCCGTCACCTTGACGGCGGGCGACACCTTCTCGCGTTGCAGCATCAACGGCCCACCGGCGTTCTCCACGGCCACGTCGTCGAGGTCGATCTCGCCGACGCAGGCGCCGCATGGAGAAGCGGAGGCCGAGCGCGGCTTCCCGCACCCGGCCTCCTCGCCTTTCGGCGGCGGCGCACGTTTCCGCGCACCGTAAAACACGCCGTTGCCCGTCTTCCGCCTCTTCCTCTGCGGCCCGAACGTATCCTCGTCTGTCAGCAGAAGAGCCGTAATTGTTGATGAATTACGATGACCGCCCGCTATCCCGCGTCCGAAAAGACATTGACCAGCACCGACTTCCGAAGACTTCGCCGACAAAGCCGACGTCGCCTTCTCGAATTTCCGGCAACAGTCTACCATAGGCCATGGCCCGCGCGCAAGCGGATTTTTTTCACTGTCGCGGCCGAGGAGATCCGCCCCTGTCAGCCGCGGCGGGCGGGCGCGCCGACCCCGGCATAAGCCCCGACAAGCGCCCGGCCGCAGACGCCCCAGCAGTTGGCCGGGCGGACGAGAACGCGCAGCGCCCCTTCGCAGGCGACTTCGGACGCGGCGAAGACGCACGTCGCCCACGCCGCATCCCGCGATTCGGGCAGATTGATGCCCGGCGAATAGACGCGCTTTTCCTTGAGGAGCGTCCCGTCGGCCCGTTCGACGCGGACGAAGTACTCATGGGCGCGCGGGCGCGCGCCCTGCGCGGGCGCCGTGGGGAAGCGCACCGTCACCTGCCGCGTCGCGCGCCCCCGCCGATCTCGGCCGACGCCCTCGGAGACCTCGACGCGCGCGCCCGCCGGAAACGCGGGGGCCGACGAGGCCGCCCGGCGCGCCGCGTCGACCTGCGCCGGGCGCGCCCGCGCATCCATTGAGAAGGCGATGTCCGGTCCAAGCGGCTGGTCGAAGCCGAAATCGCGGCGTTCGATGACGACGCAGTCCCCCTTCACCGTCATCACCGAGCCGCCGTGCCCCTTGCCGCCGAGCACGTGCGGCATCTGCTTCTCGCGCATGTAGTCGTCTTTGTACCAGCTGATGTCGATGCCGTTCTCGCGCACGCGCCCGACCGGCGCATTGGCAAGCGATCCGTTGTTGACGGTCACATAGCCGCCGATCCAGACGCCGCGAGGGTCCGTGAGCATGTAGTGCGTATGCCCCTGGAACGCAATCGCGTTTGGCCAATGCGCAAGGGCCTTTCCGGCAATGCCCCGGTCGGCGCCCCACATCTCCTCGTCGGCGAGATACGTCCCGCCGATGTAGCGGTGCTGGCTGTAGAAGAACGGCCTGTCGCGCGGCAGGTCCAGCGCCGTAAGCCGCGCCGCGAGATCGTCCGGCGCGCTCCCGTACTCGCGCATGAAATTCGACAGGATGAAGTCGTAGCCCTTCACCCGCACGTGCCGGACGGGCGTCCACGGTTCGTGGAAAAACGCCTCCCAGCATTCCCTGCGCAGTTCGTCCGCGCTCAGGCTCCGCGGCGTCGGGACGCCCGCCTCACGGAAGCGCGCCTTCAGCCGGTCGTCGTAGAAGCGCGCCTCCGCGTCGTGGTCGCCGTAGTGCATGAGATTCGCGACCGGCGAGCCGTCCGGCAGCCGCCCGTCCGGGAAGACGGCGAACCATGCGTCCGCAAGGGCCTTCAGTTCCGTCTCAAGGCCGTTGTCGGCAAGATCGCCCGAGACGAGCACGCCGTCGACATGGCGGTCGCGGAAGTATTCGAGCGCGTGGCGGAAGAGCGCCGTCGCCCGCTTCGGATCGTCGCGCGGCCCGACGCGGACGTGGACGTCGCTCAGGAGGCCGATGACCAGGTCAGGGGCCGCGTTTCCGCCCGTCGCGCCCCGCGCGCCGGCGGAAAGGCCGCAGGCCGCAGCGGCGCACGCGCCCTTCAAGAAGCCCCTCCGGCTCGTCGTCCCGCCCACGGAAACGGACGTCATCGCCCCACCCCCTTCTCCTCGCCGGCGCCGGGCACGACGACGTAGTCGAGCGGGGGCACTGCGCGTCCGTCGACCGAGGCCGTCTGCGCGCCGTAGTTGACGAGCATCCGCGCGCCGTTCGCGTAGGTGATGCGCACGAGGTCCGGCGCGACCGTCTCGTGCTTCTCCATGAAGTGGAACTGCAGGTCGCTGCGCCGGGCGTACTCGTCGCAGCCCTCCTTCATCCACGCGACGCCCTGGCGCATTTTCTCGTCCGTCGTCGCCTCCAGGTCGATCGTGCCCATCGACGGCGGGCGTCCCGTCACGAAGCACGAATGCCAGTAGTAGGTCGGCCGGCCGCCGAACTCCGCGAGCTTGAGCAGATAGCGGCGGTCGGGGTTCGCCGTGCAGTTGATCATCGTGCGGAACGGCGTCGAAAGGACGATGCCGTGGTAGACGAGCTGCCAGAGGGGGATGTACGCGTCCACCATCTTGCCGCGCGGCGGCTCGAAGGGCTTCACCCACTGGACCGTAAGCGCGGAGTCAACCGAGCCGATGCAGAAGTCGAACGCGCCTTCGCTCGCGCTGCCGCCGAACGTCGCGCGCAGCTCGTCGAGAATGCGCCCCTCCCACACGGCGCGCTGGCCGTTGTTCAGGCGGTGGCGCCCGTCGGGGCAGGGGAAGAGGCTGCGGCTCGTCGTCACGTCCACGTAGAAGAGGCCCTTGAAGCCGAGCGTCGCCATCTCCGCGCACTGCTTCGGGCAGAAGCGCTCGTAGGCGCGCTGGGGGCACATCGTGTAGAGCCGCCCGCCGCCCCAGCTCGTCTTGCCCTTTCTGAGCGTGCCGTCCGGGTTCTTCTCGACGACGTACTCGCTGTCCCACGTGTCCGCGATCATGTAGCAGTCGCGGAACGAGGAGTGGCCCACGATCTGGTAGCCCGCCGCCTGCGCGTGGCGCACGCAGTCCTTCAGCTTCGCCTCGCCGCCGAGCGTCGGCTCGACGGGGAAGATCTGCGGGAAACGCCCGTCGTGCCCGCCCACGTTCCAGCCGACGAGGCAGAACTCCGCACCCGCGACGCCCTGGCGGCGGCACTCGTCCACGATCTCCTTCACGCGGTCGAACGTGACGACGGGCCGGACAGGCGGCTCGTTGCGCGTGACCTGGTCGGGGACCGGGCTCGGCACCGGCTTCCACGCCTGGCGGATGCGCACCTCGGGGTGTCGCGCCGCATAGGCGAGGAGCGGCTGGTCCTTGACGCGCGCCGCAAGCGGACGGCACGCCCCGCGCCCGAGCTGGTAGGCGCGGTAGCAGCGGGCGATGCCCGAGTAGTCCGCGTCGTCGCCCGAGAGGAACGTGTACTCGACGGCGATGTCCTCGTAGACGTCGTCCATGTGGCGGTCGAAGAGGGCGTAGACGCAGTACATCCCCTTCTTCGCCTCGGCGACGAGCGAAAGCGAATAGGGCATCCCCGTCACGATCGCGCAAAACGTCGCGCGCGGCGTCTTCAGCCCGTACATCGGCATCGGCACGTGCCAGCCCTCGCGCACGCGCCCGTCCGTCTCGTGGAAGCGGCCGAGCGTGTTGTTCGGGAAGACCCAGTAGCCCGCCTCGCCCGTCTGCGCCGTCGCGAAGTCGGGCTTCAGGGCGACGCTCTTCACGTCCGGCGGAATCGCGGCGCGCGGCCAGACGAAGCGGGCCTTGCCGTCCTTGATTTCAAGCGGTCGCGTCTCGCGGCGCGTCGCGCCGTCTGCCGTCACCGTCTCGACCGTCATCGTCGCCGCGCAGCACGCCGCCGCAAGCGCGCACGCGCCGAAGACGGCGAGCGCCCCTTTCGTCCAGCCCATCATGTGCGTCCCCTCCTATTTGAGCGGTTCGACGTCGAGCGTCGTCGCGCCGTAGTTCGAGACGTAGAGGCGCCCACGCCAGACGCAGGGCTCGCTCGGGCGCACGAAGCCGCCCTTCTTGAGGACGGTGATCGCGCCCTCCGGGGAGACGCGCACGGACTGGTCGCCAAACATGTCGGCGATGTAGAGGTTACCCGCCTTGTCGACGCAAAAGCCGTCCGGCGTGACGACGCCCGCCTCGGGGCGGACGATCTCGCGCGCCTCGGCGACGCGCCCGTCCGCGCCGAGCTTCAGCCTCCACACGCGGCCGTCGCCGTAGTTGCCCACGTAGAGCGTCCCCTTCGCGTCGACGGCGACGCCGTTGAGACCGCCCCGGATCTTCGGATTGCGCGTGACGTCGCTGAAGACGCACTGCACGTCGGCGGGCGTGTTCCCCACGCGCACGTTGCGGTCTTTCGCGTCGAACATGTAGAGCCCGCTCGTCGCCGCCCCGTCGCCGCGCGAGACGCCGTAGAGGAACGCCTGCGTGAGGTAGAGCTTCCCCTTCCAGTATTTGACGCCGTTCGCGTTGTCGAGGCCCTCGGCGACCGTCTCGCAGGCGGCGACCGCGTCGCCCTTGAACGTGTAGCGCAGAAGGCGCCCCTGGCCCTTCTTCTGGCAGTCGCACACGTAGAGCTCGCCCTCCGGGCCGAAGCAGATGCCCATCGGCTGCGCATAGCCGCTCGCGGCGAGCGGCGCGACGTCGAACCACTTGTACGGCTTGGCGTCCGGCGCGTCGAGGCGGAAGATCGCGCCCGGCTGCCGGCGGTTCGTGTTCGGCGCGGCGATCACGAGCCGCCCCTCGGGGTCGACCGCCATGCCGTCGGGCGTCGTGCAGGCCGCGGGCATCTGGACGAGCCCCGCCAGCGAAGCGGCCGCCATGAACGTCGGCAGCAGCGTCATCGTCATCTTCTTCATCGTGTCGTTCCTTTCTTGTTCCTAAAGCCTCACCGCCACCGCCGGTGCGCCCAGAGGTACTGCTCGGGATAGCGGCGGATCGCCTCGCCGAGGCGGTCGTTGAGAAGCTGCGTGTAGGCGGCCCTGTCGCCGTCCTTCGCGAAGACGAGCGGCGGGCCGCCCACGAGGCGGTAGCGGTACGGCGCGACGCGCACGAAGGAGCCGACGACGACGGGGAGGCCCGTGCGCATCGCAAGGCGCGTCGCGCTCGTGAACGTCTTCGCGGGGCGGCCGAGGAACGTGAGCGGAAGCCCCTTGGCCGTGTGCTGGTCCATCAGGATCGTCATCGCCGCGCGCGTGCCGGTCCACTGGCGGAGGATGGCGGGCGTGAAGCCGTGCTTCTTGTCGATGACCGTCACGGGACCCCGGAAGTGGTGCTTCTTCATCCAGCGCGCGACGAGGCGGCTGTTCATCACGCGCGCGACCGCGATCATCGGCCGCGCGAACGAGAGGATGTTCGTCGCCGCCTCCCACACGCCGTGGTGGGCGCTCACGAGGAGGATCGGCTTCTCCGTCTCCTCCAGGAGCAGCCGCACCGTCTCCGGCGCGCCCTCCGAGACGTCCAGGTGCGCACGCCAGTTCTCCTTCGTCACGACGTGCGGTACGCACAGCGCCTCGCAGATATGTCCCGCCAGATGCCCCCAGCTCGCGCGCGCGATGCGCGCGGCCTCCTTCGGGTCGTCCGTGATGCCGGCCTTGAGGATGTTGTCGATGGCGATGCGGCGGCGTTTCCTGAAGAACGGGAAGAGCGCGCGCGCGAAGGCGGCACCCCAGTCATAGGCGTGTCGGTCGATGAAATTCACTCGGCGGCGACCTCGTAGAGCATGCGGGCGCCGGCGGGGCCCTTCACGTCGGCCGTGAAGACGAGCCGGCCGTCCTCGACGGACGCCGGCATCTTCTCAAGGCGGCGGCCCGTCGTCTCCAGCGCCCACACCGAGAGGTCGGCGGGGCGCGCGAGGGCGAGCGCGACGCGCGCCCGGCCGTTGCGGACGACGGGCGGATAGCTCCCCCACTTGAGGAGCGTGCGCTTCTCCCTGTCGGCGTAGACGTTGCCGTCCGCCTGCACGTCCGTGAGGTGCGTGACGAGCATCCGGCGGGAGGTCGCGAGCGGTCGGCCGTCGAGCGAACTTGCCCAGAGCGTCGTCGCGACGTCCCCGGCGTCGAAGGCGACCGCGCCCGCCTGGATCGTCCCCGACGGCGTGAAGCCGCCAGCCGTCTTCTCCGTCACGATGCGGAACGTGCCGCGCGTGCGGTCGAGGTCGATGGCGGGGTTCGGACGGAGCGCGACGGGCGGCTCCTTCCGCGCAAGCTGCTCCTTCAGGTTGAAGGTCTTCAGGCCCGGAACGGGCTTGACGGCGGTCGCCGTGCGGATCTGCCAGGCGGCGTCCTTCCACGGCGGGACCAGCCCCGTGGGGCCGTCCTTCGGCAGGAACGTGTCGGGCGTCACCGCGTTCGCGATCATGTCCGCAAGCGGCGCGAGGTCGCCGCGCAGGAAGAGGCACACGCTCGCGCGGTCGCCGGCCTGGCCGAGCGGGTCGCTCGCCACGTCGAAGTAGCCGGGGACGCCCTTTCGGTCGTACAGGTTGTCAAGCCCGTGCGAGTAGGCGAAGCGCCAGAGGCCGTCCCAGTCCTGGAGCGCGCTCATCGCGCCCGTCATGATCCCGCCCACGCCCCGGAACATGCCGGGGCCCGAGAAGTTCCACTCGGTGATCGTGAACGGTTTCGTGGGCATGCGCGTGTAGGCGCAGGCGACGGGCGGCAGCGTGCCGGCGAAGACGGGGTTCGCGTTGCCGCACATCGAGGGCAGGGACCACGACTTCGCGAGGAACTGCGGGTGGTCCACATAGAAGTGGTCGTCCACGTAGTCGTAGAGGTCTTCGCGCACGGCCATGAGCGGCGTGTAGTGGCTGCCGCAGTTCTGGTTCGTGAGGAGGGCCTTCACGCCCAGCTCCTTCATGTAGGCGCGCTGGCGCGCGACGAGCTTCCGCTCGATGTCCGCCATGAAGGCGATCAAGACGGCGGACGATTCCGAAACCTTCTCCGGGTCGTCCAGCCCCTTGGCGAAGCCCGCATCCGCCGCGCGCCGCTCCGCAAGCCACGCCGTCCACGCCTTCTTCATCGGCGCCTCGCCGCGAATCCGGCGCCAGCACCAGGTGAGATGCCCTTCGTTGATGAGCGAGATGAGCGGCAGGCCGGGCTCGTCCTTGTAGGCGCGCCCCGTGTAGGGGTTCACATGCGTGAGGAGGTTCTTCGCGAACGTCGCCCAGTTTTGGTAGGCGCCCTCGTGGACGGGGATGAGGTTCTTGTAGACCTGCTGGTCGACGCGACCGTCGCGGTCGATACCGATCGCGCGCCAGGCGACGGGGCGGCAGGTGAAGAGGTCGGTCGTCACGTAGACGCCCTTCTCGTAGAACTTCGCAAGCAGGTAGTCGAGGCGGTCCATCCGCTCGGCGTTCAGCGCGAGGCCGTCCGCCGCGCCCTTCACCGCGCCGTTGGCGGACTCGTAGTGGTGGATGCGCACGGTGTTGTAGCCGAGGCGCACGAGGCGCGTCACGAGCCGGTCGGCAAGGTCGTGGTCCGGGAAGTTCGCGTCGAAGCAGAGGTTGACGCCGTAGAAGCGCTGCTTCCGTCCGGGCAGGTTCTCGAACTCGAAGTGCCCGTTGACGGCCTTCAGCCAGCCGTGCTTGCCGGCGGGGGCGTCCTGCAGGCCCTGGTTCGAGAAGTCGAGCGCGCTGCCCGCCTCGATGTCCTTGCGGTAGTCGAGCGGAATCCAGTCCGGCCCCGCCTTCACGACGACGGGCTTGTCGATCATCACCTTCACGCCGTCCTTCGCCGCGACGAGGCAGAGGAACGCGCGCTGGTCGCCCTTGTTGAACGCGCGGCCGCCGTCGGCCGAGATCCGCAGCGAAATCGTCTGCACCCACTTGCGGTCGTCCTGGATGTGGAGGTGCGCGCCGCCGGGGAAGACGAGGCGGAAGGCGTCGCGCCCGGGCGGCGCAAACTCGATCCAGTCGGCCGTGCCGCCCCAGACGCCGAGGGACTTCCCGTCCCACGCCTTCGCGAACGTGCCGGACGCCCCGCCCGACGTCTTCCACGCGCTGCCGGCGAACGTCTCGCAGGGCATCGTGAGCGTGAGCACGACGAGTTCGGGCGTCTGGTCGCGGTCGCTCGTCACCGAGGCGTCGAGGACGGCGCGCCCGTCGTCGGCCGCGAGCAGCGTCGTGCGGCCGTGGGCGCACGTCACCCCTTCCCTGTCCGTGAAGAAGTCGAACGTGGCCGTCCCCGTCGCGGCGTCCGGGAAGGCGAAGTCGCGCCGGGCGCCCTTCGACGTGCCCGACCAGCCCGCATGGTGGATCGCCAGGGCGAGGCGCGCGCCCGTGTCGCCCACGCGCACGTCGCCGTTCATGCCCATGCCCAGTTCAAGCGGCGCCGCGCACAGCGTCCCCGCCGCGGCCGCGAATGCGAGAGATTTCATCATTGGGAAGACTCACGTTGGAGGTTGTTAAAGATAAGGGAGGGAACCGTCGCGGGGTAGTATAGCCCATTCGCCGCGAGAGCGTCAACACGGGCATCCCCGGGCGGGGCGGTCTGCTAGCGCCCTTCGCGCAGGACGCGCGCGCGGCGGCGCTCCTCGGCCGTCCGCCCGACCTCGGAATACGCCTTGCGCGCGCCCACGAGGACAGGGCGCGTGAAGCCGTTGCGCGCGAGAATCGCCATCACCTTGCGCTGGAGGCGCCAGTCCGCCGCCGTCTCGGGGCAGTAGATGTTGATCGTGTCGCGCTTTTCAAGCCCGGACGCCCGGAGAAGCCCCGGCAGGTCCTCGGGGTCGACGTACCTGCCGCGATAGGTCACGCCGCCGTCCTCGGTGATGGCGATCTCGGGGTGGCGCGCGTCCGTCACGTAGTGTTCGGTCGCGCAGCCCCCCGCAAGCAGGGCGGCCGCAGCAAGGCCGCCGCACATAAGCGCCGTCCGCATCGCCCGCCTACTTCCTCAATCCGGCCGCGCCGAAGTCCCAGGCCTTGAACCCGAGCGCGAACGCGGGCGAAGCGGGCTTCAGGCGGAAGTCGTACGCCGCCGCGTCCTCGAACTGTGGATCGGCGTACTTCCCGCCCGTCTCCTTGCCGCACGCCGCCCACTGCGCCCAGTCGAGGCCGTCCAGCTCGGGTTTGCCCGAGGCGTCCCACCAGAGGTTGTTCGCCCACACGCCGCCGACGCCGCGCGGACCGCGCCCGACGAGCGGGCCCTCGCGCACGAGGACGATGTTGTTCACGAAGTGGAGCGTGCAGGGGATATCCTGCACGACCTGCCGCGCCATGCGCACCGCGCCGAGCATCCGGTTCCACGCGAAGATGTTGTTGCGGATGATGCAGCCCGCGCCGTAGTGCTGGTGGAAGCCGCCGTCCGTCGTGTTCCAGCAGAGGTTGCGCTCCATCACGATCCCCTCGCTCCCCTCGTCCGTGTAGAGCGCCCAGCCGCCGTAGGAATAGGAATGGACGTCGTGGACGACGTTGTCGTGGACCGTGGTGCCGAAGCTCGTGCCGAGCGTATAGACGCCGCCCATGTCGCTCATAATGCCCTTGCCGAGGTCGTAGATGCGGTTGAACGCGATCTCATTGCGCTGCGCCACGCTGCCCCGGAACCCCCAGGTCCAGCCCACGGAGACGCCCGTGTAGAAGAAGTCGTGGATCTCGCAGTGGAGGACCTTCGAGTCCGAGACGTGCGTGAGGGCGACGCCCGTCCCCTCGGGATTGAAACGTCCGCCCTGGCGGATCGTGCAGTTGTCGATCAGGTTGAACGCCGTCGCGCGCGGCGCGAGCCGCCGGATGATCCGCCGCGACAGCGTCTCGCCCTTCGCGACGTGCCCCGTGCCCGCGCCCATCCACACGCCGCCCGCGCCCAGGTCCTCCAGCGTGCAGTTGACGACGCGGTTCGAAGTGCAGCCGTCGTTGAACCGCAGCGCGTAGTTTCCCGTGTGCCGCACGCGGCAGCCTTCGAACGCGATGCGCCGCACGCCCTCCAGCGTCACCGCCGCGTCGCTGCCGCTCGCCGCCTGGTGCTGCCAGCTTTCCGTCGGGCCTCTCCCGTCGCCCGACGCATCGCTGTAGGCGAACGACACGTTGCGGAAGACGATGTCGTGGACGTAGGCGCCCGCGTCGGGATCGCCGCGGAACGCGACGAGCTGGCTCAGCTTCGCGCTCGGCGCGACGACCGCCGCCCGCGCCAGGTCCTCGCCGGGAAGCGGGCGGTAGAGGACTTCGCCCGCCTTCGCGTCGTAGAACCATTCGCCCGGCGCGTCGAACGCGCTGCGCACGTTCTCGAAGTGGACGAGCGTTTCCTTCGCGTTCCAGTTCTGCCACCCGTGCCACCCACGCGGCGATTCCGTTGTCACCGTGCGCGTTGCCGGATCGAACCCACGCAGGATGCGCCGCGCGAAGCTCCACTTGTGGACAACGCACATCTGCGCGAAGGGCCACTCGTCCGGCGGCAGCTGCGCGAGCACGTCCACCTCGGCGTTCGTGAGCGCAACCGTCTCGACGAACCGCCCCTTCACCGCCGCGTCCGGCGCGATGGCGGGCTTCGTCACGTTGAAATAGCCCTTGTTCGGGAGGCGCGCCCGTTCCGCCCGGCGCCCGTTCACCCACAGCTGTTCGAAGTAGGCGGGCTTTCCGTCCGGCGCGGCGGGCAGGGGCGCGGCCCACACGCCGCCCCCACGGTCCACCCAGCCGCCAATCCGCGCCCCACCCGCGAACACGGCCTCGCCCTCGCCGATCCACGCGACCGGCGCCTCGGGCGTTCCGGAATCCGCCGGCGTGAAGACAAGCGTCTTCTCCAGCGCGTAGTGCCCGCCCTTCACGCGCACGGTCCACGGCGCGCGGTCGCCCTGCGCCTTCGCGGCGCGGATCTTCTCCAGCGCCCCCTGCGGCGAAAGCCCGCCCGGTTCGACCACAAGCTCCCCGCCCAGGGCGCCCAGCGTCCCGGCGGCACACAAAATGATGACGAGTTTCTTCATGCGCCCCAGTATACCATAAAGATGAAATCGCCGCTGTGCGGCTTTAAGTGGTTAAGTCGGCCTATGGCCTTTAAGTCGCCGCTTCGCGGCTTTAAGTTTGCGCCTGCACTAACGCGATTTCGCTTCGGAACCGTTCTGCCGGGGCGGTACGCGGCGTGTCGGCGCGCGAAGTACCCGTGCCGCCCTCGGCGCGGGACACTGTGGGGCGACTCTCGGCGCGGGACGTCCGAACGCGGGAGGGGCGCAACTTGCTGCGACCGAACCTCTCAGAAAAAAAACCTACCGTTCCTGTACACACTTCACTTCAGCGGACACGAAATCATCTGCCGACAGGACAACCTCGCCGCTTCGGTGGAGTCCTAGGGCAGCACGCTCCGCGTCTTCCACCGTCGATGCCTCGACTTCAATCACCCGCTGAAGGGTCTCCGTTATCTCAATCTTGTGTTTCATCTGAAAGCAACAACGCTGACGACCTTAAATCCTCGTCTGTAACTGACTTGCGGCAATCGCCTGCACATACTGCTTCTCAAGTTCATCATAGCTGAGAAACCTTACCTCGCAACCACGCGATTCACAGAAGCATCCAAACGCGGCATATCCGATCTTCTCCACGAAGCTACGCCTACGCGAGGCATCGGCAACGATGAACATGCGTGCGTTGAAATCCTGAAGGTCGGCAAACTTCAAAAGCGAATTCTGGATATCGGTCGAATGCTCGACCTCGAAAAACGAATCCGGCATATGCCGCGCATTGAGCCAAACCGCGTCAATCGTCGATGCTCGCCGGACAAGCTCGCCATACCCAAACTCCGGCAACCTGTCTTTTGTCCGCACCTCCCCAATCTTTTGGCTTCCAAAAGGTCTGTTGCGGTCTTGATTCGGCGCATAAGTCTCCATGCCACGCAGGTTTCCGATAGTCAGCAACATGCCCTGATAATGTCCGTGCGTAAATTGTCGCACCTCTTCCGAATCAGCGTTTTTCTTCGTAAGCTGGACAATCCCGTTTTGTTCAAGCCTTTTCTTGCACTTCACGAGAGCATACAACCCTCGCTGTACCTTGTAGATTTCCTTGTTCGTCTGAACGATGCGACGTATGCTTGCGAATCGCGTCTTGGTCTTCCATTCGCACTCGGCAATCTTGAAAACCTCCTGGTTGAGTTGCCCCAACGTCGCAACCCCACCCAGACTCTCCAATGTCTGGATTACAGCCTCATACTGCTTCATCGTCATCCCTCTCACATCATGTGGAGGGAAGTATATCACAGATGCCGTGCCAAACTCAACGCCGTGACCGGCGAGTGACCGGCTTCTGCCATCCCTCTATGCGGCATGCGTCCAACGCCCGTAGATCGGAAATTCTTTCTCGCCATTCGTCTCTGCATCTTTCGTATTCTGCTCGCCGAGCGACCGACAGCTTCAGATAAACCGCCTCGCGTTCGACGCCGACGAACCGCCGCCCCGTCAAGTTTGCCGCAATCCCCGTCGTCGAACTCCCCGCGAAAGGGTCAAGTACGAGGTCCCCGTTTCGCGTACTCGCCAGAATCGCGCGGACGACAAGCGACAGCGGCTTCTGCGTCGGATGCTTCCCGCACGTCTTCTCCCAAGGCGCAATCGCCGGAAGACGCCAGACGTCCGTCATTTGCCGTCCGTCGGACAGTCTGCGCATGAGATCGTAGTTGAAGACATGTGGAACGCGCCTTGACTTTCTCGCCCACAACACGATTTCCGTGGAATGCGTGAACATGCGGCAGCTGAGATTCGGCGGCGGATTCGTCTTCTGCCACGTCACGGCGTTCAAGATCCTGAAGTCGAGTTCCGAAAAGACCGTCGCCACGGAGAAGATGTTGTGGAACGACCCACAGACCCAGATCGTCCCATCGTCCGCGAGCCGTTCCCGACAGACCTTGATCCACTGGTAGTTGAATTCGCCGTCTGACTGCAATCCATGTGACTTGTCCCATGCGCCCTTGTCAACGCAGACACGACGTCCCGCCTGGACGGAGAAACCGCCATTGGAGAGGAAATACGGCGGATCGGCGAAGACCATGCCGACACGCGCCGCCGGGATCTCTGGAATGACTTCCCGCGCATCGCCCCCGTAGAGGACAAAATCGCCTTCTGCCGTCTGGAAATAGGGCTTCATGCCAAGTTACACAAACAGGGTCGAGGCTATGCCCGATTCCAGTTCGCTGATGTTGTAGATCGTCGGCAGGACATCGAACGTCTCGCGCAGGTTCTGCCGAGCACTCTTCCAGCCCGCGCCATCCGTGAACCAGACGAACTTGAAGCCGTCGATTCCACGGGCCTCCAAGGCCAGCATCTTGTAGCTGCGCGCCGTCTCGTTGAGCTTCGATCCGCCGCTGCCGTAAAAGTTCGTCTCGACCGCATAGACGCACGTCGCCGTGCGGATGACGAAATCGAACCGCTTCTCGGTCTTGCCCGTGTTCGTCAGCGCGGAAAGATCCACGCCCCAGCGCGCCCCGACCTCATGGGCGTACATCTCCTTGTGGTATTCGACGTCCGCCTCCTTGATGTAAGACTCGACAAGATCCTCCATCTGATGCCCGCCCCGGTTCTTGCGCCCGTTTGAATCCAGCCCCGTCTCGACCCCCAGCACATAGTCGTAGAGGTTGTGGACGAGATGGCGGGAGATCAGGTCAAACAACCCCGTCTTACGCATGAAGACACAATACTCGTCGACACTGTGCCGCAAACCATCAAATCGGTAGAGGCCACCCGTCTCGCCATCCTTCGCGTAGATCTCACGCTCGCGAACCGCCAGCAGGATCGGGATTGCGCCAATCACGGATGGGAAACGTACCAGCATCTCACGAAACCGCTCTTCGATGTCCGGCGTTCCGATGAGCGCATTCAGCAGATGCAGTTCGGAACGGCACCGCTCGGCGTTTGCCACGACCTTCTCAAAGTTGATGTAATAGCCATAGCCAGAAATGCTGTCCCTGAACTGTGAAAACCATGCCTCGAAGTTCCTCATGACCTCACTCCCCGTAGTTGCGTATCGCCAGTTCCGTTATCTTCCCGCGTCCGTCGGCCTTTGAATTGACCATTCGCGCGGCCGAGACGCGCCGGATCTCGAACCCAGAGAAGATGTCCTCGAAGAACGTGTCTTCCGGATCGACGTTGTGCGGATCGGAATTGGAAAGAAGCCACTGGTGCCCTGCCGTGTCAAGTCGGCGACAGAATGCCGCCAACCGCCGCTGGTGGTTGTCGCCGAACCCATCCTTCGAGTAGGCCGTGAAGCTTGCCGTCGGCGTCAGCGGACGGTAGGGCGGATCAAAGTACCAGAAAGCCCTGCCCTGCACGTGTCGTCCGACGGACTCGAAGTCGCCGCACAGGAACTCGACCTTCTGGAGAAGAGCGCTCGCCGCCCGAAGATTGTCCGCATCGCAAATGAGCGGCCTGACGGCCTTGCCGAAGGGAACGTTGTACTGTCCTTTTGCGTTCACGCGATAAAGGCCGTTGAAGCACGTCCGGTTGAGGAAGATGAACAGTGCGGCAATCTCGACATCATCGGACGGGTGGCTGTTGTACCGTTCACGAAGATCCAGATAGTAGGCTCTGCGCTCGGGTTCTTCTGTCCGTGCGTAGAACGTACGCTGCATCTCCGCCAAAGTCGTGATAAGCTGTTCTGGTTTGTTTTGCACGACTTTATAGGTTGTCACCAAATCGACATTGAGATCATTGGCAACCGCCCGTTCGATATTCGGGTAGCGTGACAGCACGTAGAACAGCATCGCACCGCCGCCCACGAACGGCTCGACATAGACAAATGCCGCACGTTCGGAAAGATCCTTCGGCAGAAGCGGAGACAACTGTCCGATGAGTTGTCCTTTTCCGCCGACCCACTTGACAAACGGCCTTGCCGCCATCCTGTTTCCTCCCAATCCTGTGCAGGAGGCAAACAGTCCGCTCGCAAGGATCGCATGAGCAAGACACTTCCGAACATGCCGTTCGTGTGTCTTACTACGCTTTCTTCCCATGCTTTGCCTCCCGTTTCGCGCAGTTGGCCGCCCGAAAAGTTCGGATGCATGAAAAGAGCGCATTTTCTGTTCATGCACTCAATCGAAGCCCGACCAAAGGCTTATGCGGATGCATGAAGAGAAAATGCGCCCAGACGGGCGCATCTCCACTTACATACTGTCCGCAAATGAAATGTTTGGTCGTATTTCGATTGAACAGCGTGTAGCGTCGATGCTACAAAGACTATGCGGTCGCGGGGTGGAACACGGCATGTTGCCGCATCAGTTCCCGACCTATGGCCCCCTCGGAAAACCGAAAGGCAGTGATGATTATATCAAAACCCAATGGGGTTGTGGGGGTGGGAGATCAGGGGTTCGATCGCCGCGCCCCTTCCCAAACTCAATGCGACTATGGTGGTCGCATCTACTCGTTCCGAAGGTGGTGGATGGGACTGGTGGCAT
>CAKUCX010000006.1 GCA_934643865.1 uncultured Kiritimatiellota bacterium
CCTCCCGCGGGGGTGGCGGACGAGGGCATAGTGTACCAGATCCACGCGGCGCGCGCAAGGGGGAAACGGAAACTTTTCAAAACTTTTTTCGGGAAACGCCAAGACGGCGGAAAAAGGCCCGAAATCCCGGAGAAGCGCCCGCCGTCCAGGCGCTCAGCGGAGCAGGATCGCCGTCGCAGGGGAATGAAGGCGCACGACGCGCACAACGGCGCCATCCATCGCGAGGAGGAACGTCTCCGCCCGGCGGCCTGGCGCATGGACGGCGCAGGCGAGGGCCGCAAGGTCGGCGGCGTCGGCGGCGTCGACGGCGAGCAGCGCGTAGTCCCCGGTCGGCGCGCCGGGCAGCGCCCGGACCTCCAGGGCCGCGCCCGCCGCGCAGCGGAAGACGCCGCCGCGCACGTCAAGGACATCCGCGCCGAGGGGCGTCACGCGCAGCTTCAGGGCACTGCCCGCCGCGAGGACGCAGTTCGTCAGGCCCAGCCCCTGCGGCTCGTCCGACGTGAAGGCGAGCGCACCCCCTTCGAGCGTGACGTCCGCCGTCGCCGTCGCCGTCCCCAGTTCGTAGACGCCCGCGTGAATGACGGTCGGCCCTCCGTGCAGGTCGTCAACCGTCGCGAAGCGGAGCGTACCCGCGCCGCGCTTCACGACGCCCCCTGGCCCGCCGAAGAGAAACGTCTCCTGTTCCCCGCCCAGCGTCAGGCAGGCGCCGGCGGGGACGTCGAACGTCACGCCGCCCTCCTCGACGAAGAGGGTTTTCCGGGACGTCGGATGGCCCGCGCTCGTCACGACGAGCGCGCCGCCCGTCGGCACCAGCGTCGTCCCGTCGAAGCGGACATTTCCATCCCCCCACGACACGTCTTCGTAGACCGGGAAGAGGCCGTCCCTGCCGGCAAGCTCCAGCCGGCAGGCGCCAATGCGCGCGCCTGCCGGGCTGTCCGAGCGCAGCCCCTCGGCGCGCACCGTCCCCGGCCCTTCCAGCCCCGGCCGCGCGTAACCCAGCGAAAGGATGCCGCGGTAGTCGAGCATCCCGTCTAGGGTGATGTTCCACGCGCAGCAGCCTTCCAGTTCCCGCGCCGCGACGACGAGCGTCAGCCCGGCCGGGAGCGCGAGCCCGCGCAGCTTCGGCGTCAGCGCGCCGAGGACGAGCGTCGCCGCCGCCCCGTCGGCACAGACGAGCGCGTTCGTCGCGAGCGTCCCGCGCGCGCAGGCGTTCGTGAGCGCGGAGACGCCGCGCAGCAGAAGCCGCGCGCCGGCCGCCACCGAAAGGTTCGTCACGCCGGGCGCGCAGAGGCCGTCCAGACCGCACGTGCCCGCCTCCACGCGCAGGCTGCACGCGGCCAGGTTCGTCTGCGCGCCCGCGACGACGAGCGTCCCCTCGCCGTACTTCACAAGCTCGCCCGCCACGTCCAGCGGCGCGGCGAACGTGGCGCACGTGCCGGCCGGCACGCTGATCCAGCCCGACGCGAGCCGGAGCGCCTGCCCGTCCAGGCGCGCGTCCTGCGTGAAGACGAGGCGTTCGGCCTGCACGTCCGCGAGGTCGTTCGTGAGCGCGGCGGGCGCGTCGAAGACGGCGGCGCGCCCGTTTTGCCAAGGGCCCGCCGCGCCCGTGGCGGGGTCCCGCCACCCGTCCGGGTCGGACCACGCGCCCGCGCCGCCGCGCCAGCACAGCGCGCCCGACGCCTCGAAGAACGAGCCCCCCACGACGCTCCCCACAAGCGCGCGGCCCTCCAGGTCCCGCACCTCCGCGCCCGTCTCCAGATGGAGCGTCCCCGTCCCCGCGACGAGGTCGTGCCACCCCGACGCCTCGGAGGGGATCCTGACGACCGCCCCCGCCCGCACGACGAGCGCCGTCACGGCAAGCGGCGTCTCCTCAAGGTCGAGCGTGACGCCGCGCGCGACCTCCACATGCCCCGCGAGCGCCGTCCGCCGCCGCGCGACCACGCGCCCCGCGCCCGAGAAGAGCATCCGTCCCGCCTCGACGTCGCGCACGTCGGCGTCGAGCGTCAGGCAGCCGCCCGCCGCCACGTCCACCCGCGTCGTGCCGACGAGGCCCACCGTCGTCCCCTCCACGGCCGCGCGGCCCGCCGCGTACAGCGCGAACGGCGCGGGGGACGCGCCCGCGCGCCGCCCCCACGCATACGCCCGCTTCCCGCAGATGCGGAGCGTCGCGTCCTGAAGGACGAGCGGGCGCGCCCAGCGCTCCGCCTCGTCGTCCCATCCCGCCAACGGACTTTCCGCCACCTCCAGGACGCCGTTCGTCACCACGGCAAGCGGCGTCTCGCCCTCCCCGAACGCCTCCGCCGTCTCCAGGCGCAGCGTCGCGCCGCTGACGTCGAGCGTGGTCGCCGCCAGATTGTCCGCGCGCGTGCAGCGGAGCGTGTTCGTCGCCGCCGCCCCCGTCACGGAGACGGCGGCGGGCGGCGAACCGGCGGCGGAGAGATCGACCGTCTTCGCCGCGCCCCCGACGAAGAGGGCCGCGCAGTTCGAGACGCCACCGACGTAGAACGCCTCCGCCCCCGCAAGCGTCAACGTCCCGGGAGACGCCCCCGTGAAGGCGACACGGCCTCCCACGCCGCCTCCCGTCGCGAGTTCCAGCCCCGTCCCGGCACACCGCAGGTCCCCCATCACCCGCAGCCGCCCCGGCCCCGCCACGCGGCCGCCGCCGCACGCCGCCGCCACGAGCGCCACGTCGTCCGCGAGGCACCCGTCCGACGGAAGCGTTCCGGTCGGGACGCCCGCGTCCGGCAAGGCCACGGAGGGATCGCCGAGGAAGAGCTGCTCGCAGAGGGCGACAAGCTGCTGCTTCTTCGGCGCGTAGTCGAGGACGTACTGCTGGCGCGCGCGCAGGGCGGCCAGCCCGCACGTCGCGTCGCGCGCCTCGAAGAGACGGCGGAGGGTCAGGTAGCCGAGCGTCGCGGAATAGCCGTCCGAGAGCGCGCGGCCGACGTCCTCCCCCACGCCCCACCCGTAGCTCGCGTTGTGGAGGCCCGCGAGCGCGCCGCCGCGCGGCGAGGCCGTCGCGGCCATGCCCAGCGACGGCAGGAGGACGCAGTTGCCCACCGCGTTCGTGTACGTCGCGTCGACGGCCCCGGTATGGCACGGAACGGCGAACTCGTAGAAGAGCGCCAGCCCCGTCGCCGCCGCGACGCGCGCGCGCGTGACGTCGCGCCCAGCCGTCTGCACGCTGCCGTGCGTCCGGCAGAGCGCCGCGACGAGATCCTGTGCGAAGAAGGCCGTCCGGGCGGCGGCGCGCGTGGGGTAGCGGGGCGAGAACAGGGTCCGCGCGTCGTTCGCATGGAGCGATTCGACGGCGGCGACGGGCCAGCGCGACGCGATCACGGTGCGCAGCGTCTCGCGCGTGGCCCATTCGCCGTCCGTCACGGTGGCGGGATGCGCCGCCGTCCAGACGTTCGGCACCTCGTCGAAGAACGCCTGCTCGGGATGCGGCCGGCCGAGCGCCGGCCCGGCCTTCGGGGCGGACGCCCAGAGGAACTCGCTTACGAGCCCCACGCGGTTCGTGCCGGAAAAGGACATGCCCGCGCCGCGCGCGACCTTCGCCGCGTAGTTCGTGATCAGCTGCGCGGGTGTCGGCAGAATGCCGCTTCCATCGTCAAAGGGGACAGGGGCGAAGCGCCCGACGGCGAGGTCGGCGGCAATGTCGCAGTCGGCCCATTCCTCCTCGTCGAGGTAGACGCCGTTGCCGTTCGGGTCCCACGGGTGGTCGATGCCGTTCGCCGCATCGTCGAGACAGGCGAAGAAGAGGTCCGACGGCACGGCATCGCACTTCTCGGCCACGTAGGGGCGGGCACGCACGCCCGGCACACAGTTTGAAAGCGAAAGGCGCTCGCCCGTCTCGAAGAAAACGGCGTCGTCGGGTCGCTGTGCATCGAGCCACGCGCCGCCGAGAAGCACGTGGTCCGTCCCCTGCGCCGCCGCGTCGCGGAGGAAGGCGTGAATGGATTCCGCCGCGTTCCGGCACGGCTGCGCCGCGCCGAAGGGGTAGTCACGGTAGATCTCGTCCGTCCCGACGACGCGCACCGCCCAGTCCGGCAAGGCGCGCCGCCGTTGGGCGGCATAGTCGTCCCAGGCCGTGCGCAGATCTGGCGGCGCGACGATGACGAGGCCATGCCCGGCGGATGCGCGCGCGGCGGCGCGGCGCGGAACGACGGGCGACGCGGCGGAGGGCGCGAACTGCGCGGTGAACGAAAGGCCGCGCGCAACCTCGACCGTCCCCGTACCCGTCTGCGCCCATGAGCCGCCGCGCCATCGTTCGGGCGACACGCGCACACGGAGTTTCCGGGCACCCTGCACGCACACGACGCCCAACGCCTCGACGGGCCGCACGGGCCAGACGTCACGGGCGTAGAAAGCCGGATCGGGCGACGTCGGAAGTGGTGCGGCATCCGTCGTGCAGGGACGCGGAACGGGACGGGGCACCTCATCCGTCTGTGCGGCCCAGTCCGTGACGGACCAGGAGAGGTTCGAAAAGACCGTCCCGGCAGGAACCTCCACGAGGACGATCCGTTCGGCGAGGGCGGGCGCGCCGACGGGTTCGATGCGCACGTGCGGGGGCGCGGCAGCATCCGCCGCATCCATCCGCCAGGTCCGCGCAACGGCCTCGCCCCGCAACGCCCGGGAGGCGAGCAGGGCAAGCCCCGTCATGAGGAACAGGCGCAGCATGGGCCCTCGGGGACGCCTAGGCGTTCAGCGCGTCGACGAGGCCCCGGAAGTAGCCCACGCTCTCGGCGACCGGCGCAAGGTTGTCCGTGAAGTCCCGCTCGTATTCGAGGGCGCAGACGCCGTCGTAGCCCACATCGGCGAGGGCCTTGACGATCTTCACGTAGTCGATCTTGCCGCGCGGCAGGGGCGTCGCCGCGCCGTTCTTCTTGCCCTTCTCGAAGTTCTTGACGTGCAGGTCGAAGAGGCGCGCGTGGTACTGGCGGATCGACGCGGCGGGATCCTTGCCGCAGGCGTACTCCCAGCCGACGTCCATGCAGAAGCCGATGCGCGGGTCGAGGTCCTTCACGAGGTTCCAGCCGTAGGCGACGTCGGGGTACATGTCCGGCGAGGCGGGGCCGTGGTTGTGGATGGCGTAGCGGATGTCGAATTCCTTCACGAGCTTGTCGATGTACTCAAGCTGTTCACGGGAGCCGAGGCGCTTGTTCCACTTGTCCTTCTCGTCGCCCGGCTTGTAGGGGACGCCCACCACGGTCTTGAAGCCGAAGCGCTTCGCGTACTCGAAGAAGCGGCGCACGGCGTCGTTCGTCTTCGTGTAGAGCGGACCCGCCGCGTACGGCGTGACGCCGGCCTTCGCGCACTTCTCCTTGAACGCGGCCATCTCGGCGTCGGTGGCCTTGAGCGGCAGGTGGAAGTCCTTCACGCAGAGGTAGTGGATGTCCGTCTTCTTGAGGATCGCCAGCGTCTCGTCGAGTGTCCGCTTGCACATCGTGAAGCCGGCCATGCCGAACGCGAACGGTACCTTTTTCTTCGGCGGCTCCTTCGGCGCTGCGGTGGAGCCCGGGCAGCACGTCGCCCCCGTCGTCGTGCAGCCCGCCACGGCGGCGCCGGCCAGGCCCAGCGCGGCCGCCTTCATGAAATCAAGACGTGAAACGTCCATGTCTTTTTCCTTTCTCGTTAACCACTTTACAACTTAACCACTTAACCACTTAACTACCTAACCACTTAACCACTTAACTACTTAACCACTTAACTACCTAACCACTTAACCACCTAACCACTTAACTACTTAACCACTTAACTACTTAATCTCAAACACGGCGGCTTCGTTCGGCGGGAAGACGATGCCGTTCGCCTTCACGTCGCCGCGCCAGACGCGGCCGAGCGTGCCGTCAAGGGTGATGGGGCACGTGACCGCGCGCGGCTCGAAGTTGATGCCCACGACGACGGTCGAGCCGTCGGGGGCGGGGTGTTCGGTGAATGCGACGTGGGGACAGTCTCCCTTCGCGACCTTCGTCCGGATACCGGCGATCCTGGCCGCCTCGCGGAACATGAGGTAGTAGGGCATCACGTGCGGCCCCGTCAGGCAGTCCGTGCGGGCGATCGCCGCGCGGTCCACGGGTGCGTTCACGACGACGACCCAGCCCTTCCCGTAGCGGAACTTCGTGAAGATGGGCTCGCCGTCGGACGCCTTGCCCAGCACCTCGCATTCGCGGGCGATGAGCTTCGTCGTGAAGCCGTCGTAGCAGTTCAGCGCGCGGTCGGGGTAGGCGGCGAGCGTGAAGGTGCGGTTGATCGGCGCGCGGCAGCCGTAGTCGATCTCAAGCCCGGTCTTCTGGCGGAAGTGCGTGTAGCGCGAATTGCCGCCGTGGACCACGAGCACCGTGGCGCCCGCCTTCGCCTTGTCGAAGAAGCGGCACTGCGCGGGATAGGAGTAGCCCTTGTCCTGGTCGACGGACGCGACGACGTAGAGGTCGCTTTCGGGCAGTTCCTGGTTCTCCGCGCCGGCGAAGACCGGATCGAGCCCCGCCTGGCGGCAGAGGAGGTAGCAGCCGAAGCCCGGCTCCCAGCCGCGGATCTTCTCGGGGACGACGACGACGCAGTTCGTACGGCGCGCGGGCAGCTTCCTGAACGGCAGCGTCGCGCGGAAGTCCTGGAACGCCTTCATCTCCAGCATGACCGGCTTCGGCGAGTAGTCCTGGCGCAGGAGGCCGAGTTCGCGTTCGCACGCCGTGAGCGTGTAGGGCGGGAAGTCCAGCACCTCCTGGTCGGAGTTGCACCACCAGAGGCAGCCCTTGAGGTCGTTCGCCCACGCGCTGAACAAGGTCGTGCGCATGCCCGAGGCCGTGCGGGCGTCGCTCGCGTAGCCCGTACCGAGGTTGCCGACCTCCTCCACGAAGCAGGGCTTGCCGCCGAGGTCGCGGTAGAGGAGCGATTCCGCCGTGGGGTGGAGGGCGACGCGCATCGTGTTGAACGCCTCCTTGCCGCAGCCGGGCACGTAGAGGGCGTAGGGATGGGTGCAGAGGATGTCCGACACCTCGCCGTTCAGGCGGATCGGCGCGGTGTCCGTCTCGCACGTCGAGAGGGAGTGCATGCCGGAGACGACGGGGCGCGTGGGATCGCAGAGGCGGATCGCGGAGCCGATGTGCTCCATCCAGTTGTAGAACGCGGCCTGGCCCGCTTCGTGCGCGCCCATGCAGTTGCACTCGTTGCCGTAGTCCCAGGCCGCGATGGCGGGGTGGTCCTTCAGCGCGGTGACGAAGTGCTTCACGAAGCGCGTCTGCCACATGACCGCAGTCGGGTCGACGAGGACGTTCTTCTCCTCGAAGACGGCCGGCACGAACTGGCGTCCGCTCATCCAGCCCGTGACGATGCCGACGATGAGCTTGATGTTGTTCTTCTGCGCGACGTCGCAGAAGAAGCGGAAGCGCCGCATCATCTCCTCGTCCACGCCGGCCTTGTTCTGGAGCGGCTTGTTGTTCTGGAGGAAGGCGCGGTAGCTGCCGCCCGCGTGGCAGTCGCCCGTGAGCGGCTGGAAGTCCGGCCAGAGCGGGAAGACGCGCATCACGGTGACGCCGTATTTCGCGAGCTCGGCGAGTTCGCGCTCCACGACATCCGGCGCCCACTGGCTCCACATGTACATGCCGGCGTTCTTCGCCCAGTAGTTGCAGCCGACGAAGAACTCGCCGTCCGTGAAGATGTCCCGCGTCGCGTAGTCCGCCGCCGGCGCGGCCCGCGTCCCGCCGCAGGCGCAGGCGGCGAACGCCGCCGCAATCAAGAGCTTTCTCATGTTCGTTTTCCTTTTCTTGCAGTCGTTTTCTTGAAGTCGTTTCGTGTTCAGCCCGTTCAGCGCGCCTTCAGCTCGGCGGCGGCCGGGGGGACGCCGGGGATGAGCGCGCCGAGGTTGTAGTTCTGCGGCGGCTGGCGCTTGCCCGTCCCCACGCCCTTCGCCATCAGCGCCTTGAGCGCGTCGAGGTGGTGCGTGTAGACGCCGCGCGGGCGGCACCCCTTCTCCCTGCAGACGCGCGCGGCCATGCCGACGACCTCGCCCATCATGCCCGTCGTACGCATCACGCGCACCGTGCCGAGCGCGACGTGCGTGACGGAGATGTTGCGCCCCGCCATGAAGAGGTTCGCGACGTTGCGCGAGTAGAGGCAGCGGTAGGGGATCGGATAGGCGTAGTGCTTGTTGTGCGTGCAGGTCGACCGGAACGGTTCGCCGTCGAAGTGCTTCATCGCCCGCGGGTAGTGGAGGTCGATCGCCCACGTCGTGCAACAGGTGCCGTCCGGGTGGGGGCGGTACTCGAAGATGTCCTGCTGCGTGAGGATGTGGTCGCCCAGGAGACGGCGGCTCTCGCGCTTGCCGGCGACGTAGGCCACCCACGCGAACGCGCGCTTCGCGTACTCGGCCCTGCGCGCGGAGAAGTTCTTCAGGTAGGACCAGTTCGAGTAGGCGACGAGCATCCCATAGTCGCGGATGCGCTCGAACTCGGCAATCTGGTCGCGCATCATGCCCGTCTCCCAGTCCCAGTCGCCGCGCGTCCCGTAGACGCAGTTCTGCTCGTTGAAGGCAATCATCCACGGGCGCGCCGGGAAGGCCACCGCCGCCGGCAGTTCCTTCGTGTACCACTGCACGCTCGCGCCCATCGTCATCGCGTCCGCCTTCTCGGGGGCCATCTCCTCGCCCGTCTCGGCGCGCGATTCGCGCCCCATGCGGAAATCCGCCCCCGCGAGCGCGCCCACGCAGGCGTCGCCCGTGCAGTCCGCGAAGAGCGGCGCCGCGAAGCGCGTGAGGGATCCGTCGGCGACGTTCACGCCCGTCACGGCGGTGATCGCCGCGCCGTCCGCCGTCTTGTCCACCGCCACCACGCGCGTGTCGAGGAAGAGCGAGATGTTCTTCTCGGCCGCGACGGCATCGAGCTTCCGCCTGTCCTCGTAGACGGCGGCGGGCTGGGCGTTGCCGCCCCTCTTCGGGCCGATCTCCGCCACGACGTCGCCGAGGCGCGGGTAGGGGCCGAGGTTCATGTAGCCGCCCAGATGGACGCGCACCTCGCTCGAATTCGCGCCACCGAGCATCGGGCGGTCCTGCACGAGCGCGACCTTCAGGCCGAGGCGCGCCGCCGAGATCGCCGCGCAGGTTCCGGCGATGCCGCCGCCGCACACGACGAGGTCGAACGCCTTCTCCGCCACCGCCTTCTTCACGCACGGTTTCTCCGGCTGCGTCCCCGTCGTCAGGCAGACCGCATCGCACCGCGCGTCGAAACCCGTGAGGTCGTGGAGCGCGATCCGCGCCGTCCCCGCCTCCAGGCGGACCGCGCCGGCGGGCTGCCACCGCCAGTCGCCCGAACCCGTCCCCAGCTCGTTCGGCAGCGCCGTTCCGTTCACCAGCACCTGGAACGTGCCGGCCGCATGCGCGCTCCACGGCGCCGTCCAGTTGCGCGTGTAGGCGTAGACGTTGTAGAGCCCGGACGCGGGCACCTTCACGTCCACCGTCGCGTCCGCGACGGGCTTCCCCATGCCGTGCGCCAGAAGGAACGGCGAGCCCATCTGGTCCATGAACTGCGCGTCGTTCACCCACCCGCCGAGGTCGGTGAAGCGCTCCGCCTCCACGACGACGGCGTGGCCCTGCGCCTCGCCCCCCTGCGCCGCAAGGACACGCCCCGCCGGCAGGCTCGCCAGCAGCGTCAGAAAGTCCCTTCGCTTCATGCCCTCTTCCCTTTCCTTGTTCGATGTGGTTCGCGCGGTCAGTATATCAAAACCGCCTCTTGCCGCACAGTATACCACAATCGGGCACGCCTCCGCGCGGGAGGGCCGCGCCGCTAGCGGTAGGCTTCGATGGTTACCAGACCGATGAGGCCGGACGGCTGCAAGGGCGAATTGATCCCGAAGTAGTCCCACACGCAGAAGCCGATGCGTCCGGAGGAGGGACGCGGACCGTTCGTGAAGAGGAATTCGGGCAAACGGCGGATGCCCCTGCCGATGCCGCTCCCCGCCTTGGCGTTCGCCTCGCCCCATTCACAGTCGTCGGGCAGGCGCTTGTCGCCGATGAGGCGGTTGCGCCACGTGTTCGTGACGCGGATGACGATCTCGTTGTGGTCCCCCTCCTTCAGCGCGCCCGTGACGTCCACGCGGTACGGCGCGTGCCAGAGCGTGCCACAGGCCTTGCCGTTTACCGTCACCTCGGCGATGATGCCGACCGCGCCGAGATTGAGGACGTAGCGCTTCGCGTCGTACATGAAGCGGCGGCGCCTCGTCCCGTCCGTGCAGGGCAGCGCGCACCAATGGTTGAGGGCCACGTCCTTGCGGTAGGTCGCGGTGCCCGAGAAGTAGCGGATGCCGGGCACGTCGATCTCGGACAGCGAACAGAGCCCGTCGAGGAAGACCGGCCCCTCCGGCGCACCCCGCCCCTTCTCGAACGTCACCGACCAGTCGCCCTCCACCTTCGCCGCCGCCCAGAACGCCTCGCGCTCCGGGGGCGTCTTCGGCGACGTTCCCGCCTTGCGGAAGACGACGAACGTCGATGCGAGCGGTCCAAGGTCCTGTTCGAGGACCGTGCGCCCGTCCTCCACGCGCCAATGGGACGCCGGACGGCAGACGGCACGCTCGGCGTCCCACAGCTCGGGCACCTTCCCGGCGACGCGGAACGCAAGGCGCGCGGCCGCGGCGTTCGTCGACGTGTTGCAGACGAAGAAGAAGTCCACGTCGCCCTCGCGGCGCGCGGACGCCAGGACGGGGCGCAGCGGATCGGACGAGCCGGCCAGCACCTCGACGGCGGGCCTCACGCCGAGTTTCGCAAGGGCCTCGATACACGTCCCGCCGATGAAGACGCGCGGCGACGGCCGGGCGGACAGTTCGGCGGCGATTTCGGCGACCGCGCGGTCTGCCGCCTCTGCGTCCTTCAGTCCGTAGGCGCGCGTGAACGGCTTCTCGATCCAGACGGCCGCGCCGGCCTGCGCGAGATCGCGGACCTTGCGCGCCACGTCCAACGGCACGGCGCCCCCCGGCAGCGCCGAGGCCGGGAGCGCGACAAGGCGGTAGGTCCGGCCGGAGGGCATCGCGACGTCGCCCGACGGCAGGGCCCTGAGGTCGGAGACGAAGCCCGTCGCCCCCACGGCGTCCCACTCGCTCGCCTCGGGCGTTCCCTTGTAGGCGATCACGTCCACCGTCTGCTCGCCGCGCTGCAGCAGGGCCTGGCAGCGGTTCAGGTAGGCGTACCACGCCTTGCCGGGTTCGAACCAGGTGTTGCACGCGCCGAAGTGCGTGCCCCAGAAGCCCATCGTGTTGCCGGGCGCCCACTTCGGATCGAACGGCTGGTGGACCCAGTGGTGGAGCGTGAGGCGGTTGATGCCGCGCGCGAAGGTCGCGTCGCCGCAGTCCTTGAGGTCGCAGGGCCCGACCGTCCAGCGCGACACGCGGGGGCCGCCCGTGAATGCCTCGGTCGCGACGACGGTCCGCCCGTAGGCGCGGCCCACCGCGCCGGCGTGGGCCGGATAGCCGCCGAACTGCCCCGGCCTGTACCAGCTCGCGCCGAGGGCCCAGAACTCGACCATCGGCACGTCGGCGAACTGCGCGGCCTCCCAGCCGTCGAACGGCCCGCCGTAGGGCTCCAGCTGGAACTGGAGGCCCAGCGCGGCGGCGCGGTCGTGGAACGGGCGGTAGTGGTTGCGCGTGAAAAGCTCCTCCACGACGAGCTTCATGTCCTCGCGGAACCGCGCGGCGCCCGGCATGTCGTCGGCCTTGCCGGTCAGGACGGGCAGGAACGGCAGCGGATCGTAGCCGCGCGACGCCGTGAAGTCCGCGCGGAAGGTCTGCGTCCAGTTGCACGGACCGGCCTCGTAGCTGTCCATGAGGATGTGGCCGAAGCCGTTCCCGAGGAGCGGCCCGAGGCGTTCCCCGAGCGGCACGAGCACGTGGTCGAGATGGATCCTGACCGCCTCGGCCGAGAGCTTGTCGCATTCAAGCGCGGACGGGGCGATGTCGGCCGGGCAGGGGCTCGGGCGGGCGTCGCGGGCCACGTAGCCGAAGCGGAAGTTGAGGCCCTTCCAACGCGCCTCGCCGATCTCGCGGTACCAACCGAGGGGGCCGCGCCACGGATCCGGCGGACGCTCCGGTGCCTTCGCGACCGTCCAGACGAGTTTCTTCATCGCGTGTTCGGGCTTGATCCAGGGTCCGCCCGAGACGGAATAGCCCGGGCAGTTGTGCATGCCGATCTCCAAGCCGAGCCGTCGCGCCTCCTCGGCGGCGAAGCGCAGGTGCGCCCACCAGACGTCGTTCATGTAGCTCATGCCCGGGCTGAATTGGTTTTCCATCGGCTCGTTGCACCAGGTCCCGGCATGGGAGGCGATCGTGAAGACCGTCGCGCCGCCCATCCCCGCCGCCTTCATCGCCTCCAGGTCGCGCGTGATGCCGTTCGAGCTCACATTGTAGCCGACCCAGTGCCACCAGGCGTGGACGCCCGCCTTCTGCGGCGGGTTGCGGAAGTCCTCCTCCAGCGTCGTCGCGCCCACCCCAAGAGAGACCGCAAGCAAAGCCCACGCGCCAATCACCACATGCTCGTTTCGCATACGAACGTTTTCCCTTCTCGTTATTTACTTCTTCACCCGCGAGACCCAGCAGCCCCAGGGGCCGAGCGTGAAGGCGCGCGGCGCCGTGTGCTTCGCCCGCCGCGCATGGAGGGGCGCCGGATCGACGGCGCCCTTCACGTCGCGGTCCACGTTCTCCGCCACGATGTAGGAGGGAACGGACTCCTTCGGCGCGGCGAAAGAGACGTCGCAGGAGACTTCGCGCCCCGTCCAGTTCTGCACGACGAGCAGCGTCTCGCCGCCGCCCCGGCGCGCAAAGGCGCTCACAGCGTCCGGCTTGGTCGTGTCGAGCCAGATGAGGCCGTCGCGCCCGTTGACCGCCGTCAGCGCGGGATGTTCGCGCCGCAGGTGCGCAAGCTCCTTCACGAGCGCGTGGCGCGCGCGGCCCGGCGCGCGGTCGAGCTGCGACCAGTCCATCGGCGTCTTCCCGAACATGGAATGGCGTTCGTCCGCGTCCGCAAGCTCGTTGCCGCAGAAGAGGAGCGGCACGCCGTCGAGCGTGAACATCCACGTAAGGACCTGGTTGACGGCGTCGAAGCCCCAGGCCTTCTCGCGGCGCGGGCGCGCGTCGGTCGCGATGTCGTGGTTTTCGTAGTGGTTCACGAAGCGGGAACCGACGGGGCACTGTCTCTCGCGGCCGATCCAGGCCGACCGCACCGTCTTCGCCGAGAGGCCGGGGAACCAGCCGTAGTCGGCGTCGAAGCCCTTGTACTGGTCGCAGACGGTGAAACCCTCGCAGAGAAGCACCGCCTCGCCCGGGCGGAGGGCGTCCATCGCATCGTGCGCGTCGCACCAGAAGTCGAGCGGGATGCCGTCGCCGACGTCGCAGCGGAAGCCGTCCGCGCCGAACGTGCGCATCAGGTACGTGATGTTCCCGATCAGGTACGTGCGCAGCGCGGGGACGGCGAAGTTGAGCTTCGGGAAGCGCCAGGGGCCCTTCTTGACCGTGCCGTCCGCGTTCCACCACGTGAATTCGGGGTGTTCGCGCAGGAACGGCGCCGTGGGGCCGCAGTGGAAGTAGACGAGATCGAAGACGACCTTCAGGCCGAGGCGGTGCGCCTCCCGACAGAAATCTTTCAGGTCCTCGTCCGTCCCGTATTCCTCGTCGACGTGGAAGTAGTCGGCGATGCGGTACTGGTTCTTCGGGTTGTCGAAGCCGCTGCGGATCTGGCGCGGACTCCAGAACGCCTTGTCGCGGGAATCGTCCATCTTCATGACCGGCACGAGGTACGCGATCGTCACGCCGAGGTCCTTCAGGTAGGGGAGCTTCCGCGTCGCCGCCCGCAGCGTGCCCTCGGGCGTGAACGACCGGGGCTGGATCTGGTACATCACGCCCTCGGTGAACCACTTCGGGCTCTTCCGCGCGTTCTGCATCCACGCATTCGCGCCAAACGCACCCGCCGCGAACAGCAGCGCGGCCATCAGCATCCATGTTCTCATGGTCATCCTTTCGTCGTTTTCAATCATTCACGCACAAGTTCGTAGAGGTAGGTCGCGTGCGCGGGGTCGGCGGCGACGTCGGCCGTGAAGGCGAGGCGTCCGTCGCGGCGAACGGCGGGAACGGCGCGGAGGCGCCTGCCCGTCGGCGCGAGCGCCCAGACCGTCCAGTCCCCGTCCGCGAGCGCGAGGGAGACCTCGGCGCGCCCGGCGCGCATGAGGTGCGGAAGCGTGCCCCAGTCGAGGAGGATGCGCTTTCCCGCGTCGGCGTAGCGGATGCCGCTGTTCTGCACGTCCGTGAGGTGCGTGAGGAGGATGCGCGACGAGGCGGCGAGCGGCGCGCCGTCGAGCGCACTCGCCCAGATCGTCGCGGGGACGGCCCCGAGGTCCGCGCGGAAGGGTCCGGCGGCGACCACGCCCCCTTCTGCGAAACCGCCCGCCGTGCGCGGCGTGTCGAGCGTAAACGAACCGGCCTCGGCGTCGATCCGCACACCCCCCGTGGGCAGGCGGCGGATTTCGTCCAGCGTCGCGGCGGACGGCGCGGCGGGATAGACGGCGGCCGTCTTCACGCCCGCCGGCGCGGCGTCCGCGACGCACATCCCGAGCCGCACGTGCCATGCCGCCCAGTCGGCGTCCCAGTAGGGCGCAAGCGAGCCGGGTGTCGCCTTCGTGTCCGCCGCCTTCGCGGGCGGCAGCACGAACGCATACGCCGCCTCCGCCGGGGCGAGGTCGCCGCGCAGGAAGAGGCAGATGGAGGCGCGTTCGGCGGCGAGGCCGAGCGGGTCGCCGCTCATGTCGAAGTAGCCGAGCCCCTTCGCGTGCGTGAGGCCGTGCCGTCCGTGCGTCCAGGCGAAGCGCAGGAGCCCCGCCCAGTCCTGGCGCGCGCCGAGCGCGCCCGTGAGGATGCCGCCCACGCCCCGGAAGCGGCCCGGCGCCGAGAAGTTGTACTCCGTGATCGTGAAGGGAAGCCCCCAGGGACGGGTGGCGGCGAGGCGCTGCGTCCCCCTGTCCGCGCCCTGGAGCGGGTTCGTGTTCGGGCAGCTCGACGGCAGGCGCCAGCTCCGGGCGATGAAGCGCGGGTGGTCCACGTAGAAGTGGTCGTCCGAATAGTCGAAGGCCTCCGCACGCACCTTCTCGCCGGGCGGGTCGTCGGACCAGAAGAAGTTGTTCATGTTCGTGATGAGCCCCCGGTAGTCCATCTCCCCGCGCAGGAACTGCGTCACGCGCCGCGCAAACGCCGCCTCGCGCGCCGCCATCGCCTCCTTCGAATGGTCCTTGAGCAGGTTGAAGCTCCGCCCCGCCCACTGGACGCCCGACATGTTGCCCTCGTTCACGAGCGAGAGGAGCGCGAGGGCCGGCTCGTCCGCATAGCGCCGTCCCGTGTGCGGGTTGACGTGGGCGAGGAAGTTCCGCGCGAACGCGAGGTAGTTCGAGTACGCCCCCTCGTGGACCTGCACGAGGTACTTGAACTCGTTCATCTTCACGTCCCCCTCGCGCGCGAGGCCGAGGGAGCGGTAGGAGATCGGCGCGCGCGACACGAAGAGGTCCGTCGTCAGGTAGAGACCGTTCTTGACGCACGCCGCGACGAGCGCGTCGAACCGCGCCATGCCCGCCGGGTCGAGCTCCGTCGAGCCCTTTGCCGGGTCGTGGACGACGAGCGAGGTCTCGTGGTGGTGGAAGCGGACCGCGTTGTAGCCGAGCTTCCGCAGCGCCGCCGCGAACGCCTCCGCCTCCTCCGGCGCGGGCGCGTTCGCGTCGCCGCAGATGTTGATGCCGTAGAAGCGCACGGGGACGCCGGGACGCTTCTCGAACTCGAAGTGCGCGCCCTTCGCGACGACGCGCCCGTACTTGCCCGCCGGGGCGTCCGTCCCGCGCAGCGCGGAGAAGTCGAGGGCGCTGCCCGCCTCCACGTCGATCGCGGCGGCAAAGGGGATCCAGTCCTTCCCCGCCGTCACCGTCACGGGCCCCTCCTCGCGGAACGCGAGCGCGCCCGCGCCGTACACGGCCATCGCAAGCGCGTCCGGGCCGTCCTTCCCCTGCGGACGGAAGTCGATCTGCAGCGTGTACTTGACGAGTCCCCAGTCACGCTCCTTCCGCACCCGCGCGCGCACGGGCTCGGCGAAGACGAGCCGCACGCACACGTCCCCCTTCGCCGTCTTCACCGCGAGGTGCCGCACGTCCTTGTTGAAGACATCGCCGAACGCCGCCCCCGCCGTGAAGGCGACCATGCCCGCGTCCGTTTCGCAGACGGCCTCCGCGTACTGCGGCAGACGGAAGTCCACGCCCACGGCGGCACGCGCCGAAGGGTGCGCCGCACTGCGGGCGACGGACCACGCCGCCGCCACGCCGCCGTCCGGCGTCGGCGTGAACGTCGCCGTGCCCGCCAGGCGCTCCCCGTCCCTGTCCGCATCGGGAACGAAGAAGTAGGCGTGCGTCCCCTGCGCGGGCTTCGTGAAGCGGTCTTCGACGGAGAAGCGCGCCGTCCAGCCGTTCGGCTTCAGGCACGGCTGGAAGAGAAGCCCGGGCTTTGGCAGCTCCAGCGAGCCGCCAAAGCCGCCCAGCGCCTCTTCGGCGGCAACCGGCGCATGAGGAACGTCCTGTGCGGCAGTCGCCGAAGGGATGCCCGGTACCGCCAACGCAAAAACGACAAACGCGAGCATGTTTTTCATGCCTGCAAGCATACCTATGTCCTTCATGCTTGCGAGTATACCACAGGAAAGCCCTCGCCGCCATGCGATTTCGCTTCGAAACGTTCCGATGTTCCGATGTGAAATCCTTCATGCCCAAGAACATGTGGTAAGTGTGGCCGGAACATGTGAATCACTCCTTTCCTCGACCTCCTTCCGTGACGCCCGAAGGGTGTTCCTGTGTGTTCAGTGATGAAGCCTCCACCGTACTCCCCGCCTCCGGCCAGTTAACACGGAGCACGGGGAGGCGCGGAGGACGGAGGGTGGTTCCGATGTCGGGTAGGTAGGGCGCGCGAAGTACCCGCGCCGCCTCGGCACGTGGCGTCCTACCCCCCCCCTGTCTCATATTTCTTCCATGGTCGATTTCCCAATATGAGGTTATCGGCCCCTAGCCCACTTTTTATAAAATGTGGGCCAATGTACCCACACAGCCGAAAATCGAAACCATCCATCCGAACGGGCCGTTGCACAGTGCCACGCGCCGAGGCGGCGCGGGTACATCGCGCGCCGGGCCAGGTGCGTGGCGTTCAGGACCGGTGCGTGGCGTTGTGAGGGAATTGGTCTGGTACCCACGTATCGGATACCACGTATCAGAACAACGCAGGGAACAACACGGGGACTCGGTGGCGGCCGCACCGTCCGCAAGCGCCACGTCACCGAGCGTAGGCGGCGCACCATCGCACGCGAGCGTCGCGCCCACCGCCACGTCCCAAGCCGCCGCAGCCTCCTCGGACCCCTGCTCCTGTATGAGACCGCAGGACCTGTAAAAACTCACGCCAACAGGCCAAACGCTTGTATTTTCAGGCCGTCCTGGACTTCGGCCCCGGCGGAATGGGACAGCAGACGCGCTGATAGGGCCGTTTTCTCGGGGATGGTGTCATCGGGCTGAAAAACCTGCTTCAGGCGGGGAGAAGATAACTCATAGATTCGTTCGAGAATGACGTTTTATACGGCGTCATGAAATCGTGCTTTGTCTGAGTGGAACGGCAGTGAATTTGATTGATTACGGATTCTTGTCTCGCTTCAATATCTCAATCCTGCAAAGATACACATCGGATGGCGCACCCGTGCCGAATGACGGCATTTTGAAGGTCTTTATGAATCGGAGCCGGTATTCTTTCGCGTGTTCACGATAATGTTGCAGATTGTATGCGTGCTGCGAATCAGCGAGCGCGTAGAGTTTTGCGTCAGGCTCGCTTTTCAGTATGGATTCAATCACTGGTATGGGGTCGCTGTTCGCGGCGAAAGTGGTGGCGGTCCTTATCGGAAGCGACATGAGCATCTGGTTGGATCGTTCGCCTATGACGATTGCATCCTTCGGCAAGAGTGCGGCCAATTCCCTAGCTGCGGCCTCATGTTGATGCATTCCACTCCTGACAAGCTCGCAGAACGATGATCGCCAGTTTGGAGTTGCAAGATAGCATGACAAAATGCAAGCGGGGATGACGAACAAAAGAATCCGACGCCAGGGCAACCTTTCTTTGAAACCGAATACGGCGACAAGGAACAAAACGGATATGACGAGTGAAATGGCCATGGGCGAAAAATACTCGCTGGGTGATTTCTTGATGTGACTTGCCAATTGCACGGCTGGGAAAGGCGCGAATACGACTGATGCAGCCACAAACGAAGTTGCTATCCAGACAACCGCATTGACCTTGATAGATCTAAATCCGTGCAGAAACGCAACAACAATGGAAACAGAAACGACGAAAGCGAATATCATTTGCCAAGTCATGCCCCAAACGTTTTTTGCCGGCAGATTGTATATCCGCGAGTAGAAGTTCTGGCTTGTCGCCGGCGGAATCGACACCGATGCTGCGAATATCAGCCCTACGGCGCAAAGCGCAAAAGTCAGAAGTAGCGGCAACAAGGCCTTGCCCCATGTCGTACGCTCTTCTAAAATGGAACATTGCTCCAATTCAGATGCAATGGCAAAGGAAAGAATCGGCAGTATCACGATTACCGGAAGGAAATAGTGCGTATAGATGGTGTTCATCACCGATATCGCGGCAACATATGCGGGAACTGCGAGAAACAGCAACAGATGCCCATTCCATCTTTTTGCCAGGGCGTTTCTTGCAGCCATTGCGATTGGAATCGAAAGCATCAGCGGTGCGACAACGCCGAGAAGCTGGATGGATGGGTCGCGTGGAAATGACGAAATTCCCTTGAAGTGCGACGCGAAGTTGAAGAGCGGCGGCAATGGATAGTGCGTGGTGGTTTTCCTGACAATCTCCCATATCGACACACCGACCCTGGCGGCGTCTGGCATGACGGATAGCGCCACTATAAATTTATACGCGAACGCGGCTGCGACGGCGACACCAACGAACAGCAGCAGATCCTTGGTGCTGTCACGCAGACTTCTGTCCCGGGCCACCCCTGCGGCCACGATAGGAAGCAATGCCCATACGCTTGGCTTCACTAGGATTATCGCCCCCGACAGCAGCGCAGCGCAGATAATCCGCCATCGCTTTCCTCCAGCGGCGCAAACATACGAAATGACCAGAAGAGCACCTATTAGGGCATCGTTGCTCGCGGTACGCTCGTATGCCACGACCATCGGCACGAGCGACACGGAAGTGCAGAGCGCGAATGCCGTTGTCGCCCCCGCCCTCTTGGCTAAGTGCAGGAACGCAAAGAGCCATGCGGCAAAATAGACGCAAAGAAAAGGGATGCGCCATGTCCATGTGGACAGTCCGAATGCGAGATGCGATGCGTAGCTCAGCCAATGCGTTCCAGCGGAGAATCCGTAGGTGAACGCCTCGTTTCGCGGCAGATCGACAAAGTGGTTCCAGACAAATTTCTCCTTTCCTCCAGAAAGGTAATAACCCTCATCAGTTGCGTTATAGCCGTATTCCCAGATTGACGGTATGCCTGGATCGCAGTCGATCCACGGCAGACGGAAGAGCAGATAGATCACGGAAAAAGCTACAAGCAGCAGCCAGAACTTCATTCGGCCGTCTTTGCGGATACAAAGCCTCGAAATTTCCATTTCATGATTTCCTTACTGCATCCTCCGCAGAACCTCCCCCCAGCGTGTAGTATCCACTCTCGCCCGCTCATACCGGCCGCCCCTCTCTGCGGGCACGTAGACCAAAGGTCCAAAACCGCTCGGCTTTGTGCCCCCTTGCAAAGGCATGAATCTCATCACGCTTCACGGCTCTTTCGTCCATCACGTACATGCGCGCACATCCTCCGCCCATGTTCCACGCCACCGTTTCAGGGCATGGCGCGTCCAAAGGGGAAAGACGCAGACAGTTTAGCATTCCCGTCCCCAAAGGTCAATGGAAGCAGCAGGTTTTTCAGGCGCCCGCCCGGCGCTGCGCCCGCCCGGCGCGACAGGTGGTCGTCAGGAGCGGCAGATACTCCTTCTGCCGGTAGGGAAATAGGGGACAGTCCCCCCATTAAATAGGGGACTGTCCTCCATGGGGAAATAGGGGATGCGGAATTCACATCTGTGATCAATCTAGGTTGACTGAATGCCCCTTCACTGGCCTACGGAGCTGTTAACCTGCCCCTAGTTGCATTTAGTCTGTCCGGCGACCAGTAATGTGAGCCCCCCATGCCTGAGATTTCAGTGCGTAATAAAATCTCATCCATGGACAGAATCGTCATCTGCGAGAACGTCATCGCCTCGGCAATCAAATCTTGTGGGCCGCAAAGGACACAACGTTCACAAAGCCTTTGCGCTCTTTGTGATCTTTGTTGCAGAAATCGCCATATTCCGTTGCCGGATCGAGAGGTTGAGGAATCGGCCGTGTAAAGGTGTAGAAATGTGAAAGGGGGAGGGCCGCAACAAGTTGCGGCCCTCCCCCTTGGCGTCCCTCCCGTCGCAGTCATCAAGCCGAGTTGCAGGCGGACGCCCCGCGCCGCCCCCCTTTCCAAACGAAAGGCGCAAAAGCTCTTGACGCAAAGGACGCAGAGCCTCTGCGTCCTTTGCGTCAAGAGAGCCCGCACCCCGCCCCGTCCGCCGCGACCTCGACCTGGCGGTCGGAGAGGTTGCGCATGTCGGCGTCGAACGCCGCGCCGACGAGCGTGACCTTCTTTCCGCACCGCAGCCACTTCTCGGCGTAGCCCTTCGCCTTGATCTGCGCGAGCGCGGCGGCGGCCAACACAGATGTCGGCCCTCCTGGGGAGGGACGCGCTCCGTCGCGTCCGCCCGCGCCCAGCTTGAACTCGAAGACGTAGACGCCGCGCGGCGTCTCCACGACCGCGTCCACGCGCCCCCGGTTCGTCCAGCACTCCGCGTGCGTGCGCGCGCCGATCAGGACGAAGACCGCGTAGAAGAGCGTCTGGTAGTACTTCTCGCGCTTCACGGTGATGTTCGCCGGGATGTTCGCGAAGAAGCACGAGAGCGCGTCGAGCATGTCGTCCACGTCGTCCGCGCGCAGGGCCTCCACCATCTGCGTGAGGAGCGAGGCGTGTTCGGCGGCCGGCAGGGCCGAGAACGCGCGCGAGACGGCCTTCGAGAAGGCGTTGCGCACCTCGTCGTTCGGGAAGCCGAGCGTGTACTGCGTGTAGACGCCCTCGCGCGCGCTGCCCGTGATCGTCAGGTAGCCCGTCTGGTAGAGGAGCGGCAGCAGTTCCGGTTCCGAGGGCTCGTAGACCGAGAAGGCCCCTTCGTCCAGCGTCACGCCATCGACCTGCTCCGGCGCGTCCTTGAGCAGCTGCAGGAGGAACGTCGGCGCCCCCGTCTCGAACCAGTACTCGCCGAACCTACCCGCCGAAAGGCACTTGCCGACCGAGACGGGGTTGAAGACCGGCACGGCGTTCTCCGCGAAGCGGTAGCCGTCGTACATCTTCACGAGGTGCGCGAACGTCGTCTCGCCGTCCCAGCCGTAGTTCGCGCCGAGGGCCGCGAGCGAGGCGGGGAAGTTCGCCTTGACCTCCTCGTGCGTGTAGCCGAAGAGCGTCGCGACGCGCGCGTCCATCGAGAACTCGTTGAGGTTGTTGAGGTCGGAGAAGACCGACACCTTCGAGAACTTGCTGACGCCCGTCATGAACGCGAAGCGCTGAAGCCCCTCGCTCGTCTTGATGACGGAGTAGAACTCCTTGAGCGCGTCGCGGACGTCGTTCACGTCCGGCTTGCCGAGGCGCCCGAGGAGCGGCTTGTCGTACTCGTCGACGAGGAGGACAACCTTCCCGTCCGGGCTGCGTTCCGCGAGATCCGAGATCAGCATCTCAAACTGGCCCGAAACCGGAAGGCCCTCGCGCAGGGGAACGCCCAGCCGCTCCGCGTTGCGCAGGAGCTGCACGCGGATCTTCTGCCAGAGCATGTCCACCGTCGCCGCCTGGCAGCCGGACATGTCGAGCTTGAGGACAGGCCACGTCTTCGACCAGTCCCAGTCCGGCTCGATGGCGAGGCCCCTGAAGAGGCCGCGCCGCCCCTCGAAGAGGCACTGCAGGGTCGAGACGGCGAGCGACTTCCCGAAGCGGCGCGGGCGCGCGATGAAGAACTGCTTGCCGAGCGAGCCGTCGGCGAGCGTCTTCAGGATCGCCGTCTTGTCCACGTAGACGAACCCGCCCTCGCGGACGTCGGCGAACGAAAAGGTGTCTGTCGCAATCTTCTCCATGCCGCACAGTATAGCACATCACGCGCTTCCAACGCTTAGCACCCGTCAAGAACTGACAGGGAGGACGGCGACGCGCCCGGCGGGCTTTTGCGTCAAGAGAAGAGGACGCGGAAGGCGGGGGCCAGGCGCGCGCGGAGGGTCGCGGCGACGGCGCGCGCGTCGGCCGTCCAGCCGTAGAGCGCGGCGAAGGCGGCGGCGTACGCGGCCGAGACGGCGGCGGCGCAGCCGAACCAGCCCAGCCAGCTTTCCGGCTCGGGCGCGAGCAGAGCCTTCGCGCCGGCGGAGAACGCGACGGGGAGGAGCGTGAGCGCGGCGTACTGCCGCCAGTACGCGCCAAGCGGACGGTCGAAGCGCAAGCGGAAGAGCAGATAGGGGCCGCGCCAAAACGCCGTCAGCCCATAGGAGACGATCGTCCCGACAAGGACTCCCGCGAGGCCGAGCGGGCCTACGAGCGCGACGGAGACGGCGACGTTGAGCGCCGCCTCGATGAGCGGGCGCGGCTTGTCGCGCACGAAGAGCCCGGAGGCCGTAATATTCGCGCCGACCGTACACCACGAATTCTGGAGATAGAAGAGAACGCAGAGGACGACCTCGACGCCCGTGCCAAGGCAGAAGCGCGCGCCGAGCCAGAGGCGGATGAACGGCCCGACGAGGAGGAAGAGCCCCGTCGCGGCGAAGCCGCTGAGCGCGAGGTTCAGGAACTGCATCTTGCGAAAGAGGCGGTAGACGTCCACGGGCGCGAGCGTCGCGTAGGCGTTGCCGTAGTTCGAGGTGAAGACGCCGAGGAACTGCCCCAGCAGGCGCGCGAGCGCGGAGACGAGGAGCGCGTAGTTGGAGTAGAGGCCGACCGCCGCGAGGCCGACGAACTTCGAGAGGACGATGCTGTCCGTCGAGCTGACGACCGTACCGCCGACGCGGTGAAGCATGAACGCGCCGGCGTCCTTGAAGATCTCGGCCTTCTCCGCGCGCGGCAGGCGCTCGCAGACGGCGAAGACAGCCCGGTAGCGCCGCGTCGTCCAGGCGCTGAGGAGCCCGTTGAACGCGAGGACGAACGCGACGCCGGAAGCGAGCGTCCAGACGAAGCTGCGCGTCAGCCAGAGGACGAGGATCTGGACGGCGAAGCGTCCCGTCTCGGAGACCATCGACGCGAAGAGCGCGACGTGGTTCTTCCGGTCGGCGTTCCAGATGGAGAGGCGGTAGGAGAAGAGGTAGGTGGAGACGCTCTGCGCGAGGAAGAGGAGGTAGACGACGTTCAGGTTCACGTCGCCCGGCACGTCGGAGGCGTCCCTGACGAGGTGGCCGACGAACGGGAAGAGCGCAAGCCCAAGGGAGAGGACGACGAGCGCGACGAGGAGGTAGACCTGGCGGAAGAAGCGCATGAGCCGCCCGACCTGCACGACGTCGCCGGCGGCGATCGGCTTGTAGAAGCGGTAGCAGATGGCGGCCCCGACGCCGAGCTCGGCGAGGGCGAGGAGGCGGAAAACGTCCCAGAAGAGCCCGTTGATGCCGAGGTAGCGCTCGGAGAGGAGGGCGATGAACGCCGTGCGGTAGGCAAAGCCGGCGGCGACGTTGACGACGTGGCAGAGCGTCCCGACGCCGGACGCGCGGAGCATGCTCGCCGCGCGGCTCTGGCGGTTGAAGGTCACGGCGCGACCTTTCTTGCAAGGCCGAGACGCCGGGCGGCAGACGGGGACATTCTCTCAACAGACGGCATGCTCACTTGTCAACTCCTGAAGATGAAGAAGACCGCCGCGAAGATGCAGACCGCGGCCGCCAGGTAGTTCCATGAGACGGGCTGGCGCATCACCAGCACCGAGAACGGCATGAAGACGAGGAGCGTGACCGCCTCCTGCGTGATCTTCAGCTGCTCCAGCGTCATCGTCTTCGCGCCGATCCGGTTGGCGGGGACGGCCACGCAATACTCGACGAATGCGATCAGCCACGAGACGAGGATCGCCATCCAGACCGGCGCGCCCGACAGGCTGCGCAAGTGGCCGTACCAAGCGTAGAGCATTACGAGGTTCGACACGCAGAGAAGCCCCACGGTCATCCAATTGACGTTTGACACAGGTTAAACTCTTTCTTCCGAATGGTTAGTTATCGACAGTTTTCTGCAATGGGGTCAGACCCCATAGATACCCTGAAATAATATCCACCCGTTTTCTTGCTGCCGCGATGCTCAATCGAACCGTCGGCAACCAGTTTTGCAAGGACCCGCTCAACCGTCGCCTTGCTCTTGCCCGTCAGCATCACCAACTTTGGTTTGTTGATGCCCGGAGCAGATCTTATCGCCTCATTTATCACCTCATTTATCGCCTCATTTATCGCCTCATCGCCCCGTTCAACGGCCTTTGCATCCTCTATTATCGCATTGGGGGCCGCGCGGACGCAAACCATGAGATCCCCTGGCTCGCCGGGATTGACCGTATAGTGCGGTTGCGGGCATCCGTGCTTGCGGCATTCCCGCATGACCTTCTCTATGCCACGTCCCCATGTCTCAATCTTGCCCGTCAGATAGACACATCCGGCGACAGTGGGATTCGCAGGACGGGAGACATGCTTCTTCATCAACGTCTCAACCGTCCAAGTCTCAGGAAGCGAGCCGACATTCGCAACATACAACCTGTCGGCATAAACACTGATCTGAATCGGAATCCCGCTTGAATAATCCTTGTGGACAAGCGCATTGAAAATCAATTCGCGCAACCCTTCCTTTGGGAACGGGAACTTCTCGACACGCTGTTCGCCGTTCTCATACCAAATCTTCGCCTTAAGATACTTGAAATAGATGAGATCAAGCGTCTTCTCCGCCTGTTCAAGCAAGGAGCCATGTACGTCATCATGGTACATCAAATCCGCGTCATCCACGCCAAACATCCCGACCTTGACGTACGCACCCGGAATCCACTTCTCTGCCTTCTCCGAGAACAGAAGCGCGGCAGCATACGTCAGGCCATCCTTGGCGACAAGATGGAGGTTCGTGACAAATGCCTCCTTGGACTCCCGGCGCACCGAGTCATCCAGTCGTCCCTTGTCGATGGACAAATCCTTGAATCGCTTGATTTCCCGTGCCGAAACGTCCTTCATTTTGAATCGAGGGCAGGGCAGATTCTCCCAGTGAAGTCCCCGGCGTCTGAGAAGGAACGCCTCCAGCCCCGGCCCCGAGAGTCGCTGGTTCGTCGCGCCGCGCCGGACATAATAGACACCACGAAGCGAAATCGGAACCGGATACGCGGGAACGACAATCTCAATGACATCCTTATTCTTCAGTTTCAGATGGTTGACCTCGGCGATCATTCCCATCGTATCGCGCATCACGTTGGGAATCGTTTCAAGAAGTGTCTTCCAGTCGGCAACACCGACAACCTCATTGTCCCTCTTGTCATCGGCAACGCCAATGAGCATGCGTCCGCCCTCGGCATTGGCAAACCCACAGATCCACTTGAGATATTCCTCTCGCCAGCTCTGCTTGTATTCGGTGTTCTGGTCTTCTTTCCGCATAGAATCCTTTTGTTTGATGACTGTGCGGATTTCGTCAAGCGATCCACATTCAAGTCGTGTTTCACTTTGCATCAGGACCTTCTAACGAATGATCTCTTGATAGGGGATCACGCTTTAGCGTATTTTCTGAAAGTTCGCCCCATCACAATGGCCGTATTCTTCATCCATTGGAATGCTTTCATGCGCGTCTCTTCATCAAAATCACGAAAATCACCAAGTTCATTACGCACAATGATTCGACTGGCATCCTTTTCTTCCAACGGCTGCCATTCAGGCACGAAGCCGAGATCCGTCTCGATATCTTCTTTCTTCTCCAGGAGGCTGGCGTACAGCTTTTTGTTCTTGGGGATGTAGAACTCGACACCAACCCCATTCTGCCGCACATTTATCGTAAGCGAAATATGTCCGGCGGAAACACCACATCCTAGATCAACCCAATGATCAGACGGGGCTTTTCGTCCAGCACGGAAGACTTTAACATATTCAGGGTCTTGGTCGGCGAACGCGAAAAACGCCGCCCAATACCCACGGCGCGCGGCAAGAGTCTCGTCAAACTTGCCGCGAGTGGCGTCCGCTGCCGCAGATTCCTCTTTTTCTTTCTTTGTTTCCTCATACTTCACCAACTCACCACCCGTCAGACCCGCGATCTGTTCCAACAGTTCATACGCTTCTTCTGCCTCCATCTGAAAGAATTCGCGCTGACGGACAACCTTCCCAGACGCATTCTTCTCCACCGTTCGCAAATCCGAGCGGAGCATATCTATCAGCCTGTGTACATAGATGTCGCTACGGGCTGAACCGCTGTCCTCGACCGCGAGCGTCGCGTAGATCTTGAATGAAAACGGAACGGCCGTGCTGCCGTCAAGCTCCCGCTTGCGCTGTTCGACATTCGCCGCCCATCCAATCTTCACATACTCCTTGAAACTCGGATTGGTCATGATATAGATATAACCTTTATTCACACTTGCATCTCCGTTTGTTTGCTTATCACAATTGTACAACACAAAGGGCCTCAGATATCATCCGTCAATTATTCCAGCCAATTCGAGTCAAGAATGAGTTTAATCGCCTTAATTGCGCCTGAGTCAGCCACACCATCTCGTTCTCAAGCCGTACATCCAATCGAATGGTCTCGTTCGGCTGATAAATGACAATCTGATTCTCGGCGTTGTCCATGTCCGTCACGCTCTTTCTGCCCACTTTCAAGCCTACATTATATCATTTTCGTCTCATCGCCCTGGCGAATAAAGATCCGCGCGCAGACGCCATGTTCGATACTCCTTCTGAACTCATCCGTGCGGCGTTTGGCCCGGAGGCGGATCGGAAGAAGCGGCAGAGCGTCCCGACGCCGGACGCGCGGAGCATGCTCGCCGCGCGGCTCTGGCGGTTGAAAGTCACGGCGCGACCCGCCTCACAGAAACGGCGCGAGCGCCTTCATCCAGATGTCGTAGCCCGCGTCCGTGGGATGGATCTCGTCGGCCATCAGCGCGCGCGGCACCCATCCCGTTTCGTCCACGAGCTGCGCGTTGACATCGACCCAGACGATCTCGGGATGCGCGTCGGCGAAGCACTTCAGGAGCCTGTTCGTCTCGTCGTTGCGCGCCCGCGCCGCCGCGTGGCGCGCGGACTGCGCGGAGGCCCCGCGCGGGAAGATCGGGTGGAGGATGATCCGCGCCCGGGGCTGCCGAGCCCTGATCTGCGCGACGATCTTCTCCACGCCCTTCGCCACGTCTTCGGGCCTTGCGGACTTCGCGGAGTTGTTGTTCGTGCCGATCATCAGCACCACGTTCCGCGCCGTGTAGCCGTCGAGCTCGCCGTGGGCGATCCGCCAGAGGACGTGCTGCGTGCCGTCGCCGCCGTAGCCGCAGTTGAGGACCCGGCGCCCGGCGGTGAACGCCGCCCAGCTCGCAGGGTGGCGCCATTCCCAGAAGTGCATGATCGAATCGCCAAGCATCACCACGTCCACCGTCTGCCCCTTCAGCGCCCGCACCTGCTCGATGCGGCTCAGGAAGCGGTTCGCCCACCAGTAGTCCCCAAACGGGCCCTCCCCGCGTCCCGGCGCAGCGTTGCGCGAATTCATCCGCGCCGCCGCCACGCATTCAACCGGCTCCCGCGCCGCCGCCGCGTCCGCCGCCCCCGCCGCCAGCGCCACACAGGCGGCCAGCCCCAGCAATCCCCGTTTCATTGAGCTTGCGTGGCGCACCATGCTCTTGCCCCGTCCGCGCCTCAACCCGTCATCGTTATGCCTGTCGTTCGTTTCGTTCATTGCAGTTTTCTCCTGTCGGACGATGCCCCGTCGTCAGACCCGGGCATCTTGTTCGGTTGATGTTTCATTCTTCATTTCCCATTTTCTTATAAAGAGTGGTCTGCGTTGCGAGTCAGATACCATGCTCCAGCCTCCGCTTGAGCGCGTCGATGCGGCGCTTCGCCCACAGGAGCGGCGGCAGCAGCGGCACGGCGTGCGCGAGCGTCGCCGCGAAGAGGCGCGCCGCGCCGCCCGCAGCCGCGACGTCCGCCGCAAGGAAGCGCGCGCGCAGGCGCCGGAGCGCGCGCCGCTTCGCGCGCCCGGACCGCCGGGGCGCGCAGCAGACCGCCTGCGCCTCGTGGTAGAAGACGAGAAAGGCGAGGCGCCGCGCCGTCTGCGGGTCGTCGCGTCCGAGCCCGCCCGCCAGGAAGATGCGCCGCTTCTCGCGCGCGAGCCGCAGCCAGTTGCGCGCGCGCACGAAGTCCCCTTCCCGCCGGTAGTAGCCCGAGCAGGCCGACGCCTCGAAGCGCAGGTAGTCGTAGAGCGTTGTGCGGACGGCCGCGAGCGTCCCCGCCGACAGGAGGTAGTCGAGGAGGAACATCTCGTCCTCGCACATCGTGATGCCGCGCCGGAAGCGTATCTTCCGCGCCTCGATGAGGTCGCGCCGGAAGAGGCTCGCGACGAGGTAGCCGTTCACGCGGCGCGTCCCGAGGAGGAGCGGGTAGAAGACGCGCGCGAGGATCTCCGCGCGTCCGCGCAGCGTCTCCGCCGCGCCCGCGAACGGGAACATGACGACGCCGTCGGCCGTCTTCTCCGGCCCGCAGTCGCAGAGGGCGCCGCTCGCAAGGTCGGCCCGCTCGCGCGCGGCCAGCGCGAGCAGCGTCGTGTAGATTGCCGGGCGCACGCGGTCGTCGGAGTCGCAGAACGCGACCCAGTCGCCGCGCGCGGCGTCGAGCCCCCGGTTGCGGGCGACGCACACGCCGCCGTTCGGTCCGGAGAGGACGCGAAAGCGCGCGTCCTTCGCCGCGAAGGCGCGGCAGAGCGCGAGCGAGCCGTCCGTCGAGCCGTCGTCGATGAGGATGAACTCGCAGTCGGCGAGGTGCTGCGTCCGCAGGGCCTCCAGGCACGCGCCCAGCCGCGCCGCCGTGTTGTAGACGGGCACGACGACGCTCACCTTCGGCCTCGCGGCCAAGGCGGCAGCAGACGCGGCCGGTGCCTCGTTCAGAAGCCTCTCAACGGCCCGTTTTCGACAATCGCCCATAATCGCCCCTAACGGCTGCCAGTATACCATATCCTCGCCGCCGTAGTAGCCCGGTTTCTGCGCCTGGATGTTCGCCGCCGTGTCAACAATCTTCAATTCAACGTCGTTCGACGCCTGGCCCGTGCGGCCGTCGCCGAGGAAGATGTCGCCGTTCGTACCGACCGTGCCCGCAAACGCGCAGTCCGTCTCCTCGGCGACCTTATCGACGCTGCCGGTGTCGGCGGCCGCCTGTTCCCCAAACGCCACGAACGCGAACAAAATCGTCGCCTTTCGCACGATTCTCGCAAACTACATCATATTTGGTCTTCTCACTTTCATGGATTCTGTGTACCCCGCCTCTCGTTTTTGGAGTGAAGGGCGCATCGTCTACTCCCCCCGGCTGACTGTGCAAGAATTTGAACAGCGTTTTTGTCTTTGGCGTTTTTAACCTTCCTTCGGTCTTTAACCACGGAAGGCGCGGACACGCCTTCGGCGACACGGAAAACGTTTATGCCTGGGATGCGGCCGAATGCCGGCACATGCGATGCATCCGATGGATGCGCGCTAGCATCCGAGGCGGCGGGCAAGCGCGTTGAGATAGTCGTCCGTCATGCCCGAGACGAAGTCCAGCACCGCATGCGCCCACCAGGCGCGGGTGCGGGAACGGTTGGCCTCGTAGTAGGCGGCGTCCCACGCGAGCTGAACGAGCTGCCGGCTCAGCGTCGAGAGGGCCGCAAACGCAGGCGCGCCGCCTACTTCGGGAATCTGTTCGAGGAACGAGAGGTAGTGGTCGAGGACACCGGCGAACTGTCCATAGGAGCCGATCTCGGCAATGACCTTGCGATGGTGGGAGAAGAGGACGCCGTAGAGCTTCTTGATCTCGTCGAACGCCGCCTTCTGCCCGCTCTCAAGGTAGTCCTTGAGCTCGCCCTCCAGCGCGCCCGCCATGATCGCATCGTAGTGCCGCGTGAACTGCACGAAGAACGCCTCGACGAGGTCGCGGATCGCCACGCCCCTGAACCACTGGAGGGGCTTGCCCGCACTCTCGGCCTGATGGCGCGGCGTGAGCATCTCGTGGAAGAGCGCGCACACTTGCCGCCGGGGAAGGATGCCCATCGCCACCGCGTCCTCAAAATCAAGGATGCGGTAGCAGATGTCGTCGGCGGCCTCGGTAAGGAACGAAAGCGGATGGCGCATGAACGTGCCGTCCGCGCGCACAAGCCCGAGCCGGGACCAGACCGAGCGGAAAATCGCCTCCTCCGTCGTGAACGCCGCGAGCTTTCGCGCGCCGTCCTCCCCTGTCGCGAAGGAGGAGGAGAGGCGCGGATGCTTGACAAGCGCCCCGAGGGAGGCGAGCGTGAGGCAGTAGAACACCGAATCGCGCAGGTCGCTCCGCACGAGCATCCGGAAGGCCTGCGCGTTGCCGTCGAACACGCGGAAGTCGTTCCACACGGGATCGGGCCCCAGACGGTCGCCCGCCTTCTCGGCCCAGGCCTGAATCGCCTCTTCGCCGGAATGCCCGTAGGCGGGGTTGCCGATGTCGTGCGCAAGGCCGGCGGCCTGCATGCACCAGTCGAGGGCCTCAAGCTGGGCGGGCGCCACGTCGCCGCGTTCGCGCAGGAACGCCTGCAGCTCGCGCGCGAACGTATGGCAGAGCGAGGCGACTTCGAGCGAATGCGTCAGGCGGTTGTGGATGCCGTCGACGTCCGCAAAGGGATGGACCTGCGTCTTGCGCGCGAGCCGCCGGAACGCGGACGAGAAGACGACGCGGCCGTAGTCGATCTCATACGGCGAGCGCGCGTCGCCCTGCGGCCGATAGCCGTCGAATCCGACCGCATCGCCTTCCAGCCTGACCCGCAGGGGCGAGAGCAGGTGCGCCCATCTCTCCGTCGCCGCGCTCACCCCTCGATCCCGCAGGCCATGAGCGTGGCCTTGTGGACGGCGACGTCGTGGTCGTACTGGCCGGGCGGGTTCGGACGCCGCCCGCGCACGATGTCCGCGAGTTCCTTGAGCTGGTCGGCGTAGCGGTCCTTCTGCACGCCGCAGGCCACCGTGTGCGTCCCCGCCTTGTACCCGCCCGCCGGCGCCTTGAGGCGCAGTTCGAGCGTCGTGGGCCTGCCGTCGAAGCGCTCGATCGGGCGCAGGTCGATGGCCCCCTTCGTCCCCTGGATGCGCAGCCAGCGCGTCGCGCACGCCGCGTGGCGCGCCGTGCGCACCGTCACCGTGGCGCGCGGCCATTCCAGCACGCTCACGCAGTTCGTCCCCGCGTCTGCGGGGTCGCCGGGCGCGGGGAGGCGCACGACGTGGGCGCGCGCGGGGAGGCCCGGCATCATCGGGAGGATGAAGTCGATGAGGTGGCAGCCGAGGTTGTACATGAGGCCGCCCTTGAAGGAGGCGATGTAGGCGTTGTAGTTCCTGCTGCCGTAGTCGTGGTACATGTCGGCCTCGACGGAGATGATCTCCCCGAGCCAGCCCTCCTTGACGGCCTTCTGGCAGAACCGGATCGCGGGGTTCACGCGGAACATGTAGCCGATCTGCACGGGGAGGCCGCGCGCCTTGCAGAACGCCATCAGCGCCTCGAACTTCCTGAAGTTCTGACCGCACGGCTTGTCGAGGTGCATCGCAAGGCCGTGCTTCGCGACCTGCCAGGCGACGGGGATGAGGTCGTCGTTCGTCACCTCCACGAAGACGCACTGGATCGTCTTGTCCGCCCAGACCTGCTCGGGCGTGAGGCGCGGCACGCCGTCGAAGATCTTGAAGTCGCGGTCTTCGGCCGGCGTCTTCGAGGCGCGGTCGTCGACGATGCCGACAAGCTCGTAGTCGTCGGGCAGCCTGCGGAGCGAATGGAACTTCCCGTCCGCGTGCTCGTGGCGCATGCCCCACTGGACAACGCGCACCTTCTTCGCGTCCGGGAACGGCCTCCACGGCACGACGGGCGTCGCGTGCGTCACCGCGTCCACCGCCTTCTTCTCGCCCGTCACGCAGCCCGCCGCCGCGAACGCCGCCGAGAGCCCCAGGAAATCACGTCGCTTCATCTTGACCTCGCCTTCACTTCCGTTGTTCCGGTTCCGCATGCCACTCCACGCCCGCGCAGGAAAGCCCCGCGTCGCCCCAGGCGACCGGGAAGAGCTTCATCCGCTCGTCCGGCGTCTTGTTCGGCTGGTGGAGCGAGAGCATGAGCGCGCCGTCGAAGCGGTTGAAGAGCATGCCGTGCCCGCCGTCCCGCGTGAAGAGGGGCGTGTGCCGCGTCCAGGGCCCCCGGATGGAGCCGCTTTCGGAGACGCACTGCAGCACGCAGTAGCCGCTCCCCTTCAGGAAGTTGCTCCAGATCATGCACAGCGCCCGCTCCCCCTTCCGCCGGATCAGGAAGGGGCCGTCCGTCACGTGCCCGCCGCCCGGCGCGTCCGCCGCGCGGAAGAGCTCCACCGGCTCCGCCGTGAAGCGCGCCAGGTCGCGGCTCATCGGCGCCGCCATCATGCGCCCGTTCCCCGTCTGGCACCACTCGTGGCAGAACACCATCCACGGCACGCCGTCCTCCACCCAGAGCGTCCCGTCGAGGCACATCCATTCGGGCGGCGTCACGCTCCCCGCCTTCACCGGCCTGAACGGCCCGAGCGGGCTCTCGCTGCGGAACACCCACACGCCGCGCGGCTGAAGCCCCCCGCCCGTGAAGCCCTCCTGTAGCATCGGCCTGACCGGATGCGCCGCGTCCGGGGCGAAGGTCAGCGTGGTGAAGAGCCAGTACGCGCCGTCGTATTTGTGGACCTCGGGCGCCCACACGGCGGTGTTCTTCACCTCCGGCGGCAGCGTCATCGCCATCCGCTTCTCGCTCCAGCGCTCGAGATCCGTCGACGTGCGCACGCCCACGCCCTTCCCGCCATTCCACGGCTTCGACTCGTAGAGGTAGTACGTGCCGTTGTCGGGCAGCACGAAGGGGTCGCGGATCTGGAAGTCCGCCCGCGTCAACGCCTTCGGCGCCGCCGCAAGGCCCGCCCCCGCCCACAGCGCCGCGCACGCCGCCGCGAGCCCCAGAACGTTCCGCCGCGCCATCACACGTTCCCGATTTCCCAGCCCTTGCGGTACGTCGTGCGGCAGTAGGCGTTGGCGGCCGGGTTGTTCGTCACCGCCTTGCCGTCCCACTCGACGCGCGGCCGGCCGTCGCGCGCGGCGAGCGCCACGACGTTGCCCAGCAGCACCGTCTTCACGAGCGGCACGCCGTAGTCGACGAAGTCCGCGTTCGCCTTGCGCCCCTCGCGGATCGCGTCGAAGAACTCGTGGACGTGGCTCTTGCCCTTCGCGAGGCGGCGGAACTTCTTCGGCGGCACGGGCAGCGTCTTCTTGAGGGACATCGGCACGAACTGGTATGCGTTGCCGAACTGCCCCGCCCAGAGGATGCCCTTCTCGCCCATGAAGAGCGTGCCGATGTTGCCGAGGTTCATCTTGAACTTCTTCTCAAGCTCCAGGACGATCGGCGGGAAGTTCATCCACTCCCGCTTCGCGTAGTGGTACTGCACGTCCTCGTCGATCGGCACGTCGTCCTTGATGCCGTCCATCCAGTGGAGCGTCACGGGGTCCATGCCGGGGCGCGCCGGGAACTCGTAGGTGATCGTCTCGCGCGTCGGCCAGGACTCCGGGCAGACGTAGCTCATGTCCTCCATCGTCACCGAGGCCGGCGGCGTCCCCATCAGGTTGAGCGCCCAGAACGGCGCGTCGAGCACGTGGTTGCCCATGTTGCCGAGCGAGCCGTTGCCGAAGCCCCGGATGTCGTACCAGCGCTGGCCGAGGTAGGAGCGGCGGTAGGGGCGCATCTCGGCCGGGCCCACCCAGAGGTCCCAGTCCATGCCCTTCGGCGGCGCGATCACGGGGCTGAGCGCCCGCTGCGCGTTGAAGCGGTCGCTCCAGCTCCACACCTCGCGCACCTGCCCCAGGGCGCCGCTCTGCACGTACTCGGCGACGAGCGGCTGGAACGGGCCGGAATGGCCGTGGTGGCCCGCCTGCGTGACGACGCCGTACTTCCGCTGCGCCGCCGCGAGGAGGTCCGCCTCCTCCTCGGAGTAGCAGATCGGCTTCTCGACGTAGACGTGGATGCCCTTCTTCATGCAGGCGATCGCGATGGGCGCGTGCGACTGCTGGTTCGAGGCGATGATCGCCGCGTCCACCGCGTCGCCCATCTGCTCCAGAAAGACGCGGTAGTCCGCGAACGTCTTCACCTTCGAGAGGTCGCAGGACGGCGCGAGCTTCGCGAGGCGCTCCTTCGTGTACGTCATCTGGGGCGCGTCGGGGTCGACCATCGCGACGATCTCCTCGTCCAGGCACTTCGTCACGAGCACGGAGCGCAGCCGCCCGCCGCAGCCGATGAGCGCGACGCGGATCTTCCGCCCCGCCGCAATCTGCCGTGCCCGGCTCTGGCCGAAGGCCGGGCCGCCGATGCCGAACGCGGCCGCGCCCGCAGCCAGCCCCAGGAAGTGACGTCTTTTCATTTTCATAGCCTTGCTACCTTTCATTTCCTTGCTGCTCCTTTCGTCATCCAACCGCCTGCACAGGCGTTTCAAAAGGCTCCCTCCGCTTCATGGCCGGATCCGGCACGCACTGGGCAGCCGCCCGCTGAACGACAGCATCGACGGCCGCATCGACGGCCGCGCGGCCACGCTCGCCGTACAATGCCGCGAGACGCTCGACGTCGGCCATGGAAAGGCTTTTGGCATGGGGGATGCGGACGTTTCGGAGGTTCTGCGCCTGGTAACGTATGAACCCGCCCCGCATCTCGGCCGAAAGGCATCTCATCTGGTTTGTCACAAAAGAGCTGCGCATCAGCACGCAGAGCGCCCGAAGATCCCACCCCTTTGACGTGATCCAGTATACATTGTGATGCGGGTAAAGGCGGCCACGCTCGTCCAGCGCGACATTTCCGCCGACCTGGATGTCCGGTAGGAGGAGCTTCGGGCTCCTCAACACGCGATAACGGATGCGATCCAGCGTCCGATACCACGCATCGGGATGTTTCTTCGCGCAGTAGCGCCCCTTGAGCCGCCCGGCATGCGCCTCAAGATAGCCCGCCATCTTTGGATAGTCCGCCAGATCCTTCATGAGCCTGTCGTCGTCGTTGTCATACGGGTTCAAGATGTAGTGGCCGCGCCAGTTGGCCACGCCGTCCGCGATGTCGCCCGCCATCACCAACGGCAGAAGGCACCCCTCCTCCAGGTCGCAGGCCCTCTGCGCATCGACATAGAGATCGTCGGCGCCGGACGCGACGCCGATTCCGATGCGCGTCCCGGGCGCCGATTCCTCAATGACAGGGAAGGCCCTTGACGCCCACTCCGCGAAATCACGGCGGTCGCGGCTCGTCGAGATCCACGGCGCCTCATCGCGATACCAGCTGTCGAATGCCGAGAGGTTCCCCCTGGACGCCCTGTTTTCCCGCAGCGTCTTCCGGGAGGCGTCGCCAATCGTCTTCGCAAGCGTCCTCTCGCCGACATGGCGGTCGAGGACGCAGATTGCCGGATAGGCCGAAACCTCCTCCTCGAACGGCTGGGCGTGCTCCATGTTCAGATAAAGGGCGACCCTGTATTCCCGTGAGATCAGCGAACGCAACCTCCTCCCGTAGCTGCTTTTGGCGAAGCGGTTCGAGCAGATGAACGAAAGCACGCCGTCCGCCGCCAGCAGCGACAGGGCCTTTTCGAAGAACGGGACGTAGATGTCACAGCGCGCCGAGAACGTCTTGTACCGTGACTTGTACTCGCCCTGCAGCTGGGGGGCGAGGGCGTCAAAGCGGATGTAGGGGGGATTGCCGATCACGACATCGAAGTTCCGCGCAAAGCCGTGAAGCAGGAAATCGCAGCGGACGAACCACGTGCGGACAAGCTCCTCGGCCCGCCCGCTCGGGCATCCCCGGCCCAGCAGCACGGACTTCGTCCGGGAGGCGACCGCTTCAATGTTGTCCTCTGAAATGTCGCATGCCGTCAAGAAGGAATCCAGCCGCGCATCCGTCCAGTCCGCGACTTCGGCAAGGACCTTCTCGACCAACGGCAGGACGAATGCGCCCCTTCCGCAGCTTGGCTCAAGGACGCGTGCGCCCAACCACTTCCGGATCCTTCCAAAATAAGCGACCTCGTGGATCATGTGGTCGACGACTTCACGCCGCGTAAAGACCTCCCCTGTGACGTTCCGGCGGACCGTTCTGGACATTCGCGAGGTCATGAACGTGCCCGAAGGAAAAGATAGAGCGACTTGAAGAAGGCGTAGGCGGAGACGCCGCCCCCGCCATCACGCACGGTCGCCGTGTCCTTGTCCGAGAGGACCAAGGCCGCCGCATGATAGTCGCGCTCAAGCATCAGCCGCTCACAAAGGATTTCGTAACGGCGGAGATACGAAGACCCGACAAAGACATCCATGGGCGGAATCGGGCTCTTGCCGAGGGCCACGGGGTACGTGGAAGCCTCCGAATCCTCGACAAAGAGGAAATACCCCAGCCAGGGCGGCGCGATCACGCCAAACGCCTTCTCGCGGTATGCCGTCCAGAAATCGCGCGCGACGCCAAGGGCCTCCTCGGAGCGATTGTTGAAGTTGTTTCCGAAACTTCCGCTCTGGGATTTCAGCTCAATTACCGCAACAAGCTGAACGCCCCTCAAGAAAACGACATCCCAATTCTTCTGCGGACGATAATACCCCGGGATCGGCACCGCCGCGTTGAAGAAGATCTCGTCCGGGCCAAAGCCGGCGGCGATTCCGACGTCCCGGATCAACGCGGCGAACCCATCCAACTGCCTGCCTCCCGTGACCTGCCCGCGCGTCCCGGCGTCGCGCCCGCCACGGCTCCTCTGCTTGTCGGCCTGATCCCGGCGCGTTGCCCAGTACATCCTGGCCGCACCGTGCAGCTTGGCGAAGAGGTCTTCACGTGTAAAGGGCAGGTCCATCGTGTCGGCGTCCTTTTTCATCCGATCCCATTTGACGCGCGCGCCTCAGAAGTTCGCGACGAGGTGGATGCCGCCGCGCAGGATGCCCGCGTTGTAGTGGTCGTGGAGGTCGTAGCGGCTGTGGCGCACCTGCCGGCTCAGGCTGTAGTAGTAGGAGAGCGAGCCGCCCACCTTGAGCCATTCGGTAAGCTGGTAAGAGAGGCCCAGGTCGCTGTGGAAGTTGTTGAACGCAACGCCATTCACGTCGCCCTTCGAGTAGTGGTCCATGTAGGACCCGTTCGCGACGCCGAAGCCGGAGCCGAGCGTGAGCGTGAGGGCGTCGGTGAGCGCGAAGGCGTGCGAGAAATCGAAGTCGAAGTAGAGCATGTTCTCGTCGTTGTGGCCGTTCGAGTCGAAGTCCCACCACACGTAGGCGCGCGGCGTGAGGTACGGGTTGCGCCAGCGCACGCCCGCGAGGAACTCGTCCGTCTCGCGCATTCCCGAAGCGTGGCGGTTCGGGAACTGGTAGAGGATGAAGCCCGTCTCGACGTCGAGGCAGTCGAAGGCCGTGTAGTTGTAACTCACCGTCTCGTCGACGATGCTCATGCCGCCGAAGCGGTGCGGGCCCTTGTAGCCGTTGATGGCGAAGTTCGACCAGGCGCGCAGCTTGATCTTGCCGTACTCGGCCGCCTCGCCGAGCTTGAGCCAGACGTTCCCGGCCGGCTGCCACACGGCCGTGTCGAACATGATCTGCCCGCGCCAGATGTAGGCGGAGTAGAACGTCAGCTCCAGATCGAGGTCGACGAAGGCGTCGAGGAGCGTCTCCGTCTTCTCCTCGGAGACGGCGGGCGGCGGCGCCGGCGAGGAGGTCTTCGTTTCGGCGAAGACGGCGCCCGCGCTGAGGGCCGTCGCGATCAGGATGAGTCGTGTATGCATGCCCCTAAGTATAGCAGAAAAAGCGCCGCGCCGCGCACCCCCAAGCCTAGACCTGCAGGAAGCCGCCGCCGAGGGCCGCGCCCGACGGCGGGCCGGACGGCTCGCTCGGCCGGTAGTCGGCGACGATCTTCCGCCACGTCTCCAGCACGTTGACAAAGCCTTCGAGAAGCGACAGGAATGCCTCGACGCCAAGGCACGCGAGCGGCGCGACGCGCGTGAGCGTCAGCTCGCCGTTCTCCGGGTTGACGGCCAGCGTCGCGCCCGCCGTCCCCGCGAAGTTGAAGTTCGCCTCCAGCATCGCGCGGTAGAGCGGCGCAAGGCCCTGCGGCGGCGGCTCGCCGATGACGCCGTTCAAGACAACAGCCTCAAGATCGGCGATCTCCAGGACGGAGACGTCCATGCCGTCGATCGTCAGGCGCGTCGCGCCATCGTGCAGCGCAAGCTCAACGCCGAGCGACCGCCCCGCTTCCAAGACGAGTTCGTCGAACCCCATGGCGTCCCCCGCTTCCCTACTTCTGCTTCTGCCGGGCCTGGTAGGCGGCCCAGAGGAGGGCGGGCTTCTTCGCGGCGACCTCCTGGAAGAGGGCCTTCGCCTCGGCGGCCTTGCCGTCGGCGAGGCACGCGAGGCCGCGCAGGTACTTCGCCTTCCAGAGGTTGTCCGCCTGGCGTTCCATCGGCGAGTTCTCGCCGCCGAACTTCGCGTAGGCGTCGATGACCTTCGGCTGCGGCGTCTCCAGGGTCGCGATGGCCTTCTGGAGCTCGGCGCGGTTCGCCGCGACGTCCGCCTCCGCCCCCTTCAGCTCGCGGAGGACGAGCATGCGGTAGAAGTTCATCTCGCCGGGGTGGACCCAGCCCTTGAGCGCGTGCGCGAGCTCGTCGCGCCAGCCCTTCTCGTCGCCCTGAGCCTTGCGGCACTGCGCGAGGTAGTAGCGCACCTTCGGCTCCGTGCCCGCGTCGCCGGGGCGGCCCGCCTGCAGGCTCTCGGGATAGGTGAGCGCCTGGCGGAAGTCGGCCTCGGCGCCGGGGAAGTCCTTCGCCGCCATCTTCCCGAGGCCGCGCAGCAGGAGCGCGTCCACGAATGGCGCGAGCAGCCCCTCGCCGCCCTCCCACACGTGGAAGCGCCGGCCCGTGAGGATCGCGAGCGCGGCGTCGTAGTCGCCCGCCTCGTTGAAGAGGTAGGCCATGCGCAGGATGCAGGCGTCGTACTTCTCGGCCGTCGCGCGGTACGTCTTCATCGTCGCGAGGCGCTCCGCCGTCCCCTTGCCGAGCTTCTCGGCGAGCTTGTCCATCTCCTCCAGCGCGCGGAAGTTCGTGGGGTCGGCCGCAAGCGCCTTCACGTAGTAGCCGTAGGCCTCCTCGCTCGGGACGCCCGAGGGGACGCCCGTGTTCGTGAAGTACGTGCCGGGATGCGCGAGGGCGAAGCCCATGTTGCGGAGCGCGAGCGCGTGGTCGGGCTTGAGGGCGAGCGCCTTCTGCCAGCTCGCGCGCGCGGCGTCCTTCTGGTCGTTGTTCCATTCGAGGTTGCCGAGGTAGTACCACGTGTTCGCGAGGTCGGGGCGGAGCGCCGCCGCCCGCTTCAGCACGGCGTACTCCTCGTGGCGGCTCGGGAAGCAGTAGTCCGTGGACTGCGCCGCCGCCTGCGCGTAGCGTTCTTTCGCGAGGTCCGCGCGCCCCATCCGCTCCAGCGCGGCGCCGCCGAAGTAGTCGAAGAGCGCATTCTTGTAGCTCGCACACGCCGCGACCGTCTCCTTGAGCGGCAGGGCGCCCTCGGTCCTATAGGGCTTCTCCCGCGCGGCAAGGGCGCTTGCCTGGTCGCAGAGCGCCGCCACCTCGTGCCACGCGCCGAGGCTCCAGTAGTCGCACACGGTCTCCAGCAGGGCCTGCGCCTTGAGGCCGCGGTTCTCGCCCGCGTTCACCACGGCGTCCTCGCCGTCATCCTCCAGGAACGCGCGCTCGGCGACGCCCCAGGCGTCGAGCGGGTCGATGGCCGCCGCAAGGCGCAGCTCCTTCGCGCAGCCTGTCACGTCCTTGAGCTGGCGGAGGATGTAGGCCCGCGTGACGTGCAGCTTCGCCTCCTTCGCGCCCCGGTCGAGCGCGTCCTCGACGCGCGCCAAGGCCTCCTCCCAGTCGCCCCGCAGGCACGCGAGGCGGGCGAGCCCCGCGTAGGCCATGCGCGCGTGCGTACTGCGCCAGGTCACGCGCCAGTAGAGGTCTTCGGCCTCCTTGAACTTCGCCGCGCGCACGGCGGGGTCGTCCGCGAGCTGGCCCTCCTCTTCGAGAACGACCGCGAGCAGGTATTCCGGCTCGGCGTCCTTCGCCCGCGTGTAGTTGCGCGTGACGCGCGCCACCGCCGTGCGCAGCAGCTTCTCCGCCTTCGCATACTCGGCGTTCTTCGCGAGGCGCGTCGCGAGGGCGACGTTCGCGGCCGCGTAGCCGGGATCGAGTTCAAGCGCGCGCGCGTAGTAGGGAACGGGGTCGATGAGACCGTTGTGGAACTGGTCGAGGCGGAGGCCCGTCAGGTACGCCTCCTCGGCGCTCGTGTAGTCCTTCGGCTCCTTCGGGTTCGCCACCTTCGGCGGCAGCGGGTCGTGCGGGTCGGGGCCGACGGGCGTGTAGGCGAGGAAGACCTTGCCGGAGGCGTCCGCGAGCGTCGCCGTGAACGCCTGGTCCTGCGCGTCGGCCGGAACCTTCACGGTCTTGCACCAGGGCGTGTCGGGGCCGATGGCGACCTTCTTTTCCTCGAAGACGGGCGCGGGCGCGCCCTTCTGCAGGACGCGCACCGTGCAGTCCTTCAGGACGCGCGTCGAGTGGAAGCCGACGAGCAGGTCCTCCTTCTTCTCCAGGCGCTCCACGTTCACCGCGCCGTCGATCGTCACGTTCTTCACGCCGCCGATGCCCTTGACGGGGAACCAGAACTGCTTGACCGTGCGCGTCTCGTAGGGGTCGATCCAGCTGTAGTCCGGCTGGTTGTCGCTCCAGCAGCCGACCATCAGCTCCAGGTACGGGCCGTCCGAGTCGGTCAGCACCGTGTCCCACACGTGCGCCTCCGGGAAGTTGCCCCAGAGGAAGAACTTCTTGCCGACGGTGATGTGGCGGTTCGAGACGTGCGCCGTGCCCATGTTCTTCTTGTGGTCGTAGCCGGCGAGCCAGGCGTTGTCGGGGTCCATCGCGAAGATGGAGCGGCTCTCGACCGTGAAGTTGCGCCACCAGGAGAGGTCAATCAGACCCTCCACGTCGTCCGCCGTCTTCGCGCGCTGCGAGGGGATCCACTGGTGGTCGACCTTCTTCGGGCCCATCGGAAACGACGTCCAGAACGCCTTGTGGTGGTCGAAGCCGAGGTGGCAGCTCGGCGGGAAGATCACCTGGTAGTCGTCGCCGCAGTGGACGGAGACGTTCGCCCAGTAGATCATCGACTCGATGTAGGGCCCGCGGTTCATGAAGACGTTCTCGGCCTGCAGCACGGCGCGGTCCGGGAGGAGGGAAAGGCCTATCGACCACTTGAGCCTACGGCGCAGCTCGGTCTCGCCGATCCAGATCGCCTTCTTCCCCGTCTTCTTGTCCGTCACGAGCCTCCAGTCGATCGGCATCGCCGTCGTCGCGCGGTGGTGGTGCGGGAAGTTCCACTCCACGCCGCCCGAGATCCACGCGCCGAGCATGCCGATGAGCGCGGGCTTGACGACGTGCTGGCGGTAGAACGTCTCGAAGCCCGTCTTCTTGTCCGTCAGGTTGAGGAGGTGGCCGCCGTGCTCGGGCAGGAGGCCGAACTGCAGCCAGTCGTTCTCCATCGTGAGGTACGTGTACGTCTCGTCGATTTTCCCGTCGTGGAGCACGTCCTGCATCGGATAGGGGTAGACGCGCCCCTGCGCGCCCTGGTAGACGCGCCCCGTGTAGAAGACGGGCGTCTTGTCGTAGCCGCCCGGCGCGTACGTCGGCAGCGTGATCGTCTTCTTTTCCATGGCGACGCCGCCCGCGAGCGCGGCGGACGCAGCGAGCGCCGTCAGCGCGAGATTGAGCCTCTTCATCATCGTATCCGTTTCCTCTTTTCTGCCTGAAGCCTTTTGAAGCCTTTTCCGCCCGGGGCCGGGCCTACCGCCGTGCGGGCATCCGGTCCACGGGCGCACCGGAGATGTGGAGGTCCGTCGCGTCGCCATCCACGCGGATGCGGCCCGCATACGGCAGCCTCGGCGCGCCCGGGTCGTTCCAGACGACCGTGTTGTCGCGGAAGTGGAAGCCGCTCCCGTTCATGATGTACCAGAGGTAACCGCGCGGATTCACGAACGTACACCCCTCGACGAGAATGTCGCCCACGGCCTCCCCGCTCGGGACGACGGGCTTGCCGGCCGCCTCGTAGGCGGCGACGGCCTTCGCGAACGCGGCGTTCTTGATCGGCACCTGGCGCATCGGCGCATCGCCCTTCCACGGCAGGCGCAGCGCCGTGAAGATCTGGCTTGAGACGCCGCCCACCGTGAAGTCGTCGCGTACGTTCTCGAAGCGGCAGTTCCGCACGACGACGTTGCGGCAGCCGATGCCCTCGCACCAGACGTTGTAGGTGTAGCAGCTCTGGAAGCGGAGGGGCGAGCCGTCCATCGGCCCGAACGTGCAGTTCTCGAACGTGAGGTTGCTGCCGAGGACGAGGCCCCGGCTGTAGGACGAGCCGTGGAAGCGGCAGTTGCGGAAGAGGAAATTCTCCGTCGTGTACTCGTCGTCGACGAGGACGAAGAAGAGGCCCGTCTGCTGCGGGAGGTCGCGGTCGAAGGCGATCTGCTCGCCGTCGATCCGGACGATCCGCCCCGTCCAGCCCGGGACGGGAGCGAAGTCCTGCTGGCGCAGGCGCAGGCGCGAGCCCGTGCGGAAGAGCGTGTAGGCGACACCCCGGTTGTTGACGACCTCGACCGTGCGCGGCCCCTTCGTCCAGGCGATCTGCGTGCGGTCGTGGTAGTTGAAGTGGTCGTCGCGGTGCATCGTCGCCTCGCAGTCGATCATCTTCGCGTAGCCCTGCGACTGGACGACGTGGTGCGCGTCGGCCGTCGACGTGACGGGATAGTTCGCGCCCGGCTTCGGCCTCACGTTCACGTTCACGAGCTGCCACCACTTCTGCGCGCCGCGCGTCTCCACGCCAAGGCCCCACGTCGCCCAGATGTCCACGTTGCGCAGCGTGAAGTGGCGGTTCGACGTCAGCACGACGCCGTTCATGCCGTAGTAGTGGTGCGTGATCGCGAAGACGTTGCCGATCTCCTTCTGCGCGACGAGGCGCACGAGGTCACGGTTCCTCTTCGGGCTGTAGCGGTTGGCCGAATAGGGCGCGACGTAGCCGTAGGCCGGCCTGACATACGGCCAGACGCGGATGCGCGACGGCGAAAGCCACGCCATCTTCGCGCCCATCGTCCCGGCGCTCGTGCCGAAGTAGGCGCTGCCATGGTTGTTCCTGCCGTCGTCCCGGCGGGGGCCTGAGCGGTCCTTCGCCATGGGCGTGAGGAGCTGGATCGCCACGGGGTCCGGGTACTTGGGATGCGGCCTGTCGAGGTCGAAGTCGATGGTGGAGGTGTTGTCCTCCGCGCCTTCGGCCGCGCCGACGCACGTACACCAGAAGCCGAGCGGATCGCGCTCCCAGTCCCAGTCGATGTTGAAGTTCCCGACCTCGGTGCGCACGCAGTCCCGGATTTCGACGTTGCCGTAGCCCTCGACGAGGATGGAGGGGTCGTCCTGGTTCGGGACGGTGCGGCGGAAGACGAACGTCGCGCCGCCGCCGTCCACCACGCAGTCCGAGAGCCCCTCGATCTTGAGGCCCGGCCCGTCGAAGCAGCGGTACGTGCCGGGCGCGATGACGACGCGCGCCGCCTTCACGCGCCGCGCCTCGGCGAACGCGCGGTTCGCGGCCTCGGCGTTGTGTTCGTTCGCCTCGGAGAGGCCGAAGTCGGCCGCCCGCACGACGGCGCCGCCCGTCGCGCGCGGCGACTCCACCTCGAAGTCCGGGCAGCCCGTCGGCTCGCCCCGGAGGATTCCGGCAGCCAGCGCCGCCAGCACGAACGCGCGTCCCTTCGCCACAATCAGGCCCTCCTGGCGGGAAGCTCGGTCTGCAGGAGGCGCCGCGCCGCGCCCGCGCCGCCGAGGAGCTTCACGAAGTAGTCCTCGATCCGGTCGGCGAGCGGCGTCTTCGTAAGGTCCGTGCCGAAGATGGATGCGTTCGCGAGGATGCCGCGCAGCTGGCCGCGGTAGGTGGCGGGGTCGTTCCAGACGATCCCCTTCAGCTGCGCCTGCAGCTCGTCCTTGAGCGGGTCGGCCGAGACCTCCATCGCCTCGCCCGCGTCGTTGACCGCGAGCAGATAGCGCAGCCAGCCCGCGAGCGCGAGCGGAATCGCGACGAGCGTGCCGAGGTCGCGCCCGGCGGCGAGGTAGCTCTTCACCGTCTCGCCGAAGCGCACGCCCACCTTCTGCGACGTGTCCGTCGCGATGCGGCGCGGGTCGTCCGGCATGAACGGGTTCGGCAGGCGTTCGTTGACGACCTCGTCGATGAACGCCTTCGGGGAGATGATCTTCGGATCGACGACGACGGGCAGACCCTCCACGTAGCCGAGGCGCTTCACGAGGCGCACGATGTCCGCGTCCTTCATCTCCTCGCAGATGAGCGTGTAACCGAGCAGACAGCCGTACATCGCCATCGCCGTGTGGAGCGGGTTGAGGCACGTCGTCACCTTCATCTTCTCGGTCATGTTCACCGTCGCGCGGTCGCAGAAGTAGACGCCGGCCCGTTCGAGGGGCGGCCGCCCGTTCGGGAAGCGGTCCTCGACGACGAGGTACTGCGGCTTCTCGGCGTTCACGAACGGCGCGATGAACGTCTTCTTCGACGTGACGACGGGCGCCATGCCCTCGATGCCGTCCGCCGCAAGGGCCTTCTCGACCATCGGGTGCGGGCGGGGCGTGATCTTGTCGATCATCGACCAGGGGAAGGCGACCTTCGCCTCGTCCTCCAGGTACGCGAGGAATCCGCCATCCACGAACCCGTCCCCGTGCCAGGCCCGCGCGATCTCGACGACGGCGTTCCGCAGCTTCTCGCCGTTGTGCGAGCAATTGTCCATCGAGACGACCGCGAGCGGCAGCTGTCCGGCCCGGTAGCGCGCTAGGAGGAGCGCGCAGACGATCGACATCGCGTGGCGCGCGGCGGCGGGGCCCTCCTTCATGTCCGCCTCGACGACCGGCAGGAGCGCGCCGTCCGGCTTCCGGAGCGCGTAGCCCTTCTCCGTGATCGTGAACGAGAGCATCTTCAGGGAGGGCGCGCGGAAGATCGCCTCCAGGTGCGCCTTCGCGGTCGCGTCGGAGAAGTCCGCCTTCACGCCCTCGGCGACGCCCGCGAGCACTTCGCGCGTCGTCGTGCCGTCGGGATTGAGGAGCACGTTCAGCGTGAGGTTGTCGTGCGGCGCGTAGATCCGGTCGATGATGTCGTAGTCGAACGTATCGCACGCGATGATGCCGGTCTTCGCGAGGCCCGCGTCCAGGAGACGCTGGTTGAGCGAGCCGATGAAGCCCCGGAAGATGTTGCCCGCGCCGAAATGGACCCACTCGGGGGCGGCCTTCGTCTGCGCGCGCATGGCGGCGATGTCGAACTTCGGCAGCGCCACGTGCGCGGCCTTCCAGGCATCCGCCTGCGTCAGGATGGAATCGAGCGTCAACTGCATGTGCCTGTCTCCTTTTGCCGAGCAGTATACCACACGAGCGTTTTGCGGGTCAACATGCGCGCCGCGCGAAGGGGGGGGGGGGGGGGCAAACTGTGCTATACTACCGAGCATGGACGTGAAGCATCTCATTGCCGTGGCCGCCGGCGCGGCGGCGGCCGTGCAGGGACGCCTCTGGCGGCAGGTTGTCCGCGCGAAGATCCTCAACCAGTCCGAACTGTTGCGCCGTCTGGGATTTGACACATGCCGTCGCCTGCGGGTGATGGCCGACGAGGTGAAGAACTACGATGCGGAGAATGTCGAGGCCCAGGCGGCGCGCATCTATTTCCGTGCGCTGGCGCCCGATCCCGGATTCGTTCGTGCGCGCGAGGGAACATGGCCGAACCCTGCGCTCAACTACGGCTATGGCGTCTTGCGGGCGGCCGTCGCCCGTGCGCTTGTCGGTTCCGGGCTCACCTGCTTTCGCGGGGTCCATCACCACAACCGCTACAACGCCTTCTGCCTCGCGGATGACATGATGGAACCCTACCGGCCTTTTGTTGATCAGTACGTCTTCGGACATGTTCCGCCTTTCGACGTCCAGGCAACTGAACTGACACGCGAGATGAAGGCGCGGCTTCTGCAGATGCTGACGTGTGACGTGAAGACGGGTGACCTCAAACGCCCGCTGATGGTCGCCCTGACCTACACGACGGCCTCGCTTGCCAAGTACTATCTGGGCAAGACCGACCACCTTGTCCTCCCGTCCTTCCTGTGACGCTCTGTACGCAGACGGCCCTCAACGGATATGCGATTGTGTGGCTCTACGTGATGTTCGACCTGCCCGTGGAGACCAAGGCGCAGCGCCGCCTGGCGACGCGCTTTCGCAAAGATCTCCTCAAGGACGGCTTTGCCATGCACCAGTATTCCGTCTACATCCGGCATTGCGCGAGCCATGAGGCCGCAACCGTCCACATCGGACGGATCAAGAGCCTGGTGCCGGACGAGGGACTTGTCTCCATCCTCAAGGTGACGGACCGCCAGTTCGGCGACACCGTCCAGTTTGTGGGCCGGAAACGGAAGCCGCCTCCGCCGACACCGCTTCAGCTCGAATTTTTCTAGGAAAGCATCCAACAGAGGGTTTGGAACGCCATTCTGAAGGAAATTTCCAGAATCAAAATCCTTGATTTTGCCTTGTCAGTAAAGGGCGATGTCGCTCCAATACTGAAAAACAATTTCAAAGAGCATCAAATCACAACGATACTGCCATTTCACCACGGCAGAAACCAGTATACTCCATTGTTTGTTTGAACGTCAATAGCGTCCCATCCTGGACGGGCGTGGTCGCGGTCAAGGACCCAGCGCGCCGCACCGCGCCATGCTCCCAATGTTCCGCGCCGCGCCCGTCGCCCCGCCTCCGCCTCGCCCACTCGCGCCGGGTTCACCAAGGCGTCGATGCGGTTGAGGTAGGCCGTCCGGCTCCTCGGTGTCTCCCGCATCACTTCGGCGTAGACCTCCCGCGCCCGCACCACCTCCACGGCATCGTCCACCGCCGGCGTCTCCACGAGCCGCGCCGCCGGTACGGGATCGCGGAGGCCCGTCATCTGCTTGAGCTTCCGCGCGGCCGCCTTGTAGGCCATCACCGTCTTGTACTTGAGGTAGAGTGCCGGGATGTTCGTCTGGAGCCATGCCTTCACGCCTCCCCGGCGGGCGACGATCTCACCGCTCTCCGCACGCACAAGGGAACTATCGACGTAACAGGCCAGGTCCTCCATCAACGAGCCGAACCTAAGAAGGTCCTCGTTCGATTCGCGGACTCTCTCCCACGCCTCCAGCAGCTGTTCCTTCGTCGGGCACGGATTCGTCGTCGTGCGCCGCTTCGCCGCGCGCCGTTCCGCCGCGAGCCGCTGTCGGCGTGCCTTCTCCCGTTCGTAGTAGGCGGAACGGCGCGACGCATGGCGGAGACGGTCGATCCTCCGCGTTGCGCCGAGGCGCAGCCAGCGCGCGAGCGTCCGCAGCAGCCAGACGTCGCCGTCCGCGTAGGCGACGATCTCGCGGACGGACGTGCCACGCCGCAGCCACGCGACGGCAAGCCCCTCCGACGCCTCGCAGAGGTCGCCGAAGGCGCGGCGGCGGTCCTGGATGCGTTTCCGCCGCGCCCGGGCGCGGTGTTCGCGCGCGGCCAGGATTTCGCCCAGCAACGCCTCGTGCCGCCGATCGAAGTCAGACGAGGCGGCGGAATGAACGGACGCCTCAGGGACGCCGGGGGCGTCTGCCGGGACGACGGTCGTGGAAGGATGTTCAGGCATGGGCCTATGATAACACAGGAACGGGAGAATGACAAGACTACGGTGCGGACGAAATCCTGTTTTCGCCTTGAACCGTCTCATGGAAAACCAACCGCGTCGAGAGCTGTCGCGCGGGGAGCTTGAAATCCGCCTTTTGGCATGGATGTTCCCCGGCCAAAGCAGCACGCCCGCCTCCCGTTGGGCTGGCGACCGGATTGCTTGGGCTGGCAACTGGATTGCGTGGGCTGGCGACCGGATTGCTTGGGCTGGCGACCGGATTGCTTGGGCTGGCGACTGGATTGCGTGGGCTGGCGACCGGATCGCTTGGGCTGGCGATCAGGGCGGGCGTCACCGCCGCCCGTCGGGCAAAGGCCGCGTGAAGACGCCGCTTCCCGTGCAGAACATAAAGAGCCGCCCGTCGTCGAGGAAGACGATCCGCTCAGGCCCGCTCGGAACCTTGAGCCCGTCTTCCAGGACCTCGCAGGACGCCCCCCCGTTGTACGAAACGTAAAGCGCGTCATGGTGGCCGAAGACGACGACGCCCTTGCGCCGCGCGTCGAAGGCGACGGTCGCGGATCCCGCCGGCGCCCCCTTGAGGGGATGCCAGGTCGCCCCGCCGTCCAGCGTTTCGAGCATCGCCGACCCGCACAGGATGAAGCGCCCCGGCACATGGGGGTCGGCAAAGGGGAGGCGGCCCCGCACCCGGCTCGGCATCTCCCGCCACGCGCCGGCCGCGCGGTCGAGCCGATAGAGCCGGCGCCCGTCCATCGCGCGGAGGATGGCCGAACCGTCGGGGGAAAAGGCCAGTTGGCGGTTGTCGCCCTGCCATTCCTCGTTCTTGAAGAGCGGCGGCCCCTCCGGCAGGCCCTTCGAGAACCATTCCCAGGAAACCCCGCAGTCCTGCGAGCGGTAGACGCCCCCACGGCCTGGGGCGAGATCGCCGCCCGCACACACATAGACGTCGTCGTTCACGGGGTCGACCGCCACCGTGAAGACACCGTGGGAGGCCGTGTCGAAGCGCGGATGCCCGTTCTTCCCCGCGTTGGCCAGCTTCGTCCAGGAGACACCGCCGTCCTCGGAGCGCCACACCGGCGTCTCCCACTTCCCGCCGCACGCATAGAGAAGCCCCCTCGTGCGGACGGAACAGGCGAGGCTCTTCGCATACGGCCGGGCCTTCGGGCTCGAATACGAGGCGCCCCCGTTCGTTGAGTAAAGATAGCCCATGTCCGCGACGCCGTAGTAGAGGCGTTCCCGGTCGAAGGGGTCGAACACGAGGCAGGACGAGACCAGCTGCATGATGCCCGTCTGTGCGCTCGTCCAGTTGCGCCCCGCGTCAAACGTCTCCCAGATGAAGTACCAGTCCGTCGTGAGCCAGTGGTCGGGACGGCGCGGATCGACGACGATCGTGGAGAGTTCCTCCATCTGCCGGCTCGCTTCAAGGCGCCGCATGTGGCCCTCGGTCTTCGGGTCGCGCAGCCTCAGCGTCTCACGTTCAACGGGCGTCCAACATGCATCCTTCGCCCCGCGGCGGTAGATCCGCCCGGCATTGCTCCCGATCAGCCAGAAGTCCGGCCCGGCCGCGAGGGCATGGTAGGTCCCCTCGTTGATGTAGCTCCACCGTCCGCGCGGGACATACGGCCGCAGGCCCTCGCCGAAGTCGTGCCACGTCGCGCCGCCGTCGTCGGACGCCGCCGCCAGAAGCGGCTTCGCCCCCGGTGCCGCATCCACCTGGGCAAACACGCCGTAGACCCCCACAAGGCGGTCGGCTCCCCGGATCTGGCGGACCTCATAGGGCGATTCGGCGCTCACGCGCGTCCAGGTCTCTCCGCCGTCGTCTGAACGGTAGAAGCCGCGTTCGCGCGTGCGCCGCCCCCCTAGCCGGATCCGATACGATTCCTGCGCGTCGTAGTCGTGCTTCAGCGACCACGGCGCGCAGGCCCAGACGCGGTTCGTCACCGTGGCGTCGTAGCGCACGTCGCTGAACCAGTGGTTCGTCAGCCCCACGTTCTTCCACGTCTCGCCATTGTCGCGGGAGAGGAAGAGCCCGTCGGACTCGCTCCCCGCCACCAGCTCGTCGGGGTGTACGGGATTCCGCGCCAGGACAAGCCCCATCATGCGGCGCGGCCCGTTTGCATGGTAGCGCGCCGACAGCGTCTGCCGGAAGGAGATGCCCCCGTCGCGCGAGACGAAGACGCCCCCCTTCCGCCACGGCCCGTCGCCCGCCGCCATGACGAACGTATTCGCGTCGCGCGGGTCCACGTCGAGCGTCCGCACCATCCCCGCGTTCAGGTCGCGCTGGCCGATCGTCAGGTTTGCGTGCAGCGGGTACCAGGACTTCCCCGCGTCGTCGCTGCGATAGGGCCCCCCGACGTCCACATAGGTGTACCACACGTTGGGGTCGCTGGGCGCGATGACCACGTTCTGCATGAACCCGCCCCCGTAGATGGGCAGGACCTTCCAGGGCGTGTCAAGGGCCGTGCGCCGCTGGACGGTCTCGCCCCACGCGGCCAGCGCGCCCCACAGGGCCGCCGTCCAGGCCAGAAGATGTCTCATTGCCATGCTCCTCTCAATGTCCGCCCCGAAGGGGACAACCCAGAACAATCTCGTCGCCATCTTCCCTCTCTTGTCCCCCATGCGCTTCCCGACCAGCTAGACCCGCCGGAAGACAACGGCCACGCCACGCGCGGCGGGCAGAATCGCCGAATCGCCGTTCCGGCCCTTTCCCCGCCTACTTCCCGCAGACGGCGCGGAAGACGGGGAGGGCGGCGTCCGCCCAGATGCGGTAGCCGGCTTCGCGCGGATGGAGGAAGTCGGGCATGAGGTCCTTCGAGATCGTGCCGTCGGCCTGGACGAGCTTGTCCGTGAAATCGAGCCACAGGATGTTCTCGCCGTCGGCGTAGGGCTTGATAAGCGCATTGACGGCGGCGTTGTTGCGACGCTTCGGGTCGTCGGGCCGCTCGCCGCGCGGGAAGACGGGGAGGAGGAGAATCTTCGCCTGGGGCTGCTTCGCGCGGATGTCCGCAAGGAGCGTCCGGATGCCGCGCGCGGTGTCCTCCGGCCTGTCGCCGTAGTTGTTGTTCGTGCCGATCATGAGCATGACGAGCTTCGTGCGGTAGCCGGTGAGTTCGCCGTTCCGCACGCGCCAGATGTTGTGCTGCACGCGGTCGCCGCCAATGCCGAGGGGGAGGATGCGGTAGGTCTTGCGCAGCTCCGCAAGGACGTTCCGCCCGTTGCCCTCCCAGCCGGCGGTGATCGAGTCGCCGAGGAAGACGAGGTCGTACTCGGCCGGCCCCTCGGCAATCGCGCGGCGGTGGCGCCGGAGGGCGTGGAACCACATCTCGGGATCCCGCCACCAGCGTTCACACTGGAAGCCGATGAGGGAGGTCGAGCGGGCGGGGGCGGGAAGATTCACCTGCGGCGGTTCGGGGGCGGGGGCGGGAGAGGGCGGGCAGGGACGCGCCGCGTCGCCCGCGCAGGCGTATTCGATGAACGGCAGGATGCCGGCGGCCCACGTCTCGTAGCCGGAGGCGGCGGGATGGAGGCGGTCGGGGAACGTCTCGGCGGGCAGGGTGCCGTCCGGCGCGAGGAAGCGGGCCGTGAAGTCGCACCAGAGAACCGCCTTGCCGTCCGCGAACTTCCGGATCTCGCGGTTCACCACGTCGTTGCGCACGCGGCAGGGATCCTGCGCCGTCGCGCCGCGCGGGAAGATGGGACAGAGGACGATCTTCGCGCCGGGCTGCTTCGCGCGGATCTTATCGAGCACCGCGCGCACGCCGATGATCGTGTCGGCGGGCGGCTCCTTCTCGAAGGGCCAGTGCCCCGTGTTGTTCGTGCCGATCATCAGGACGACCGCCTTCGCCTCGTAACCGTCGAGTTCGCCGTGGTCGAGCCGCCACAGGACGTGTTCCGTGCGGTCCGCGCTATAGCCGAGGTTGAGCGCGTGGTAGGGCGCGCCGGCGAAGGACTTCTCCCACTGCGCGCGCCCGTTGCTCTCCCAGAAGTGCGTGATCGAGTCGCCGATGAAGACGACGCGCGACCCGCCCGCCTTCACGCGCTCCAGCTTCTGCGCGTGGCGCTTCATCCACCAGCTGTTCGTGTCCGCGTTTTGCGGCACGGGCGTGACCGCGCGAATGTCCGCCCCGGCGACGGCCGCAACGGCAAGGGCCAGCATCAAAACAAGCTTCTTCATTCTTTCACTCTCCTCCTGTCAACCAGCGTCCGCACGCCCCCGCGCGCAACGCGAACGGCGCGGTTTCCTTGTTTGCCGCCTGCGATCAGGCGCCTTCAGTCGGCCTCGTCGCGGGCCGAGGCCCCCATCTCCCCGCAGACGTCCTCGAAGGCGTCGAGGAAGGCGTCCACGTCCTTCTCCGTGTGGGCGGCGGAGATGAAGTTGCACTCGAACTGCGAGGGGGCGATGTAGATGCCCCGCTTGAGGAGGCCATGGAAGATCCGCGCGTAGAGCGCCGTCGAGCAGGCCTTCGCGTCCGCCAGGTCCTGCACGGGCGTGTCGGTGCAGAACGGCGTGAAGACGCCGTTGAAGCTCTGGCACGTGACGGCGAGGCCGTGTTCGGCGGCAAGCGTCGAGACGCCCACCGCGAGCGCGCTGCCCAGTTCGGCCATGCGGGCGTAGGGCGCGTCGCGTTCGAGGACGTCGAGGGTCTTCAGCCCGGCGGCGACGGCGACGGGATTGCCGCTCAGCGTTCCCGCCTGGTAGACGGGCCCCGTCGGCGCGAGCTGCCGCATCCACTTCGCCTTCCCGCCCACCGCCGCGAGCGGGAATCCACCGCCGATCACCTTGCCGAGCGTGATGAGGTCGGGCGTGACGCCGCCGTAGAGGGCCGAGTAGGAAGAAAACCCGAAGCGGAAGCCGTTGATGACCTCGTCGCAGATGAGAAGCGCCCCGTGCTTCTTCGTGACCGCGCGCAGGCCCTTCAGGAAGCCGTCCGCCGGCGGCACGAGGCCCATGTTGCCCGCAACGGGCTCCACGATCACGGCGGCGATCTCGTCGCCCCGTTCCGCGAAGGCGGCCTCGACGGCCCCGAGGTCGTTGTAGGGGACGACGAGCGTATCGGCGACCGCGCCCGCCGTCACGCCGGCGGAGGACGACGCCCCCATCGTGAGGACGCCCGAGCCGCTCTTCACGAGCACCGTGTCGCTGTGGCCGTGATAGCAGCCGTCGAACTTCAGGACGACGCTCCGGCCCGTCGCGCCGCGCGCGAGGCGGAGGGCCGTCATCACGGCCTCGGTGCCCGAGTTGACGGCCCGCACCATCTCCAGCCCCGGCACGAGCGACACGAGCCGTTCGGCGAATTCGACCTCCTGCGGCGTCGCGATGCCGAAGGTGCTGCCGCGCGCGACGGCGGCCTTCGCGGCGGCCACGACCTCGCGGTGGGCGTGGCCGAGGATCATCGCGCCCCAGCTGCAGCAGTAGTCCGTGAGCGTGCGCCCATCGGCGGTGCGGATCTTCTGGCGACGTCCGCTCTCCACGAAGACGGGCGTGCCGCCCACGCCGTTGAACGCCCGCACGGGCGAATTCACCCCGCCCGGGATGACCGTGCAGGCCCGCTTGAACAGAAGCGCGTGATCCATGACGACCGTCCTTCCCTACTTGTATTCGATCTTGACCTTCTCGCGGAGCTCGGCGACGAAGGCGTCCATCGCACGGCCGCGCGCCTCGTGGCGGAGGAGGTCGCGGATCTGGTCGGCGACGTCGACGAGCGTCTGCGGCCCGCCCGCGCGTTCGTCCGTCTTGAGGATGATGTGGTAGCCGAACGGAGTCTCGATGACGTCCGACACCTCGCCGCACTTCATCGCGAAGGCGGCCTTGTCGAAGGCGGGCACCATCATGCCGGGGCCGAACCAGCCGAGAGAGCCGCCCTGCGCGCCGCTCGGGCAGTCGGAGTTCTCCTTCGCCTCCCAGCAGAACGCCTGGCCGACCTCGCCGGGCTCGCCGGCGGCGACGATGCGCGCGCGGATCGCCCTGATCTTGTCCAGCGCCTCCACCTTGTCCGCCTCGTCAAGGCCCTCGGTCTTCACGAGGATGTGCTGGGCGAGTACCTGCGGCTGCGAGACGAAGTCGTCCTTGTGGGCGGCGTAGTAGTCGGCGATCTCCTGCTCGGTCGGCTCGGCGACGCCGCTGCAGGCCTGCTGCACGAGCGCGTCCACGCGACAGCCCTTCACGATCTCGCGGCGGAGGTCGTCCTCGGACATCTTCTGCTGGGCGAGGACGCGCACGAAGTTGTCGCGCCCGCCCACCTGGGCGACGATCTCGGCGATCTTCGCGTCGACGGCCTTCTCGTCCACCGGCTTGTCCAGCTGCAACGCGCGCGCGAGGAGCAGCTTCGCGCCGATCGCCTGCTCCTGGGCCTTCTCGACGAGCTTCGGGAGGTTCGCCTTGATTTCGTCGGGACGCATCCCGTGTTCGGAATAGAACTTCACGAGACGGTCCAGCTCGAACTGCACCGCCTCCTTGGAAATGGGTTCGCCGTTGACGTAGGCCTGCTTCATCTCGTTCTCCTTAAAGGAACAGCATGCTCCAGAGATTTGCGGTTCCGCACAGTTCGTCTCGCGAAATGCGGACGAGGAGGCGGTCTGCCTGCCCGTCGTGCCAGCTCATGCACCCGAGGCCGTCGCCGCGCGCGCGGCGCAGGAGGCGCAGCGCCATGTGGAGCTGCGCGCTGTCCATCGGCAGCAGCTTCGCCGCCACCTTCGGGAGGCAGAGGCGCAGCACCGTCGTCGGCGAGCAGAACATCGCGTTCGCCGCCGCAGGCATCGTGAACGCCTCGGGCAGGATCTTCTGGAGCCGGGCGCGCGGCGGCGCGGCGGGCGGCGCGCCCGGCTCGTCGAGGAAGTAGGTCGTCAGGCCCGGCCGGGCCTGCTGCCGCAGCGCCGCGCGGACGAACGCGCCGAACTCCGGCCCCGCCTTCGCGAAGATTTCCTCGGCGACGCGCACGTCCGAGGGCGTCGTCGTCACGCCGAAGAGCGGCGCGTTCGCCGGGACGCCCGCGAGCGCGAGCGCGCCGCGCGGCAGGGGCGGCCGCTTCATCGCGATCTTGCGCGCGACGGCGCGCAGCTCAAGTCCCGCCGGCGCCATGCGGACGGAAAGCTCCCCCTGCGCAAAGAGGTCCGAGCCGAAGAGGACGCGCGCGCCGGCCGCGTCCATCTGTACGTGGGCGAGATCCGCGCCGAGCGGCCGCGCGCGCGCGGCGGCCGAGGCGGCGAAGGCGTGCGCCGCCATCGAGGCGGACGGCGCGAGCGTCGCCCACTGGCCGTCCGGCGAGAACCAGGCCCACAGCGTGCGCTTCGCATGGGGACCCGGCGGCACGCGCAGCGTCCCGTTCACGTCCGGCGCGGCGTCGGGGTGGCGCTGCTGGAACGCGGCCTTCGCAAGCGCCGTCGGCCAGACGACGCTCCAGCGCTTCACGCGGTCGAGGTCGGCGTCGGACGGCTTCTTCGCGGCCACGACGCGCGCGGCGACGGCGGGGTCGACGTAGCAGACCGCGACGCCGTGCGCGCGCGGGCGCATCGGGCCGAAGAGGAGGGCCGCGCCCTGTCGGCGAATCGCGCGGGGGACGATGACCGTGAGGACGGGATCCGTCGCCTTCGGGCCGGCAAGCGCGGCGACCGTCCGGGCGACCACCTCAAGGTTCGCGAACGCGACCGTTCCCGCAGGGCGATAGCCTGCGGAGGGGACGGCGCGCCGCGCGGCGGGCGCAGCCGCGCGCGGCGCAGGGGCCTTCTTCTTCATGGGCCCCGCGAAGACGGCGGCGGCCGTGCAAAACAGCACGGCCGCCGCGATGACCGCGTTTTTCATGGACGGGAGGGAATGTCGCGCCTCACTGGGCGGCCGCGGCCGCCGCAACGATGCCGGCGAAATCGGCCGCCTTGAGGGCCGCGCCGCCGATGAGGCCGCCGTCGATGTCCTTCTTCGCGAGAAGCTCCGCCGCGTTGCCCGGCTTCATCGAGCCGCCGTACTGGATGCGCACGGTCTCGGCCGTCTCGGCGCCGACGAGCGTCGCGAGCGTCGTGCGAATGAGGGCGTGGACCTCCTGCGCCTGGTCCGGCGTCGCGGTCTTGCCCGTGCCGATCGCCCACACGGGCTCGTAGGCGATGACGAGCTTCGCGCAGTCCGCCGCCGTGATGTCCTTGAGGCCCACGTTCATCTGGCGCTCGATGACCTCCACGAGCTTGCCCGCCTCGCGCTCCTCCAGCGTCTCGCCGATGCAGACGATGGCCGTGAGGCCCGCGGCGATCGCGGCGCGCGCGCGGAGGTTGACCGTCTCGTCCGTCTCGCCGAAGTACTGGCGGCGCTCGCTGTGGCCGACGATGACGTACTGCGCGCCGGCGTCGAGGATCATGCCCGTGGAGATCTCGCCCGTGTAGGCGCCGCTCTCCTTCCAGTGGCAGTTCTCCGTGCCGATGCCGACCTGCGTGCCGGCCGCCGCCGCGACGGCGGCGGGCACGTCGATGGCGGGCGTGCAGCACACGACCTCGACGTTCGCGAAATCCTTTGTCGCCTCGGCGACCCCCTTCACGAGGGCGGCCGTCTCGGACGGCTTGACGTTCATCTTCCAGTTTCCGGCAATGATTTTCTTGCGCATCTGACTCGTTCCTCTTTGAAAAGACTGTTTCGAAAACGTTTTTAGATTCTACCATTTTCGCCGCGCAGACGCAAGGACGGCCCCAAGGACACCCTTATCCCGATTTTTTCGGGACAGCTTATCCCGATTTCCCGCCAGCCCCCAATAAGCGCGGTGGGAAAAATGTGTCGGCACGCGCGGTATGCGCCTTGGACTTTCTCCGCGCAGGGCCCAAACCGCGCGAAAGGCTCCTTCCCCGCCCGATTCCGGGACAGGGCGCACGGCTCCGCCGCCGCGAAGTCCGCATCCTCCGGCCGGTCAACACCGATCGCGCGGAGATGCGTCCTCCGGCCGGCTCACACTTACACGCCTCTACACGGCCAACCCCTCAATCGATCGATTCGGCAACAAGACATGGCATTTTGTGCCGCAAAGGACGTAAAGGCCGCAACGGCTTTGCGAACGTTGCGTCAGAGTTCTTTGCGGACTTTGCGTTGGAAAAAGGAGTACGGGATGTTTTAACGCCAAGAACGCAGAGGGGACGCAAAGACCGCAGAGGATCTTTGCGTCCCCTATGAGGACAAAAGCCAATAGGCAGAGTCGCCTTTGCGATTTCCGCTTCCCTTGCGCCGATGCCTGATGTATGTCTCTCTCCTGTCCGCAGTGTCGGACGGCTCGTTTCGCCTTTGCGGCCCACACGATCTGATTGCCGGGGCGATGACGCATGCGGGGATGACGCTTCTGGCCATGGACGAAATTTTATTACGCACTGAAATCTCACGCATGAGGGAGGAGGGGACTCGGCGCAGGGCGTCCGAACGGGCCCGGCGCGCGAAGGACCCGCGCCGAGCCGTGTCGCCGAGCCACATCGCCGCGCACGTGTTCCCGTACCCCGCTACGCGCCGCCGCGCCGCCGCAAGATGAGATTTCACTGCGTAATAATCCCGGAAGCCGCCGCGCGGGGTGATGCGTTCGCGGCAATTGCGGTCCGCCCCAGGCTTGTCTCGGCGGCCTCAGGCACGACGAGAAGTAGAAGCGGACACGTTCCCGGTTCTTGCCCATCACTTGCCTGTCATGATCTACATTACATTTCCGTTCGAAGCGCGGGCGGCGAGCGACACAACCCGCCCCCACGCCCATCAAAAAAGCATCGGGGGGCACCCTTCTCCCGATTTCTTGGCGAACCCCTGATTCCCCCGAAAAAATCGGGATAAGGGTGTCAACAAGCGAAAGCCCTGAGGCGATGGGCGATCCTCCCCGTCCTCTCGTGCGACTGTCGGCTCCTCCATGCCGAGGGCGCCTGACGTCGCCGCTTCGCGAGAATCTGCGATTCTCAACATAGAAAAAACAGTCAAATCTGTGCGGCTCTACTTGAAAAGAAAAGAATGATTGGTGTCAGCTTCCCGCTCCGACGCGCGAACACCGTTGCCAGAAGCGCGCCGCAAAGTAACTCCATGCCTCCCCGCCTCCGCCTTCTCCGTGTTCAGCGAAAGCAATACGCTCGGCATGCCCACCATCGCGAAATTCGGACGAGTCGGATGTTTTTTGTTTTGTTGCGGGAGACCGTCGTATTATGCTACCATTCCAAGCATCCAACGAAAGGATAACGAAAGGGCGTCGCATCTATGACAACGAAAACCTTAGTGTCGCGGATCTTGGCTGGTCTTGCCGTCGCCTTTTCGCTCGGCGCGGACGCGGCTGTGCGGGCGGCGGAAAATGCGCCGCTGACGGGCGGTGTACACGTCTCGACGGACGTGCCGCGCTATTTTGCGGGTGCAGATGGGAAGGCCTGGATTCCGATTGGTCTCAACATCTGTTTCTCCCGCACAAAAGACGGCCGCCCGACGGGTGCGGATCTTGAGGTTCTTCGCGCCGAATTCGAGGGTTGGCTTGACCGCTTCGCGGCGGCAGGGGGCAATTATGTCCGCCTGTGGCTCGGTCATGCGTTCTTTGAGATCATGCCGGAAAGACCCGGCGAATTCGACCCAACGGCCGTCGAAACCCTGATGCGTGTCGTACGGCGGTGCGAGCGACTGGGACTGAAGCTGAAACTGACGCTGGAGAGCTTTCGCACGGTCTTTCCGAAGGGACAGGAGGGCACGGGACGCTACGCCGCGTTCTTCAACCGTTCGCTCTATGCGCCCTATGCCGCGGATCTGCATGCGTTTCTGCACAGTGAGCGATGCTATGAGATCTATATGGGCAAGGTGCGCGAGCTTGCCCGTCTCGGTCTTGGCGATTCGCCGGCCGTCATCGCCTGGGAACCGTGGAATGAGATCGGCTGCATTGGCCCGTGGCGCAACGATGTGGGGCCGTGGAGCGATCGCTTGATGCGTGACTTGCGCCGGATGTTCCCCCGTCAGATGACGACACAGAACCTCGGCAGCTTTTCGAGTCCGGACATGTTCGACTACTACGACTATATCTGCACGATGGAAGGCAATGACTTTCTGCAGGTGCATCGCTATCTTGATTGCGGTGGCGAGTTAGACGTCTGTCGCGGGCCGATGGACGTTCTCGCGGCCGATGCGGTGCGGGAACTCCGCGACCGCAATCCGCGCAAGCCCGTCCTTCTCGCCGAAGTCGGCGCGGTGAAACCGAACCATACGGGCCCCTCGATCCTGTACGCGCAAGACCGCGAGGGGACGCTGTTGCATGACGCGCTTTTCGCGCCGTTTTTCGCCGGCTCCGCCGGTTGCGGGCAGTTCTGGCATTGGGATAGCTATGTGGCGCCAAACGGCCTTTGGCATCACTACGCGCGCTTTGCGAAAGCCATTGAGGGGCTGGACCCGATCGCGGAGGACTTCCGCCCCTTCAAGACCGAGACGCGGCGCGTGCGGGTCTACGGGCTTCGGGGCAAGAGGACGACCGTTCTTTGGTGCCGCGACAAGGCGAGCGACTGGAGGTCCGAACTGGTCGAGGGGAATGAGGCAAAATCGGTCGTGGGCGAAGTGCTGCCGTCGCCCCTGGTGGGGGAGATGACGTGCTACCTTCCGTGGGAGGATCGGAGCGTGAAGGTTCAAGGCCCGTCCCTTCCCGCCTTCCGACGTTCCATCGTCGTGCGCTTGCCGACTGGAACGTGCCCATATCCATAAACCCTCGTCTGGCGAGACATGGACGTTCCGCTCCATCGCGTCATGCAGAGGGTGATGGCTCAACGCCGATCGACGGACTTGCCGACCGCGACGCTGGAGGCGCAGTCGGCGGGGAGGGGCGGCAGCTCGCCCGCGCCGGTCTCGACGGCCTGCGCGGCGGCGCAGACGTCGTCCCAGGTCTGGTAGCGCCGCGCGCGGTCCTTGACGAGCATGCCGGCGAGAAGGCGCGCGAACTGCTCGGGGACGGCGGGGTTGAACGTGCGCGGATCGGGGGCCCGGGCGGCGGGATCGACGTGGCGGCGCAGGATGTCGTCGTTGGAACGGAGCGGGAAGAGGATGCGCCCCGTGACGAGGTGGTAGAGCGTCGCGCCGAGGCAGTAGATGTCGGCGCGGCAGTCGAGCGGCGCGTTGCCGTAGATCTGCTCGGGGCTGATGTAGGCGGGCGTGCCGACGATTTCGTCCGTCGGACGGCCGGCGCGCCGCAGGACGGCGGTGGACTGGCAGAGGCCCAGGTCCATCACCTTGACGACGCCGTCCTGGTTGACCATGAGGTTGTCCGGCTTGAGGTCGCAGTGGACGATGCGCGCGGCGTCCCAGGCGTATTTCATCGCGGCCGCCACGGATTCGCAGACGATGAGCGCGTCGGCGGGCGCGAGGGGGCCCTTGCGCGCGAGGTATGACGCGAAGGTGTAGCCGTCGACGAACTCCATGACGAAATAGTAACGCCCGTCGGCGTAGTCCGCGTCGTGGCCCTGCACGAGGCCGGGGTGGCGGAGGCCCGTCATCGTGCGCGCCTCCAGCATGAACTGGCGGATCTCCGCTCCCGTGGCGGCGAAGTCCGGGTCGAGCACCTTCACCGCGACGTATGTCCCCAGCGCCTGGTGCCAGGCCTTCCAGACGACGGCCATGCCGCCGCGCCCGACGATGGACACGAAGCGCAGGCCGGGGATGTCGGGCGGGGCTTCGCGGCGGCGGGCAGGGGGCTGCGGGGCCGTCACGGCGCGACGCCCTCCTTGGCGTATTCGTCGAGCTTGCGGTAGAGCGTGCGGCGCGAGATGCCGAGCGTCTGCGCCGCGCGCGAGCGGTTGCCGCCGACCTCCTTGAGGACGGCGAGGATCTGCTTGCGCTCGTTTTCGCCGAGCGTGGCGGCGTGCGAGAGGGCGGGGGCGGCGGGGGCGGCGGCCCGGATCTCGTCCGGGACGTCCGCGACGTCGAGGAGGCCGCCGGAGGAGAGGACGACCATCTTCTCGATCGTGTTGCGCAGCTCGCGCACGTTGCCGGGCCAGTCGTAGGCCTCCAGGCGTCGGAGCGCGGCGGGCGTGATGCCCGTGACGGCGACGTGGTTCTTCTCGGCGAGCTCGCGGATGAAGCGCGCGGCGAGCAGGGGGATGTCGCCCGGCCGCTCCTTCAGCGCGGGGAGGCGGATGTCGATGACGTTCAGGCGGTAGTAGAGGTCCTCGCGGAAGGCGCCCTCGGCGACGAGGGCCTTCAGGTCGCGGTTCGTGGCGGCGACGACGCGCACGTCCACGGCCACCTCCTCCGTGCCGCCCACGCGCGGGAACGCGCGGCTTTCGAGGACGCGCAGGAGCTTCACCTGCATGGCGAGCGGCAGTTCGCCGATCTCGTCCAGGAAGATCGTCCCGTGGTCCGCGGCCTCGAAGGCGCCGGCCTTGCGCGCGTAGGCCCCCGTGAACGCGCCTTTCTCGTAGCCGAAGAGCTCGCTCTCGATGAGGTTCGGGGAAATCGCGCCGCAGTTGACGGCGAGGAAGGGCGCCTGGGCGCGGGGGGAGAGGTTGTGGAGCGCGTGCGCGACGAGGTCCTTGCCGGTGCCGTTGGGGCCCTGGAGGAGGACGGTCGCGGAGGTCGGCGCGGCGCGGCGCACCATCTCGAAGACGCGCTGCATCGCGGGGGAGGAGCCGACCATGCTGTCGAGGCCGTACTTCTCGTCGAGCTGGCTGCGCAGGCGCGCGACCTCGCGTTCGAGCGCGTCCGTCTTGAGGGCCTTCTCCACGCAGGCGTCGAGCTGGTCGAGGTCGATCGGCTTCATGAGGAAGTTCTCGGCGCCGTCCTTCGTTGCGGCGACGGCCTGCTCGATCGTGCCGAACGCGGTGAGGAGGATGCAGACGAGCTTCGGGTGCTTCGCCTTGGCGGCCTTCAGCAGCTGGAGACCGTCCGCGCCGGGCATCCGCACGTCGGAGAGCATGAGGACGATGGAAGGGTCCGCGTCGAGGGCCTTCAGCGCCTGCTCGGCGTCGGGGGCCGTCGTGACGTGGTAGCGGTCTTCGAGGGCGCGCGCCATGAAGTCGCGCGTGTCCTTCTCGTCGTCGACGATGAGAATGGACGGTTTCATGTGAGCCTCCTCACCCGCTTTTCGAGGCGCGGGATGCGAACGGTGAACTTCGTGCCGGCGCCTTCCTTCGACTCGACGTCGATCTCGCCGCCGTGCGCGCGCACGATGCGGCGCGAGAGCATGAGCCCGAGCCCGGTGCCGGCGCGCTTCGTCGTGCGGTAGGGCTCGAAGAGCGCGGCGACGGCGCCGGGGGCCATGCCGCTGCCGGAGTCGCGGAAGGAGACGGTGACGGCGTCGTCGTCCGCGTCGAGCGCGATGGCGAGCTCGCCGCCGTCCTTCATCGCCTCCAGGGCGTTCTTGACGAGGTTGAAGAAGACCTGCTCCATCTGCGCGCGGTCGAAGAAGGCGGGCGGCAGGGCGGGCGGCAGGTCGAGGAGGACGCGGATGCGGCGGTTCTCGATCTGCGTCTTCAGCGCCGCGAGCGTGTCCTTGAGGGGGTCCGCGAGCGAGCCGGGCGCGAGGTCGGGGCGGATCGGGCGCAGCGCGCCGAGGAAGCTGCGGTTGATGTCGGCGATGCGCCGGATCTCGTTCTGCGCCGTCGCGACGTCCGCGAGGAGGCGCGCGCGGCGCGCGGGGTCGCGCTCGCGCCGGAACTCGCGGGCCATGAGCTGGAGGTTGAGCGAGAGGGCGTTGAGGGGGTTGCCGATTTCGTGGGCGAGCCCGGCGGCGAGGTCCTTGATCGCGTCCGTGCGCTCGCTTTCGCGCGCGTCGGCCGCGCGGGCGTGGAGGCGCGTGACGTCGCGGAGGATGACGACGACGGCGTCCCCGTTCGGCAGGGCGCCGAGCTCAAGGATGCGGTGCTCGGGGTAGGCAAGCTCGATTTCGCACGACGCCTTGCGCGTCCAGCCGTCGCCCTCGTCGGAGGGGTGGAGGAGGCGGTCCCACCCCCAGGTAGGCAGCAGGTCGCGGAGGGGCCTGCCGCGTCCGTTCGAGAGGGCGGTCGCCGCGAGGCGGTCCGCCGCCGCGTTCGAGTAGAGGAGAAGACCCTCGGCGTTGACGACGAGGACGCCCTCGGAGAGGGTGTTGAAGACCGATTCGAGGAAGCCGATCTCGTCCGCCAGGGCCTTGAACTGGCGGCGCAGATCCTCTGCGTCGAGCCGGCCGATGCGGTCGGCGACCTTGCTGAAGAATTGATGGGTCCGTGCCATTTCGTCTCACCTGTTGGAAAACGCCACAATTGTACCATTTCGCGCCGACTGGGGCAAGAAGGTCCCCGAATGCCGAAAATCGGGTTTTGGCGAATTGCGCGAATGCGCGGGACATGGTATAATCATCTAAAATTTCTTGTCGAGGAAACGGACATGGTAAACGACGCAGTTGCACAGAAGGCACAGAACTTCACGAACCGCGGCCGCCAGGCGCTGGAGGCCGGTCGCTACGATCTCGCCGTCGAGATGCTCTCGCAGGCGCTTGAGGCGATGCCCGACCTGCTGGAGACGCGCCGCCTCCTGCGCGCGGCCCAGATCGCGAAGTTCCGCCAGAACCCGCCCTCCGGCTTCGCGCTGAAGCTCCAGGGCCTCTCCAACATGGGCAAGCGCGCGAAGGTTCTCTCGCTCGCGAAGAAGGGCAAGGGCGACGAGGCGATGGCCGAGGCCGAGAAGCTGCTCGCGATCAACCCGCTCGACCCGGACAACATCGAGTGCGCCGTCAAGGCCGCCGAGGCCGCCGGCAAGCCGGAGGCCGCCGCGATTTCCGTCGAGGCCGCCTACTCCTGCAGCCACGGCGACGTGAACCTGCTGGAGCGCGTGGCGCAGTACTACATGGTCGCCAAGCGCTACGACAAGGCGCGCGACGCCTATGTGAAGCTTTCCCAGCTCAAGCCCGGCGACCAGCGCATCCTCCAGCTCCTCAAGAACGCCGAGGCGCAGAGCACGATGTCCGCCGGGTGGAGCGACACGGTCGGCAAGAAGGGCGGCTACCAGGCGATCCTCGCGAACGCCGAGCAGGCGAAGAAGATCAACCAGGCGAACAAGGCCATCGTCGCGGGCGACGACGCCGAGGCGATGATCGCGGAGAAGAAGGCCGCCATCGCGCGCGAGCCGAACAACCTCAACTTCTACCGCGCGCTCGCGCGCATCTACATGCAGAACAAGCGCTTCGCCGAGGCCGTCGAGACGCTGCAGAAGGCCCAGACGGTCAGCCAGGCCGACCCGGAGCTGGACCGCATGCTCTCCACGGTGCAGGCCGCGAACTACGAGTACCAGATCGAGCAGCTGCGCAAGGAAGGGCGCGCGGAGGAGGCCGACAACCTCGAAGTCGAGAAGAACCAGTTCGTGTTCGACGACCTGGCCACGCGCGTCGAGCGCTATCCGAACGACCTCCACCTGCGCTTCGAGCTCGGCTACCAGTACTACATCTACGGCGACCAGGACCCGACGTTCTACGACGAGGCCGTGCAGCATCTCCAGCTCGCGCAGAAGTCGCCGAAGGACCGCCTCCCGGCGCTCTACTACCTTGCGATGTGCTTCCTGAAGAAGGGCCAGCGCGACATGGCCGTCATGCAGCTCGAAACGGCGCGCGACCAGATCCCCACGATGGACGACCTCAAGAAGAAGGTCGTCTACCAGCTCGGCCTCTGCGCCGAGGAGGCGAAGGACTACGAGAAGGCGTATGCCTACTACAAGGACGTCTACTCGAACGACGTCACTTTCGGCGACCTCAACGAGCGCATGCTCAAGATCGGCAAGCTCATTCAGGAGCAGAAGGGCGTGCGCGCGTCGTCTCCCGCCTGAGCGGGGCTTCTCGCCGGCGACCGGAAGGACAGGGGGGGCACATGGAAAAGACAAGCAGGGTGCGCGCGGGACTGGCCGTCGGCGGCCTCGTCGCGTGGACGGCCTTCGCCGTGCCGTTCCAGACGGGGGACGTGTTCGGAACGCCCGTCCGGGTCGAGGGGGCGGGTGACCGCGCGATGGCGCTCGCGCTGGAGGGCCACGTCCTCTACGCGGGGTGCGGGCCGCAGCTCGTCGTCTTCGACGTGAAGGAGCCGCTCGCGCCGCGCCGCCTCGGCGCCGTCGGCGGCTTCGGCGAGATTCGTCAGATCGCGGCCGAGAAGGGGATGGCCTACGTCGCGACGCGCGAATCGGGGCTCTGGATCGTCGATGCGGCCGATCCCGCGCGCCCGCGCGTCCGCTCGCGCTTCGACTGCTGCGAGCTTGCGACGGGCGTGGACGTGGCGGGCGACGTCGTCTTCCTCGGGCAGCGCCAGAACGGCGTGGAGTTCATCGACGTGTCAGACCCCGACCGTCCCGCGCACATCGCGATGCGCAAGACGGACGAGAGCCAGAGCGTGAAGTACCGCGACGGCTACCTCTACTCCGGCGACTGGGGCTCGGGCCGCCTCACCGTCTTTGACGTCCGCGACCTGCGGAACATCCGGCAGGTCGCCTACGTGCCGCTCTGGGGCTACGGCGACGGCGTCTGGCTGAAGGGGCGGTATCTCTACGCCGCGACGGGGCACCACGCGAAGAACCGCGACTTCGCGACGCTCCCGTTCAAGCCCGTCGACACGCCCGAGATCCGGAAGTTCGGCAAGTTGGACGCCGGGTCCGGCTGCGGACACGGCCTCGACGTCTTCGACATCTCCGACCCGGCGTCGCCGAAGCGCGTCGGCCGCGCGGACTTCCCGCCGTTCTACGCGCGCGGGCTCGACATGTGGACGCCGCGCACGAGCGCGAACGCCGACGTCGTCTACGTCGCCCAGACGCACAACGGCCTCTTCGCCGTCGACTGCGCCGACCCGGCGCGGCCGAAGATCCTGGACCGCTGGGTCTTCCCGCTCGCGGACCATCCCGAATGGCCGAGCTGCTGCATCGGCTCCGTCGCCGTCGGGAACGGCTGCGTCTACGTCGCGGGCCTGGGATGCGGCGTGCAGGCCCTCCCCGCGAAATGCGCGGCGCAGGAGGCGTTCCGCGCGGGCCCGCCGCCGCGCCACGCCGATTTCCGGGAACCGTATCCGACGGACGGGGCGGCGTTTCACGTGTGGCGTCCGGCGAAACCGGGCCAGGCGCGCGCCGTCGCGCTGCGGGGCGACGTCGTCTACGCGGCGTGCGGGGACGCGGGGCTCCATGTGCTGCGCATCCGCCCCGAGGGCGGTTTCGAGCGGCTTGGGGGGCTGCCGGAGCGCGTGCGCGTCTTTGACGTGCAGACCGAGGGAAGCCGCCTCTACACGGCGGAGGGCCTGGACGGCTGGGGTGTCTACGAGCTGGACGGGCCGACGGGATTCCGCGAGGTGGCGCGGCGGACGCATCTGGACGCCGCCCGCGAACCCGCCCTCTGGGTCTACAAGCCGTGCCCCGGCTTCATCGCGCTCTCCACGCGCCGGAACGGGGTGAGCCTCTTTGCCGACACCGGCCTGCAGGCGGCGCGCCCCCTTGTGCGGGTCGGCGGCTGCCCGGGCTGGGACCGATATCTGATGGATGCGCCCGTCGGGAAGGGGCGGTGGCTTGCGTACAACGTGGCGAACACCGCCCTGCGCTGGATCGACCTGGCGTCCGCGCCGAAGGTGAAGGTCGTTTCCACCGACAACAACCGCATCTCCCTTTACAACGGCATCTGCCGCTTCTCGGACGACCTTGCCTTCGCGACGAGCGGCACGGGCTACCTCTTCCTGAAGCCGGGGGAGTGCGATCCGGCGGACGGCTCCAAGTGGAAGGCGCAGCCCTTTCCCGGCATGGCGATGGCGGGCATTCCGCGCGTCTCGCCCAGAAAGCGCGTCGTCCTGACGGAACGCATCCGCCGCCGGATCGGTCTGTGGGACTTCGCGGACCCGGATCTGCCGAAGTTCCTCGGGTGTTGGACCGTTTCGGGGAATCCCGGCATCGCCGCGTTCTACCGTGAGCGGATCGTCGTCCCCTGCGGCTACCAGGGCGTCCTGCTCCAGAAGGAGAGGCGCTGAGGGCATCGCGCCATGCGCGCGGGAAGGAGTCGTGCCATGAGAACGGGAATGTGCCTGGGCGCGGGCGTCGCGTGCCTCGCCTGCATTGCGGCCGCCGCCGCGACGGTGCCGGACCAGGTCGATCCGCGCGTGCGCGCCTACGTGGCGCCGACGCGGGTCGTGTGGACCAGCTCGAACGCGGGGGCCTACGGGACGCGCTCGGCGGTCAAGAACGTGGAGGGCCTGTTGGCGGCGAAGCACGGGCAGGTGCCGGAGAAGGCCTGGCTCAGGCCGAGCGGCTGCACGCTCGTGAACAACGGCGACCCGGCGGGCGTGCTCCTCGACTTCGGGCGCGAGCTCCACGGCGGCCTCCAGATCGGCAACAGCGAATTCACGCACGGCTCGCGGGTCCGCATCCGCTTCGGCGAGTCCGTTGGCGAGGCGATGGCCGACGTCGGCGAGAAGGGGGCGACGAACGACCACGCCGTGCGCGACGCCGTCTACCAGCTGCCGCACCTCGGCATGCTGGAGATCGGCAACACGGGCTTCCGCTTCGTGCGCATCGACCTGCTGTCGCAGGGGAAGGCGACGCTTGAATTCGTGCGCGCGATCTCCCTCATGCGCCCGATGCCGCGCGTGGGGGCGTTCCGCTCGTCCGACGAACGCCTCAACCGCGTCTGGGAGACGGCCGTGCGCACGGTCCACCTCTGCTGCCAGGACTTCCTCTGGGACGGCATCAAGCGCGACCGCCTCGTGTGGATGGGCGACACGCACCCCGAGACGCGCGCGATCCTCGCCGTCTTCGGCGCGGCGGACGTCCTGCGCGACTCGCTCGACTACGCCGCCGCCACGACGCCGCCCGAAACGGCGTGGATGAACGGCATGGCGAACTACACGCTCTGGTTCCTGCGCAACACGCACGACTGGTACTTCTACACGGGCGACGCCGCCTACCTGAAGGCGCGGCGGGACTACCTCGTCAAGACGGTCGAGCACGTCCTCGCGGAGACGTTCGGCGAGAAGGCCGCCTTCCGCACGAAGGGCTTCCTCGACTGGCCCACGCAGCACAACAAGCCCGCCGTCGACGCGGGCACGCGCGGACTCGTGGCGGTCGCGCTCGACAACGCGGCGGCGCTCATGGACGTGGTGGGCGAGGCGGGCGTGGCGGCCCGCTGCCGCGCGGCGGCGGCGAAGGTGCGCACGGAGAAGCCCGATCCGCACGGCGCGAAGTCGGCCGCCGCCCTCCTCGCGCTCGGCGGCCTGCGCGACGCGAAGGAGATGTACCGCGACGTGCTGGGCCGGAACGGGCACGACGGCGTCTCGACGTTCTACGGCTACTACATGCTGGAGGCGATGAGCGCCGCCGGCGAGGGCCGGCGCGCGCTCGACACGGTGCGCGACTACTGGGGCGCGATGCTCGACATGGGCGCGACGAGCTTCTGGGAGGACTTCAACGTCGCCTGGACGAACAACGCGACGCGCCTCGATGCGCTGCCGGAGGCCGGGAAGAAGGACATCCACGGCGACTTCGGCGAGTTCTGCTACCCCGGCTACCGCCACTCGCTCTGCCACGGCTGGAGCGCGGGGCCCGCCGCCTGGTGCATCAACCGCGTGCTGGGCCTGGAGGCGCTGGACGCCGGATGCCGCACGGTGCGCGTGAAGCCGTTCCTCGGCGACCTCGCCTGGGCGGAGGGTGCGCTCGCGACGCCGCACGGCCCCGTGCGCGTGCGCCACGAGCGGCGGGCGGACGGCACGGTCGCCACGCAGGTCGACGCGCCGGCGGGCGTGAGGATCGTCCGCGAGACGCCGCAGGCCCCGCGCGAAAACGCGGAGGGGAAATGGAAATGAAGCGAGGAAGAGGGAACGTCATGAAGAGGAGCCGTGTTCTTCTGCTTGTTCTCGCCGCCGCGCTGGGGACGGCCCTCGCGGCGGATCCGGAACGGACGGACGTGAAGCTTTCCGGGAACCGCGTCCTGCGGCTCGCCAACACGCGCGCGCGCAACTACGAGCTTGCCGCGCAGCTTTCGCTGAACGGTGGCCAGACCTGGTCGAACGCCCTCGTGCTGGACGCCGAACGCAGCGGGCTGTCGGGCTTCTCGGCGCGCGAACGCGACGACGGGAGGATCGAAATCTCCTATTCGAAGGGGGCGGGCGCCGCGCGCGAGGCGTTCCGGGCGGTCGTTTCCGAGAATGACCTGCGCGTCGGGCGGCTGATGAGCGCGGACGCGAAGATCATGGAACGCACCCGCCCGGATCCGGCCTGGACGTGGCACGACGGCTCGGCGCTGCCGCAGGAAGGGCGCGGCTTCCGCGACACGGCGACGCCGTACCGCCGCCTGCCCGAACGGCTGAAGGCGAAGTGCCCGGCGGGGGTCTGGCATCTGGGCCGCCAGTCGAGCGGCATCCTCTACCGCTTTCGGACGGATGCGCGCCGGATGCGGATCCGCTGGGAAGTCAAGGACCGCCAGCTGAGCGGCCACAACATGACGGGGGCTGGGAAGAGCGGCATCGACGTCTACGGCTGGACGGAGGGGCGCGGCTGGACGTTTGTGAGCGGCAGCCGCCCGAAGCTCTTCGTGAACGAGATCGACGTCGCGTGGACGCCGGGGCGGCCCTGCATGGTCTACCTGCCCCCGTACAACGAGGTCGTCGCGTTCCAGATCGCCGTTCCGAAGGGCGCGTCGCTTGAGCCTCTGCCGCCCCGGGCAAGCGGCGTCGCCAAGCCCGTCGTCTGCTACGGGACATCCATTACGCAGGGGGCCTCCGCCTCGCGTCCGGGCCTGACGTGGACGGCGCAGGCGGCGCGGCGGGCCGACGTGCCGTTCGTGAACCTCGGCTTCGCCGGCAACGGCAAGATGGAGGCGACGATGGTCGACGTCGTCGCCGAGATCGACGCATCGCTCTACGTCCTCGACTGCCTTTGGAACATGGACGAGGACATGGTGCGCACGCGCTTCGAGCCGTTTCTGCGCGCGCTGCGCCGCCGCCGTCCGGACGTGCCGATCCTCTGCGCGGAGGACTGCTCGACCTTCCGCGACGCGACGGCAAAGGGTGCGATCGTGAAGCGCCTCGTCGCGCGGCTGCGGGCGGAGGACCCGGCGCGCTGGAAGGGCCTCCATTTCCTTCCCAACGTGCGGGAGATGCTCAGGGACGGCGAGGAGACCGTCGACGGCTGCCATCCGAACGACTGCGGCATGAAGCAGCTCGGCATCGCCTTCGGCGACATGTTCCGCGAGATCCTCCTCAAGTAGCCCGCCCCTCCGCGCCGTGGCCGACCGCGCCCTCGCCCGGCGTCATGTTCTCGCCGACGAGGTCCGAGGCGGCGTCGCGGCTCGCAAAGCCCTGGATCCAGCCATTTTCAAACCCGAAGTCCGCCGCCGCCTCGGTGACGGTCTCGTATTCGTCCTTTGTGACGACACGGTTGAAGGGGGGCGTCTCGCGCGCCTTGAACGCGGGTGCGTACTGGCTCATCACGGAGACGTGGACGCGGGGCGAACAGGCGGTGGCGAGCCAGGCGAGGTTCTCGACGGCCTCGTCGGCGTGTCCGGGCAAAACGAGGATGCGCACGATGACGCCGCGTGTCGCGGCGCCGGGCGCATCGGAATCTAGAGGCCCCAGCGTCTCCCAAAGGTGTTTCACGCTCGCGCGCGCGGCGGCGACGTAGCCGGGCGCCTCGGAGGCGGCGCGCGCCGTCGCGTCCGAGGCGTAGCGCAGATCGACGAGCGCGATGTCGCAGAGGTCGCGCCAGGCCGCAAGCGTCTCGGGGCGCTCGTAGCCGCTGGAGTTGTAGACGAACGGCAGGCGGACGCCCTCGGCGAGGAGCGGCGCGACGGCGGCGCGGATGGCGGGCAGGTACGGCGTCGGCGAGACGAGGTTCCAGTTCGCGCAGCGGCGCGTGACGGCGAGCGTGCGGAAGGTGTCGGTGAGTTCGGGGATCGAAAGGTCGCGCCCCGCCCCCTGCCAGCTCCAGGGCGCGTTCTGGCAGTAGAGGCACTTCATCGTGCAGCGCGAGAAGAAGACGGCCCCCGAACCCGTCTCACCGCAGATGGGCGGTTCCTCGCCGAAGTGGGGGCCCCAGCGGAAGACGCGCGGCTCGGCACCCGCCTGGCAGAAACCAAGTGAACCGCGTGTGCGGTCCGCACGGCAGCGGCGGGGGCAAAGTTCACAGGGAGGGAGGATCATGGGATTTAAATGGTTAAGTCGCCGCTGCGCGGCTTTGAGTGGTTAAGTGGTTAAGTAGTTAAGCTTAAGTAGTTTAGGTTTAAATAATAACGAAATAGGGTAATTTTTTGCCACAAAGAACGCAAAGACCGTAAAGGCGTTGCGTTTTTTGTGGCGCGCAATATTTGATTGCCGAAGGAACGCCTACTCATCTCTTCAACTTAAGCACTTAATTACTTAAATACTTTAACTTAACCACTTAACCACTTAACTACTTAACCACTTAAGGGTCTGTTTGTCCGTTCTGTTCACGGAGGTATTTCGCGCGCACGCGCAGGAACGCGAGGCCGACGAAGGGCACCGTGAGGATGTAGAGGAGCCCCACGACGCCGAGCGTGGGCCAGAAGTGCGTGAAGAGGAACGCGACGAGCAGGATGAGCGCGGCCATGGTCGGCAGCAGGTAGGCGCGCGTGAGGTGGACGCCCTTGAGGGAAATCGTCGGCAGGCGCGAGGCCATGAGCGCGCCGACGAGGAAGAGCATGAACATCGCGAAGGCGGGATGCTGGAGGACGGCGGGGAGGTTGAGCGCGTCCGGGAGCGACAGGGCCAGCAGGGCGGGCGTGAGGACCATCCAGCAGCCGCCGGGCGCAGGCACGCCGAGGAAGAAGTGCTTCCAGTACGGAACCGCGGGCTGTTCGAGCATCGTGTTGAAGCGCGCGAGGCGGAAGGCGTCGCAGAGCGCGTAGAAGAGCGCGAAGGCGAGAAGCGCCTGCTTCGTCTGCAGCGAGAGGGCGAGGTCGCCGCTCAGCACCCAGAAGTAGAGGAACATCGCCGGCGCGACGCCGAAGTTGACGAAGTCCGCGAGCGAATCGAGCTCGGCGCCGAGCTTCGAGCTGCACTTCAGGAGGCGCGCGACGCGCCCGTCCATCGCGTCGCAGATGCACGCGACGATGAGGGCGACGAGCGCGAGCTGCCAGTCGCGCGTCGCGACGGGCTGGCCGGCGAGCGTCTTCGCGTAGTTCGTCGCGCTGAGGGCGATCGCGGTGATGCCGCCGCAGGCGGCCATCGAGGTGATGAGGTTCGGTACGACCGCGCGCAGCGGGACGCTGTCCTTTCGGGCTTCGTGGTTCTTGCGGCGGCGACCGCGCAGTCTGAATTTGCTCATGAGTGAAGGGGAAGGTTTTAGGTTTCAGGTTTCAGGTTCTAGGTTTTAGGTTTTGGGTTTTAGCCAAACCTACCGGGCGGATTTGAGGAGGCGGGGGTTGCGGATCCAGAAGGAACAGGTCGTGCCCTTGGGGTTGGCACCGAGGCGGATCGCCTTCACGGCGCCGGGCTTCGCGCTGGAAGGGCCGAAGGTGAGGTCGATGCGGCGCGTCTCCCAGCCCGTGAGCGGGGCGGGGTAGGAGATGAAGCGCGCGTGGCGCGCGGGGTCGGCGAAGACGAGCATGAGGTTCTGACAGGCGAAGTCGTTCTCGACCTTGTCCTGCGCGCTCTTGACCTCGAACTCGAACATGAGCGCGTCGTCGAAGGCCTCCTCGGGGAGGGTGAGCGTGTAGACGGGGTAGAACCAGCGGTCGGCGGGCTTCGTCCAGGCGAGGTCGAAGCGCAGGGCCCCTTCGGCTTCATCCCAGACGGCGGCGAAGCGGTCGGCGGAGGTGTTGCGCTGCCAGGCTTTGGGGTCGCGCCAGTTCCGCAGTACGGTCGTGCGGCAGGTCGCGAGGAACGCCTTCAGGTTGCGTACGGGCATCGCGAGGCGGCTCGTGCGCCGGCCCTCGAAGCGGCCCGTGAGGACGAGCGGCTCGACGAGCGGCGCGCCCGCGCGCGGGGCGTAGGTGCAGGCGAAGGCGGCCGCGCCCATCGGCGGCAGGGCGATCTCGGCGGGGAGGCCGGAAAGCGAACCGCCCGCGACGGAGACCGTGCCGCGCTTGGCGACGGGGGAGAGGTTCCAGACCTGGACGCGCAGGCGGCCCGTGTCGGCGCGCAGTTCGGCGACGGACTTGTGGCTTGCGATGCTAAAGTCGTTCGTGTTGAGGTCGACGCGGAAGACGACGGAGAGGTCTTCGTCCGCCGTCGGGACGGAGGGCGTGGGCGTGCCGCACGGGAAAGGCGCAATGTCCGCCTTCAGGCCCCGGAGGCCCGAAAGGTAGGCGGTGTAGCGGGTCGCGGTGACGACGTTCGTGGAGAGGGTGGTGCGCTGTCCGCAGAGGTCGGTGAGCGTGTAGGCGCCGGACGGGGGAATGGGCAGGGTGAGCGTCGCGGCGCCGTCGGGCGTCGCGGCGGCCGTCTCCGTGGCGGTGTCGACGGGCGACACGCGCCAGAAGGCGAGCGTCTGCGAGCCGTCCGGCTGCGCGAAGAGGTAGCCCTTGAACGCCTCGCCGAGCCGGACCTCGCCTTCGAGACGGGCGGCGGCGAGTTCGCGCGTGATCGCGCTCATCGCGGCGTAGGTGGGCTTGACGGTGCCGTCGCGGCGCATCACGCCCCAGTCCTTTGCGCCGTTGCGTTCGTTGTAGGCGCCGAAGACGAAGAAGTAGTTGCGCGAGACGCCCTGCATCTGGAAGGCGATCTGGCTCTTGGCGTAGAACTCGGCGTGGATCAGCTCCTGGGCGGGCGAGTGGGCCTTCTGTCCCTTGACCGCGCCGTCTTCGTCCGAATGGCCTTCGAGGTTCGTGCCGCTCTCGGTCATCCACACGGCGCGGCCCGCGATGCCGGCCTTCTCCATGAAGGCGCGCAGCTCGCGGAAGATGGCGGGGTAGCGGCTGAGCGGGGCGTAGGTATGGAAGTTGAAGACGTCGGAATACTTCGCCGCGTCGTTCGCGTAGAGGCCCGCGTCGTAGGCGGTGCGCGTCGCGTGGCAGACGGCGCCGGGGAGGACGGGCATCGCGGGCCGCGCGGCCTTGAAGCCGAGGTAGGCGGCCTTGAGGGCGGCCACGTAGTCCCAGACGGGCTCGGGGGCGAAGGCGATGTCCTGCTCGTTCCAGAACTCCCAGTCGCCCATGCGGTCGCCGAAGGCGGCGGCGGTGTCGCGGCAGAAGGCGTAGAGGGCGGCGAGGTTGCGGGGAAGCTTCTCGATGCGGTCCATGTAGTCCGGCACGTCGTGGAACATGCCCGAGACGCGCATGCCGCGCGCCTGGAGCATATCCGCGTTGTACATGTAATAGGAATAGTCGTAGACGCCTGGGCGCGGATTCACTTCGGCGGCGCGCAGGCGTTCGCGCACGTGGGCGAGGCCGGTGCGCCAGAGGAGGTCGCTTACGAGGCGGTAGGTGTCGCCGCCGTACCAGGGGCATTCGAAGCTGCCGGGGTGCGAGACCCAGCTCTGCGCGGAGTCGACGCCGTAGAAGGAATCGTCGGTGCGCACGCGGCCCTCGGGCACCGGCACGACGGCGAAGGTGGCGTCCGCGCCCGCACCCTTCAGGTGGTAGTAGCCGACGGGACGCTTCCCGAGCGCGGCGCATCCGTCCGGCGCGAAGGTGCCGGAGGCCAGGGCACGCCCGCGCCAGTCCGTGAGCGTCCACGCCGCCCCGGCGGCGCCGCCCCGCGCGGTCGCCCGCTCCCGGTCCGTGTAGACGTGCCCCGGCGCGTCAAGGGTCAACTTCGCCTGCCCTGTCAGCAGGACGCCCGCCACCAGCGTAAGGAAGATTGTCTTCATGGGCGGTAGTATAGCAAAAATCGGCGCACAGGGTCTGGACCTTGCCCATCTCGCCGCATCGGCGGCACGCGGACTTTTTCTATTTTCATAATTGACAATCGCAATGGGGGGGGGGTACAATGTTGTTGTTTCGACAAACTCGGAACAGGATTTGGAAACACCGAAAACAGGAGAGGCCATGATCGGATGCAGAATGGGGCGTGCGGTACGTTGGGCCATGGGCGCGGCGCTGCTGGCGTGTGCGGTGCGTGCGTCGGACGCCGTCGAGGACGGGGTGCTGACGCTCGATGCGTCGGATGCGGGACGAACGCTCCAGGCGGCGCTGGCGGCGCGGAGCCTCGCGCTTGCGGACCTCTCGTCCGTCACGTCGCTCGTCATCGACTGCGTGGGCGTTGTCACGAGCGACGTGGCGTTGGCGGGGTGGTCGGGCGACCTGCGCATCCGTCCCCAGAGTGTCTTCGAGGTGACGGCGGACGGGGCGCTCGGTACGGCGGACGGGGCAATCTTCATCGAGGACGGCGGGCAGCTGAAGATGTCCGTCATGACGAAGGCTACATGGAAGCAGACGAAGAAGACGTGTTATTTCGAGGGCGAGGGGCCGGACGGCAACGGCGCGCTCTACTCGATTTCCGCCCAGCACGAGAACGAGGGCTGCCTGTGGCCCTACCGGCTCGTCATGACGGGCGACGCCACGTGGAAGGCGGCGAATACCTCGCGGACCCAGGATGTCTACGGCGGGGAACTGGACATGAACGGCCACACGCTCCACTACGGGGTGGATGGACGCTTCCACGGCGTCAAGATCAAGAACCCGGGGCACATCGTCCACTTCTCGGGCGGGATGCTGATCCAGGGCGGCTGCGACTTCGGCGGCGGCGACACGAACACAATCACGGTGCAGAAGGGGGCGACGATGCGCCAGTGGGGCGGCCCCGGCGTCACGCCTTGGACGGCGATCTTCAAGCCGGGGTCCAGTCTCTATCCGGGCGCAGGGTCGGGCAACCAGTGGCAGGGTCCCGTCGTTCTGGAGGAGATGGTGCCCATGGAGCGGTGGACGGAATGGCCGGGAATGACGTTCTACGGCCCGGTGAGCGGCCCGGGCGGCATCTTCTCCGCCAACAAAGGGGTCTATGGCGAGCGGATGACGTTGCGCTTCGTCTGTCCGACGAACGACTTCCGGGGCGGTGTCGCGTTGAGGGAATGCGTGCTCGACCTGCCGGTGAACGGCGCGCTGCCGGCGGACGGCGCAGCGCTCGTGATGACCAATTCGTCCGTGACGCTCTCGGCGGGCGTTGTCTACGACCTGCCGTCGGCGGTCTTCTCCGGGACGGGCACCGTCGTGCGCGGATCGGGCGCGTGGCGCGGGAGCGTGACGAAGGAGGAGGCGGGTGAACTCGTCTACGCCTCGGGCGTGGGGGCCGACCTCCTGGACGTGAAGGGCGGAAGCGTGCGGTTCGCGTGTGACGACAAGGGACTGTACCGGGGCATCGAGGTGGGGACGGTGGCGGACAACACGGCGCTTGCGCTCTTCACCTCCGATGCCTGTCCCTCGAACGGATGGGCGGCCTTCCCCGAGTATTCCTACCCCGCGATGAACAGTTCGTGGAAGAACTACATGTGCGTGGTCTACACGGGCTACCTCTGGAACAGGTCGGGCGCGGACGCGGTGTGGACATTCGGGGCCTGCATCGACGACCGCGCACGCCTCATCATCAACGGCGAGACGGTTCTGGACTGCACGGCCTGGAACGACCTCAAGTTCGCGCAAGCGACGCTCCGGCCAGGCGCGAACCGGTTCGAGTGGCGTCTGTGCAACGATACGGGCCCGGCGGGCGGCTCGAACGGCGGCGGCACCCTGAACTGGGAGGCGACGAAGGGCCTCGCCTACCACGTGGGCGCGACGGATTCAAAGGATCCAGCCGACTTCACGGCATTCACGGCGGATGACGTGGGGACGCTCTTCACGTTCACGGACGGGACGGTGGAGAGTCGACAGGCCCTGCTGCCGGTGTTCGGCACGGTGCGCCTCGCCGCCGGAACGACGCTGGACCTCGGGGGCGTCGACTACACGGTGAAGGCGATCGAGGGCGTGGGAACCGTGGCGGGCGGTCCGCTCACGGTGACGGAGCGACTGGTCGCCCCGGCGGCGGCGCTCAAGGCAGGCGGTGTGCTGACGGTCGAGGGGACGCTCGCCTTCGGCGCGGGCTGCGTCCTTGACGTGGACGAGCTGGAGACGTTGGCCCACGTGAATGAACTTGTGGTGGCCACGGCGGGGACAATTGCGGGTAAGCCGGCCCTTTCGCCCGCGCTCAAGGCGGCGAACTGGATCGTCGTCTGCGCGGACGGCAAGGTGACGTTGTGCCGTTCGGGGTTCGCCATCATCTTCCGCTGAGGTTACGGTCCGTCGCCGGCGCGGGGACTTTAACCAAAGTCTAACCGAATCCACACGCATGCGATTTCCCCCCGCTTCCGCCGATTGGCTACTTGCCGCCGGCCGCCAGCGGCCTTTCGCTGACCCAGACCTTGAAGAAGCCGGACGGGCTGCCGACGGGCTTCCTGACCACGAGACGGGTCGCGGCCGTGGCGGGCGCGGACGCGCCGGGGCAGACGAGCCCGTCCAGCGACGCCGCAGACGCCGCCGCATAGTAGAGCCCCGGCACGATCTCGACGTTCAGCGTCACGCTCCCCTCGCCGTCTTCCGTCCACGGCCCGTCCGCGATCGCCCCGGATCTCTCCACCTCGAACGGCGCCTTGAGCGCGACGACCGCCGTCGCGCCGCCGGACGCGATCTCGACCCTGTACGCCTTCCGCGCCACGGGGAAGGCGAAGTCGGACTCCGCCAGGGCCACGCCTTCATTCGCCGTCACGACATAGCGGCCGTCACCGCTTTCCGCAATCGTCCCCTTGCCGCCGACGCTGAAGGTCGGCTGGGCAGGGCCGTCGTGCCATTCGACCGTCATGCCCTGCCACGTGCCGCCCGTCACCTCGTAGGTCGCATTGTTCCTCGGCAGCCGCACGACACAGGCAGCGGAAACCCCGTTGAACGCTCCATCCATGTCAACAGTCGGCGCATCGCCGTCAAACGTCACGCTCGTCAGCCCGCTGCAGCCTGAAAACGCATCATACCCGATGCTCGTCACGCCGGCGGGGATTGTCACGCTGGTCAGACTGCTGCAGTCTTCAAACGCTTCATACCCGATGCTCGTCACGTCGGCGGGGATCGTCACGCCTGTCAGCCCGCTGCAGCCTTCAAACGCATAGGCCTCGATGCGCGTCACGCCATCGGGGATCGTCACGCCCGTCAGCCCACTGCAGCCGGAGAACGCACCTTTCCCGATGCGCGTCACGCCGTCGGGGATCGTCACGCCTGTCAGCCCGCTGCAGTCTGAAAACGCCCACTTTCCGATGCTCGTCACGCCGTCGGGGATCGTCACGCTTGTCAGCCCGCTACAGCCTTCAAACGCCCCTCCCCCGATGCCGCGGATTCCCGTCAGATCCAAGCTGCCGGAAAGAGAATCGGAGCATCCAACCGCCCATCCATCGACGAGCTTGACGCCCGAAATCGTGTTCGTGTCAAAGAGCGCGTCGCTGCAGGCAGAGAACGCATTCCACCCGATACTCGTCACGCTGGCGGGAATCGTCACGCCTGTCAGCCCGCTGCAGCCGGAGAACGCTTCGTCCTCAATGATTGTCACGCCGTCGGGGATCGTCACGTTCGTCAGGCCGCTGCAACCCTCAAATGCATTCCACCCGATGCTCGTCACGCTGGCGGGGATCGTCATGCCCGTCAGCCCGCTGCAACCGGAGAACGTCCCATCCCCGATGCTCGTCACGCCGTCGGGGATCGTCACGTCCGTCAGGCCGCTGCAGCCCCCAAACGCATACTCCCCGATGCTCGTCACGCCGTCGGGGATCGTCACGCTTGTCAGCCCGCTGCAGCCTTCAAACGCCCCGCCCCCGATGCCGCGGATTCCCGTCAGATCCAAGATTCCGGAAAGAGAATCGGAGCATCCAACCGCCCATCCATCGACGAGCTTGACGCCCGAAATCGTGTTCGTGTCAAAGAGCGCATCGCTGCAGCCGGAGAACGCATTCCACCCGATACTCGTCACGCTGGCGGGGATCGTCATGCTTGTCAGGCCGCTGCAGCCTGAGAACGCCCAGTCCCCGATGCTCGTCACGCCGTCGGGGATCGTCACGTCCGCCAGCCCGCTGCAGTCTGAGAACGCCCAGTCCCCGATGCGCGTCACGCTGGCGGGGATTGTTACGCTTGTCAGCCCGCTGCAGCCTGAGAACGCCCCGCCCCCGATGTCCGTTACGCTGGCGGGGATCGTCACGTCCGCCAGCCCACTGCAGTCTGAGAACGCCCAGTCCCCGATGTGCGTCACGCTGTCGGGGATCGTCACGCCCGTCAACCCGCTGCAGCCCTGGAACGCATAGTCCCCGATGCTCGTCACGCCGTTGCCGATCGTCACGCTTGTCAGCCCGCTACATCCCCGGAACGCATAGGCCCCGATGCGCGTCACGCTGGCGGGGATCGTCACGCTCTCAAGGCCCGCGCAACCTTCGAACGCCCCGTCCTCGATGGATGTCGTGCCGACCGAAATGACAAGGTTGGTCAAATTGTCGAGCGGAAGGTCACACCGGACTCCCGGCAGGCACGCCTCACGCACGTTGTTGCAGCCGGCAAAAGCCCCATATCCGATGTCCGTCACGTCGGCGGGGATCGTCACGCTCGTCAGCCCGCTGCAGCCGGCGAACGCCCAGTCCCCGATGTGCGTCACGCTGTCGGGGATCGTCACGCCCGTCAACCCGCTGCAGCCCTGGAACGCATAGTCCCCGATGCTCGTCACGCCGTTGCCGATCGTCACGCTTGTCAGCCCGCTACATCCCCGGAACGCATAGGCCCCGATGCGCGTCACGCTGGCGGGGATCGTCACGCTCTCAAGGCCCGCGCAACCTTCGAACGCCCCGTCCTCGATGGATGTCGTGCCGACCGAAATGACAAGGTTGGTCAAATTGTCGAGCGGAAGGTCACACCGGACTCCCGGCAGGCACGCCTCACGCACGTTGTTGCAGCCGGCAAAAGCCCCATATCCGATGTCCGTCACGTCGGCGGGGATCGTCACGCTCGTCAGCCCGCTGCAGCCGGCGAACGCCCCATACCCGATGCTCGTCACGCCGTCGGGGATCGTCACGTCCGCCAGCCCGCTGCAGTCTGAGAACGCCCAGTCCCCGATGCGCGTCACGCTGGCGGGGATTGTTACGCTTGTCAGCCCGCTGCAGCCTGAGAACGCCCCGCCCCCGATGTCCGTTACGCTGGCGGGGATCGTCACGTCCGCCAGCCCACTGCAGTCTGAGAACGCCCAGTCCCCGATGTGCGTCACGCTGTCGGGGATCGTCACGCCCGTCAACCCGCTGCAGCCTTTAAACGCCCCGCCCCCGATGCCGCGGATTCCCGTCAGATCCAAGATTCCGGAAAGAGAATCGGAGCATCCAACTGCCCATCCATCGACGAGCTTCACGCCTTGAACCGTGTTCGTGTCAAAGAGCGCATCGCTACATTCTTCAAACGCCCCGATCCCGATGCTCGTCACGCCGTTGCCGATCGTCACGCTTGTCAGCCCACTGCAGCCGTAAAACGCTCCGTTCCCGATGCGCGTCACGCCGTCGGGGATTGTTACGCTTGTCAGCCCGCTACAGCCGGAGAACGCAGAGGCCCCGATGCTCGTTACGCTGGCGGGGATTGCCACGCCTGTCAGCCCACTGCAGTCCTTGAACGCAGAGGCCCCGATGTCCGTCACGCTGACGGGGATCGTCACGCCTGTCAGCCCGCTGCAGCCGTAGAACGCATAGGCCCCGATGCTCGTCACGCCGTCGGGGATCGTCACGCTTGTCAGCCCGCCGCAATCCTCAAACGCAGAGTCCCCGATGTGCGTCACGCTGGCGGGGATCGTCACGCCCGTCAACCCGCTGCAGCCCTGGAACGCAGAGGCCCCGATGCTCGTCACGCCGTTGCCAATCGTCACGCCTGTCAGGCTCTCACAACCGTAGAAAGCGGATTCCCCGATGCTCGTCACGCCGTTGCCGATTGTCACGCTTGTCAGTCCGCTGCAATCCTCAAACGCAGAGTCCCCGATGTGCGTCACGCTGTCGGGGATCGTCACGCCCGTCAACCCGCTGCAGCCCCGGAACGCATAGGCCCCGATGCTCGTCACGCCGTTGCCGATTGTTACGTTTGTCAGTCCGCTGCAATCCTCAAACGCAGAGTCCCCGATGTGCGTCACGCTGTCGGGGATCGTCACGCCCGTCAGGCCGCTACAGCCATAGAACGCCCAGGCCCCGATGCTCGTCACGCCGTTGCCGATCGTCACGCATGTCAGGCTCTCACAACCGTAGAAAGCGGATTCCCCGATGCTCGTCACGTCGGCGGGGATTGTCACGCTTGTCAGGCTCTCACAACCGTAGAAAGCGGATTCCCCGATGCTCGTCACGCCGGCGGGGATTGTCACGCTTGTCAGTCCGCTGCAGCCTTCAAACGCCCCATCCCCGATGCCACGGATCCCCGTCAGATCCAAAATTCCGGAAAGAGAATCGGAGCATCCAACTGCCCATCCATCGACGAGCTTCACGCCTTGAACCGTGTTCGTGTCAAAGAGCGCATCGCTACATTCTTCAAACGCCCCGATCCCGATGCTCGTCACGCCGTTGCCGATCGTCACGCTTGTCAGCCCACTGCAGCCGTAAAACGCTCCGTCCCCGATGCGCGTCACGCTGTCGGGGATCGTCACGCTTGTCAGCCCGCTGCAGCCTTCAAACGCCCCATACCCGATGCCGCGGATTCCCGTCAGATCCAAGCTGCCGGAAAGAGAATCGGAGCATCCAACCGCCCATCCATCGACGAGCTTGACGCCCGAAATCGTGTTCGTGTCAAAGAGCGCGTCGCTGCAGCCAGAGAACGCATCATACCCGATGCTCGTCACGCCGTCGGGGATCGTCACGCTTGTCAGCCCGCTGCAACCCTCAAACGCAGCCCCCCCGATGTTCGTCACACCTGCGGGAATCG
>CAKUCX010000007.1 GCA_934643865.1 uncultured Kiritimatiellota bacterium
GCCTCGGCGATGGTAATCTCTCCTTCGATGTTGCGCCGCGCGGTTTCGACGAGATAGGCCGAGGGCGTGAGGCCATCAACCTTCTGGAGTCCGATCGCCGCCCGCCAGATGCCGGCAAGCTCCGCCTTCCCCGGCTCCTTCGCCCGCAAATACTCGGAAAGGTCGTCCTGACCGAGATCCCGTTCTGCGTCCTCTGCACGAGCTTTCCCCATCACTGCATCTCCTTCAGTTCCACGAAGGCTGACTGGATCTCGCGCTCGGCTTTCTCGAACTCGGCCAGTATCGCGCTCACGGGCGGAAACGTCTCGGCGACGTATTCGACCGTCTTGTACTTGTTGATCGAGAGGTCGTAGTCGTTCCCGGCAATCTCGCCCTTCGGCACGAAGAAGCATTTTGCCTTGCGGTCGCTCGGCTTCTTCGGATCGCGCGCAAGCTGGTTGTCGTCCAGCAGCTTCATGAAAAGCAGATACGTAACCTGCTCCATCACCGTGACGGGGCTTGTGATGCCCGCCGTCCAGAGGGTGTCCCAAATCTTGTCCACTTGCCCTTTCAGTTCGCCCGTTATCATCTGACACACCCCCTCTTGCTGTCACGGACATCGTTCGTCTGACGACTGCGTGCCTTTGGAACAGAGTCCACGACGTCGCCGATGTTGCATTGCAGAGATTCGCACATGCGCTCAAGGACATTCGCGCCAACACGATCGCCCCTGGACATCTTGGAGATCGTCGCGGGGGCAATGCCGGTCGCCTCGCGCAGAGCTGCGCGAGTCATGTCTTTGTCAATCAAGAGTTTCCAAAGTTTCTTGTAGCACAATGGCATGTCGGGTTCGATGCCTTTTCGCAATGTAACAGACAATATGATAGCATTTACGTTCCGAAAAGCCAATTCCGAACTAAAACATTCCGATGCGAAATTGAAACGGCAGGCCTGGAGGCAGTCGGGCGGCATTCCAGATTCATGTGCTTACCTTGTCTGAGCGACGGACGCTTCAGTCCTTTTTCGGTCTGCGGCTTGCGGCGAGGCAGAACGCCGGGATGAAGTAGAGCGAAAGCACCGACGAGACGAGGATGCCGCCCACGGCCCCGACGCCGATGCCCGCGCGCAGCTCCGAGCCGAGGCCCGTGCCGAACGCCATCGGGAACATGCCGAAGAGCGCGGCGAACATCGACATCAGGATCGGGCGGAACTCGCGCGCCGCCGCCGCCAGCAGGAGCGCGCGCATGTCCGTCACGCCCTCCGTGCGGCGGATCGTGTTGGCCGCGTCGATGAGCAGGATCGCCGCGTTGACGACGACGCCGATGAGCATGATGCCCGCCAGGAGCGAGAAGATGGAGGCCTCCTGCCCCGTCAGCCAGAGCGCGGCGAAGAGGCCGAGATAGGAGAACGGCACGGTCAGGAGGATGATGAACGGCTGCGTCCAGCTTTCGAGGATCGCGGCGAGGAGGAGGTAGGTCAGCACGATGGCGACGACCATCACGACCGAGAACTCCTCCGTCGCCTCCTGCATAAGCTCGGCGAAGCCGGAGAAGGAGGTCGAGAAACCCTCCGGCACGATCTCCTTCGCAAGTTCGGCCGTCCGGTCGATGACGACCGAGTTGCCCTTGCCCGTCGCCGGGTTCGCGTAGAGTGCCGCCTCGCGCATCTTCTCGAAGCGCAGGATCTGCGTGGGGGCGAGGCGCGGACGCTGCTCGGCGAGGGCCCCGAGCGGAATGGGCCGCCCGTCCGGGCCGGGGAGGCTCAGCGCGTCGAACTGGTCGGCGCCCTCGCGCGCGTCGCAGCGGACGCGGACGTCGAAGGAGCGGTCGCCGCGCGTGAACGTCGAGGTCTTGAGCCCCGTCACCGTGCCGCGCAGGTCGTAGCCGAGCGCGGCGGCGGGCACGTTCAGGTCGTGCAGGACCTCGCGCTTCGGGTAGAAGCGGAGCTCGGGGCGGCCCGGGCGGATCGAGTTCTGCACCTGGCTCGCGAGCGGGTCGGCGGCCAAGCGGCGCGTCAGCTCGTTGCCGATTCGCGCGAGCGCGTCGAGGTCGTCGCCCATCACGTTGAAGCGCATCTGCTGGCCGACGCCGCCGACGAGCAGCGGGTTGAGGACGATGGGCCGCACGTCCGCCTCCTCGTTGCAGAGCGCGGTGAAGCGGTCGATGACCGCGTCGAGCGAGCTGCCGGGCGCGCGGAAGCGCTTGTCCACGAGCCGCACGTCGATCTCGGCGAGGTAGCTGCCCTGCGAGGCCTGCCCGACCATGCCCTGCACCTTGCCCGCCTGCACGGCGACGTGTTCGACGGCCGGGTCGCGGCGGATCTTCCCGGCCAGCGCCTCGGCGCGCGCGTGCGTCCGCCCAAGCGCGTAGTCGGCGGGGAACTCCAGCTTGATCGCGACGTCGGCGCGGTCGACGGGCGGCGAGAAGCTGGAGGGGATCTTGCCGTCGAGGAACCAGAAGCCCAGGGCGCAGAGGGCCGTGACGGCGAGGAGAAACGTCTTCGGCGCGCGGAAGACGCCGCCCATGGACCACAGGTAGAAGCGCTCCATGCGCGCGTACAGCCACGTCCAGGGGACGATGGCCTTCCGCAGAACGCGGTTGACCCCGCCGAACCAGCCATAGGAGATCTTCGCGAGGATCGGCGTGAGCGTGAACGAGACGAAGAGCGAGACGAACGTCGCCGCCGCGACCGTGACGGCGAACGGCGCGAGGAACTTGCCCGCGAGGCACTTCATTCCCGCGATCGGCAGGAACACGACGACGTTCGTGAGCGCCGAGGCGGCGACCGCGAGCGCGACGGACGAAGAGGCCTTCTCGACGACAGCCCCGACGTTGTCGCCCTTCTTCATCTTCGCGAAGGCCCCCGCGATCGATTCGAGGACGACGATGGAGTTCGTGACGAGAATGCCCGTCGAAATGCCAAGCGCGGACATCGTCGCAGCGTCCATCGTGTAGTCGAACCACGAGAACGATGCAAGCGCAATGACCATCGTCACGGGAATTGAAACGAACGCGACGAGCGCCGTGCGCAGGTCCGCGAGGAAGAGGAGGAGGATGAAGCCCGTGAGGAGGACACCCTGCCAAATCGAGCCGAAGCCGTCCTTCACCTGCTCGTCGATGAACGTGCCGTCGTCGCGGAACCACTTCAGCTCCATGCCGCCGGGCAGGTCCCTGCCGAGGCGCGCGAACGTCGCCTTGACGCGGTCGACGACGGCCACGGCGTTCGCCTCGCCCTTCTTGACGATCTGCATGAGGACCGCCGGCCGGCCGTCGTAGGTGGCGATGGACGTCACCCGCTCGCTGCCGTAGCGGAAGGTCGCGACGTCCCGCAGGTAGACGCGCGCGCCGGCGACGGCGCCGACCTCGATGTCGCCGAGCCGATCGAGTTCCTGGGCCTCCGCGTCGAACGTGAGGGCGTATTCGCGCCCCGCGTCGTCGATCTGGCCCATCGGCACCTTGACGTTCTCCTTGCCGACGGCCTGCGCGACGGCGTAGAGCGAGAGCTGGCGCGCGGCGAGCTTCTGCCGGTCCACCTCCACGATCACCTCGCGCTTCATGCCGCCGATAAGATCGACGGAGGCGACGCCGGGGAGCGAGGAGAAGCGGCTCTTGAGCTTGTCGTCCGCGTAGTCGTACAGCTCGTCGACGGGCAGCGTCCCCGTGAGCGCCACGGTCACGACCGGCGTCGCGTTCACGTCGAACTTGAGGATCTTCGGTTCCTCCACCGCCTGCGGCAGGTCGCTGCGGATGAGCGAGATCTTCTCGCGCACGTCCGTCGCGCAGTCGTCCACGTCGCGGTCGAGTTTGAATTCGAGCAGCACCTGGCAGAGGTTGTTGAGGCACGTCGTCGTCATGTGCTTGATGCCGTTGACCTGCACGACGGCGTCCTCGACCTTCTTCGCGACGGCCGACTCGATCTCGTCCGGCGACGCGCCCGGGTAGACGACGTTGACGGTCACGTACGGCGTGTCCACGGAGGGGACGAGATCCACGCCCACGTCGCGGAACGCGAGCACGCCGAAGACGCCCATCGCGATGAGGAGCGTCGACATCGCGATCGGCCGCCGGATGGATGCCTTGACGAGAAACATCTCAGCGGCCCTCTCCGTCCACCCGCGCCACGCGCACGGCGTCGCCCTCGTTGAGGAGCAGGATGCCGTTCGCGACGACGTCCTTGCCCGCGAGCGCGCCGGGGTCCGCGATCTCGACGCGGCCGTTGTACTCCGTCCCGCGCCGCACGTCGTGGCTCACGGCCCGGCCGTCCTCGACGGCGAAGACGACCCACGTGCCGCCGCGAAAGGCGAGCGCGGAGACGGGCAGCGTCGCCGCCGTGTACGCGCGCGTGACGACCTCCGCGTCGATAATCATCCCAGAGACCATGTCCGCCGCCATCGGAACCTCGGCCCGGACCTCGAACGTGCGCGAGCGGCCGCTGACCGACGCGGCCTTGTAGGTGATCGGGAACGCCTTGCCGGCGAGCGAGGCGGGCCCCTTCGCGACGAGCTGCGTCTTGCCGACGGCGACCTCGGCGTAGTGGTCGGCGCTGAGCTGGCACGTCACCTCGTGGACGGACGTGTTCTCCATCTCGAAGACGGCCCGCCCGGGCGTCGCGTAGTCGCCGGCGTTCTTGAGCTTCCTCGTGAGCGTGCCGTCGAACGGGGCCTTGACGGCCGCGTCGGCGAGGTTCTTCCTCGCGACCGCCAGCCCCGCCTCCGCCTTCGTGACGAGGGCCTGCGCGGCCTCGGCGGACGCGCGCGCCACCCGGCGCTGGAGCGCGGCGCGTTCGGCCTGGTCCTGCGTGACGGCGCCCCGCGCGAGGAGGCGGTCGAGGCGCGCGGCGTCCTTCGCGGCCTTTTCGAGCGCGGCCTCCGCCTCCGCAACCTTCGCCCGGGCGATGGCGAAGTCGTCCGCCGCCGCCCGCACGGCGTTCGAGAGGTTCTCCTGGTCGACGGTGAAGAGGACGGTTCCCGCCGTGACGAACGCGCCCTCCTCCGCCAGGATCGCGTCGATCGTGCCCGGCACGCGGGCGGCGACGGCGGCGGCGTCCTTCACGCGCAGGCTGCCCTGCACGCGCAGGATCTTCTTCATGGGCGTCTCCGTCGCGATGCGCGTCACGGCGACGGCCATCGGCTGCGCCGCGACGGCGGCGGCCTCCCTTCGCCCGCACCCAGCGAGCAGGGCGAGCGCGGCGGCTGAGGCTGCGACGAGTTCGATCTTCATTTCAGGCTCTCTCCCATGGCGTTGCGGAGGACGATTTCGGCGAGGGCGCGGGCGTAGTCCGCCGAGGCGGCACGGACCTTCGCCGCCTCCAAGGCCGCGATCTTGTCCATGAGGGCCGAGAACGCCTCCCGCCCCTCGTCGAACCGGTCCTTGGCGGCGGCGTGGTCGAGCTGCGCCGAATCCAGCGCCGACCGGGCGGCCGCCGCGCCCTCCGCCGCGCGTTCGCGGCTTCGGTAGGCGTCGATGACCGACACGACGACGGCCATCATGCGCCTTTCCAGCAGCTCGTACTCGGCCGCGCGCTCCTCCCGGGCCCTGCGGTAGTCGTTCACCGACTGGAAGCCCTTGAAGAGGCTGAGCGCGCCGACGAGGCCGCCGCTCCAGAACTGGGACGTCTCCAGCAGCTTCTGGCTCGCGTAGCTTCCGCCGCCCGAGACGGCGATCTCGGGCAGCCAGTGCGTCAGCGCCCGCCAGATCTCGATCTCGCGCACCCTCGTGAGGCGGTCGGCGGCGAAGAGGTCGAGGCGGTTCGTGAGCGACGCCATGACCGCGTCTTCGAGCGCGAGGGTCCGCGGGCGCTCCAGGACGCGCATCATCGACGCGCCGTCGGCCTGGAGCGCGCGCGCGCCCGGCATGAAGCGGAGGATGTCCGCAAGGCGTGCGCGCGCAAGCTCCGCCCGGTCCTGCGCCTCCTTGAGCCTGAAGCGGTCGCGCTTCAGCTTGGCGCGCACGCGCGCGAGGTCGGGCTTCGCCGCGAAGCCCTCGTCCAGCAGCCCCGCCACCTGCCGCTCCAGCGCCGCCGTCGCGTTCGTCTCGCTCTCGTAGGCGCCCACGAGCGCGTCGGCGACGGCCAGCTCGTGGAACTGCGCCGCCACCTGCACGTCGAGAAGCTGCCGCGCCCGTTCGAGGCGGTACTCCTGGGCCGCGTGCAGGTGGCGCGCCTCGAAGAACATGAGCCAGGCGTTCGGCATGAAGACGGGCTGCGTGAGCGTGAGGCCCGCCGTCTCGACCGAGTCGCCGAGCGCCAGGCCCCGGCCCGCGAGGATGGGCGCCGAGGCGAGGTCCCGGTCCGCCTCGGCGTACATGTACGCCGCGTCGAGGCGGGGGAGGAACGCCGAGAAGGCCGTCCCCTTGCGGATGTCGGCGCGCGCGGCGTCGAGGCGCGCCTCGGTCAGGTGGAGCGTGCGCTCCCGCGCGAGCCCGAGCGCCTGGGAAAGCGTCAGCGGCGCCGGATTCGTCGCGAAGAACGCCGCCGTCTCGCGCCGCCGCCGCGCCACCGCCTCGTCGCGGCTCTCCGCCCGCCGCGCCGCGTCGTCCGTCGCGCAGCCGCCGACGGCGAGCAGCAGCGCCGCCGCCGCGAAGCAGGCGGCGCGGACACGCCCGTTCATCGCCGATCTGTCTTTTCCGCCCATGGCGAGGCGGAGTGTAGCACACCCGGCTAAGCGGAGCAAGAGGAAACTAAACAACCGTTTAGGACGTTCTCGCATTCTCGTGCGACGGGCCGCGACTCGTCCGCGCACGCCTCATCGCGAGACCGTTTCATCCTTGCTCCAACGCCCGCCGGGCCGCCGCGAGGGCGCGCGCGCGGTGGGAGATCGCGTTCTTCTCGGCCGCGCCGAGGTCCGCGAACGAGCAGGCGTGGCCGTCGGGGATGAAGAGCGGGTCGTAGCCGAAGCCGCCCGCGCCGGAGGGGGCCTCCGCGATCCGGCCGGGGCACGCGCCGCGCACGACGTGTTCCCGTCCGGCGGGGTCCACGAGCGCGACCGCGCAGACGAAGCGCGCGGCGCGGTCCCGGACGCCTTCGAGGTTCTTCAGGAGGAGCGCGTTGTTCGCGGGCGTGCTGCCCGGCTCGCCCGCGTAGCGCGCGGAGCGGACGCCCGGCGCGCCGCCGAGCGCGTCCACCTCCAGCCCCGAATCGTCCGCGAGGCACCACGCGCCCCGATGGCGCGCGGCGATGGCGCGCACCTTGATGAGGGCGTTGCCCTCGAACGTCGAAGCGGTCTCCTCGGCCTGCGGGTCGTCTGGGACGAGTTCGCAGCCGGCGAGGATCGCCCCGATCTCGCGCAGCTTGTGCGCGTTATGCGTAGCGACATAGATCTTCATGCGTCTTCACCTTCAGGATCTTCATGACATGGCAGCAGAGGACGGCGCCTGCGCAGGCGTCGTAGAGGGCGTCGTGCCACGTGCGCCCGGCGCAGAGCGCGTCGACCTCGGCTTGGAGGCCGAACGTGCGGATGAGGTCGCCGAGCGCGAACGACTGCATGAGCGGCCAGAGCCGCCGCACGAGCCGAAGCGTGTCGACCCACGGGCCGAACGGCGTGAGCGGCGCGCGCTTCACGAGGATCGTCCGCTCCGTCGCCGCATTGTGCGCGACGAGCGGCACGCCCACGAGGCGGCCGGCGAGCGCGGGCCAGAGGTCCATGAACGACGGGGCCGCCGCGAGGGCGCCCCGGACCTCCGCCCAGCGGCCCGGCGCGCGCGGCGAGAAGGGGCGGTCCGCCGCGACCCGGAGCCACGTCTCCCACTTCGTCGCGGCGGCAGGCGCGCCGTCCACGATCGCGACGAGCCCCAGCTGCCAGGGCTCGTTGGGCCAGCCCTTCACCGCACCCGTCGTCTCGAAGTCGAGCGAGACGAGCGTCACCCCACGTAGTCCTTCTTCAGGAAGCACGTGCGCGCGACGAGGACGACGAGCGCGCCCACGAGGTAGAAGAGCGCGAGCGACGCCATCGAGGAGGCCATGTTGCCGTCCAGCGCCTTCGCGATCCACGGCAGGACCGTCGAGGAGAGCGAGCCGAAGAGGAAGGCGATGCACATCATGATGCCGACGCCGGAGGCGTGGTAGCGCGGGTTGACGACGTCGAAGAACGACGCCATGAAGTTCGAGTCGTAGACGCCCCGGAAGACGCCGAAGCCGAACATCGCCAGGCAGCACTGGAAGAACGAGCCCGTCAGCGCCATCCAGACGATGAACGGAATCGCAAGCCCGAGGCCGGCGATGCCGAGTTCGAGGCGGATGCCCGGGCGGGCCCTGACGAAGCGGTCGCCGACGCGGCTGCCGGCGAGGATACCGAGGATCGCGCCAAGGTAGTGCCAGAGGACGGCGTGCAGCCCCGCCCACTGCTTCAGGAAGGGACAGGCGTCGAGGAAGGCCGCCTGCAGGTGCGTCGGCATCCAGTTCTTGAAGCCGATGTCCACGTAGATCATCATCGCGAGCCCCAGCGCGACGCAAAGCGCCGTCGGCTTCGAGAAGACGGCCTTCACCGCCTCGGCGATCTTCGGCTTGCCGGCGGCGGCGCCCGCCGCCACGGCCGGCTTCGTGTTGCGCAGGAAGAACGCGAGGACGAGCGCCCACGCGAGGCCCAGGCCGCCGAAGATCCAGAACGGCGTGCGCCAGCCCTCGCCGCCCTTGCCCGCCAGCCAGCCGGCGAGCCCGCCGCAGCCGACGATGCCGATGTAGAGGCCGAGCTGCAGAATCGACATCGCCGTCGCGCGCGAGTCCCTGTGGAGCTGCGAGACGAGCGAGCTCGCCGACGGGTAGTAGAACGTCTGGCCGAGGCCGTTCAGGACGCCGTAGGTGACGACGAGGAGGCCCGCCGAGGCGACGAAGCCCGAGAGGAAGATGCCGAGGCAGAAGACGGCCACGCCAACCGTCACCATCCACTTGCGGCTCAGGAGGTCGGCCGTCAGCCCCGCGAAGGGCACGCAGATGCCATACGTCATCGCGAAGACCGTCCCGACGACGCCGATCGCCACCTTGTCGATGCCGAGCGACAGGCACATCGCCGGCACGGACGGCCCGAAGAGCTGCCGCGTCCCCTGCTGGAGGAAGAACGCCACCCAGAGGAGCGCAAGGGCCGCCCACTTGTAGGCGTCCCGCCTCGCCGTCCCGTTCGCCGCCTGTTCCATGTCCGTCTCCTCCTTGTTCACGTGTTCACGCCTGCGCGCCCTTCGCCGCGAGGCCGGGCAGCAGCTTCTCGACGAGCGCCTTCACGCCCGCATGGTGCCAGGCGTCCAGCTTGATGCGCCGCCCGTCCTTCGCGAGGAAGACGATGATGCCCTTGCGCGCCCACTGCGCGTCCTCGACGCCAACGATGTCCGAAAAGGGGATCGCGGCGCCCCCGACGCCGGGGCCCCACAGCTTCCCGTCGTCCCATTCGACGACGCGCCGCGCGTTCGTCCACACGCGCAGGGCGATGCAGAACGCCGCCGTGGCGAGCAGCGCCGCGAAGCTGTACTGGAACTCGACGGTCGTGCGGTGCGCGCCGTCCGCCGGGAGGTACGGGTAGACGAAGACGGCGTCGTAGAGGAACCAGCCGGCGAGGCCCGCGAAGAGCGCGGCTACGCCGAGGTGGCGGACGGCGTACTCGCGGTTGAGGGTCAGTTTCATCTCTCGTTCTCCTTCTAGAGTTCGGAAATCGGCGTCTTGCGCGCGGCGCCGGGCAGGTCTGCGACGAAGCGCGGCAGGCCCAGCCCGCCGATGCGCGCGGCGCAGGCCCGCTCGATCTCCTGCGCGCGCGCGAGCGGCACGCGGAAGTGCGAGACGCCCGCGACGGGGTCGCACTGGAAGACGTAGTAGGGGCGCACGCGCGCGCGCTGGAGCGCGCGGAAGAGGGCGAGCATCGCCTCCGCCGAGTCGTTCACCCCGGCGAGCAGCACGGTCTGGCACGAGACGGGGATGCCCGCGCGCACGAGGTTACCGCACGCCTCCGCCGCCTCCGGCGTCACCTCGTCCGCGCAGTTGAACTGCGTGTTCACCCATACCTTGCCGCTGCGGCCGAGCATCGCGGCGAGCGCACGCGTGACGCGCGCGGGGTTCACGCACGGCGCGCGCGTGCAGAGGCGCACGACGTCGATCTGCGCGAGGCCCGCGAAGGCGCGCACGAAGCGCATGACCTCGTCGTCGGGGAGGACGAGCGGGTCGCCGCCCGAGATGAGGACGTCCCGCACGAGCGGATGGTCCTGCACGTAGGCGAGGCACGTCTGCAGCTCCTCGTCCGTGCGCACGATCTCGGCGCGGTGGAGGAGGCCCTTGCGCGTGCAGTGGCGGCAGTTCATGAAGCAGCTGTCGCTCGCCATCACGAGCACGCGGTCGGGAAAGCGCTGCTTGAGGCCGTAGCAGCCCGCCGCGCCCGCCTCCTCGCCGAAGGGGTCGGGCCCGTAGCCGTCCGCCTCGTCCTCGCGCGGATCGGGGTGCATCTGCTTCGCGAACGCGGGCGAGCGCGCGGCGAGCGCGCGCGCGTAGCCGCAGGCGGCGAACGGATGGCGGGCGGTCGCGTTCACAGGCCGTTCTGCTGGGCGACGAGGGAGGCCGCGCCGTACATCCGGCGCAGCTTCGGCTTTTCGATCTTGCCGGTGGGGTTGCGCGGCACGGCCGCGAAGATGATCTTGCGCGGGCGCTTGTAGCGCGGCAGGTCGAGGCAGAAGCGGTTCACCTCGTCCTCCGTGAGCGACATGCCCGCCTTGACCTCGATGATTGCCGCCGCGATCTCGCCGAGACGCGCGTCCGCGAGGCCGATGACGGCAACGTCCTTGATCGCCGGATGCGCCCGCAGGAAGTCCTCGATCTGGACGGGGTAGAGGTTCTCGCCGCCCGTGATGATGACGTCCTTCGCGCGGTCCACGAGGTAGATGAAGCCGTCGCGCACCTCGGCCATGTCGCCCGTCCTGAGCCAGCCGTCCTCGGAGAGGATCTCCGCCGTCGCGGCCGGGTTCTTGTAGTAGCCCTTCATCACGCCGGGGCCCTTGAGCGCGAGCTCGCCGACCTCGCCGGGCGCGACCTCGCTGCCGTCCGGGCGGATGATCTTCGTCTGCCAGCCGTAGCCCGCGACGCCGATCGCGCCCACGTGGTCGATGTTCTCGACGCCGAGGTGGACGGCGCCCGGCCCCGTCGATTCGGAGAGGCCGTAGTTCGTGTCGTAGGCGTGGTGCGGGAAGACCGCCTTCCAGCGCCGGACGAGCGCGGGCGGCACGGGCTGCGCGCCGATGTGCATGAGCCGCCACTGGTCGAGGCGGTAGTCCTCCAGCTTCACCTCGCCGCGCTCGATCGCGTCGAGGATGTCCTGCGCCCACGGGACGAGCAGCCAGACGATCGTACACTTCTCCTCGCTCACGCAGCGGATGATCCACTCGGGCTTCACGCCCTTGAGGAGGACGGCGCGCCCGCCGACGAGGAAGCTGCCGAACCAGTGCATCTTCGCGCCCGTGTGGTAGAGGGGCGGGATGCAGAGGAAGCAGTCGTCCTTCGTCTGGCCGTGGTGGTTCTGCTCCACGCGGCAGGCGTGCATGAGGCAGCTGTGGCGCAGGACGATGGCCTTGGGGAAGCCCGTCGTGCCGGAGCTGAAGTAGATCGCCGCGTCGTCGTCGTCCGCGAGGGGAATGGCGGGCGTGCGGGACGAACAGTAGCACGCGAGGCCGCGATACGGCTCCGCGAAGGTGGGGCAGTCGTCGCCCACGTAGAAGCGCGTGCGCACGCGCGGCACGCGGTCGACGATCTGCTCGACGCGGCCCGTGAACTCCGGGCCGAAGACGAGCACGTCCGCATCCGCGAGTTCGAGGCAGTACTTGATCTCGTCGGCGGTGTAGCGGAAGTTGAGCGGCACGGCGAGGCAGCCCGCACGCAGCGCGCCGAAGTAGATCGGCAGCCACTCCAGGCAGTTCATCAGCAGGATGGCGACCTTGTCGCCCTTCTTGTAGCCGCGGCTCAGGAGGAGGTTCGCGAAGCGGTTCGCCTTCTCCTCGAACTCGGCCCAGGTGATCTCGCTGCGGAACGCCTCGATCGGGCTCGACTCGATCAGCGCGTACTCCCGCCACGTCGTGTGGCGGTTCTCCAGCTCCTGCGGGTTGATCTCCACCAGCGCGACGTCGTTCGGCCATGTGCGCGCATTGCGCGCCAAGACTTCTGTAATTTGCATGACGGATAGTTTAGCACTTATTTTTGCAGACGGCAAACGGGGCGCATCGAGACAGGGATTCCAATTCTGGGGGCGAGACGCGTTCCGTCGCGTCCACGTGCATGGAAATTGTCTCAGATGCGGCATGGGGAGGCTGCAGTCCGGCCTGCAGGCCGGGAATGCCGTTTCCCGCCTCAGGTCAGGCGGCGCCGGCCGCGCGCGCGTTCGCGCGCAGCCACGGCATGACGGCGATGCCCTTCGCCTCCATCTGCGCGAAATAACCCTCGTAGTCGAACGGAAGCCGCCGCCACGTGACGACCCGCCGCCGCGAATCGTAGAGCGCGTAGACGCTCTCCGGCTCGTTGCGCGGGTAGCCGACCGAACCGACGTTCGCGATGAGGCGGCTTCCGCGCGCAAGCGCGCGCGCCGCCGTGCGCCCAGCCTCAAGCGCCGAAGACCCCGCGCGCGCCTCGACCCAGAGCGAGGCGTGCGTGTGGCCGACGAAGAGAAGCGGCGTCGCCCCCATCGCGCCGAACGCCTCCCACGCGGCCGCCTCCGTGCCGATGTAGGGGAACGTCTCCGCGTCGGCCAGCGAGCCGTGCGCGGCCCAGAACGTCCGCGCATGATAAACATACGGCAACTGGCACAGCCAGGAAAGGTCGTCGTCCGACAGCTCATGTCCATGGCGGTAGACGCCCGCCCGCGCCTCGGGACGAAAGGAGAAAGCCGGAATCAACCCTGCCGTCGCCGCGTCGTGGTTGCCCATCAGGACAACGTCGAAGGACGCCCGCGCGAGCGCCACCGCCCCCACGGCGTCAGGTCCGTAGCCCACCACGTCCCCGAGGCAGATGAACTTCTCGGCCCCCTGCTCCCGTGCGTCCGCCAGCGCGCGCGCGAGCGCCTGCGGGTTCGCATGGATGTCCGACATGACCGCATACAGCATGCCGTTCCGTCACTTCCCTTCCACGAGGCGCACGGGGCCGATGAGGCCCGCCGGCAGCGGCTTCTCGTCCGCCGCCCAGCCCATGAAGTTGCTCCACGTGAAGATGCCCGTCCCCGAATCGGCCTTCCCGTCCAGCACCCACTGCGGCCAGGGGCCCTTCGGCGACTTCGGCTCCGCCGCGCCCGCCTTCCGCGCGATCGCGTCGCCGATGAGGCGGTTCGGCCACGTGTTGACGACTTCGAGGCGGAGGGTGAGCGGAGAGGCGGAGAGGTCGGCGGGCAGCGCGAGGCGGTAGGGGGCCTCCCAGAGGCAGCCGAGGAAACGGCCGTTCGCCCACACGTTCACGACGTCCTTCACCGTTCCGAGATCGAGGACGAGACCGGCCTTGGCAGACGCGGGAAGCGCAACGGTCTTCTCGTAGACGGCGCGTCCGGCGAAGTACTTGAGCTTCGGATCGGCGGCGGCGGACCACGAGGCGAGCCGGGCGAGCTTCAGCGGTGCCGCCGGGGCGTTCTTACCGGTGAACGAGACGACCGTCCAGTCCGTCGAAAGGTCGGCCACCACGTTCTCCGGCTTCGTCGGCGGCCTGCGCGGGAACGCGAGCGAAACCTCCGCCCGTTCCGGCACCGTCTGCTGGCGGCGCGCGCCGTCAACCGTATAGAGGAGGTCCAGCACCTTGTAGCGGTTGGAGGCGGGGTCGCCGCCGAGCAGCGCGTTCTCGACCTTGAAGGCGCGGTGCCCCTTCGCGAGCAGACGCCGCACCTTGTCCGTCACGTCGCGGCCGTGCGTCTTGTCGTCCCGCGCGCAGTAGCGGGCGGAGAGGACGACGACGTCGGCGTAGACGACGGGCGTCTCCGCGACCGTTTCGGACGGTTTCGCCGCCGGGTCGAAGACGACGAAGCACGAGCCCTGCGGGGCGAGTTCCAGATGCACCTTCACGCGCCCGGGCTCGGCCGCGCCCTTCACGGCCGCAAGCGGGCGCGTCGTGCCGTCGCGCGCCTCCCAACGCTCAGGCGCACCCGTCGCCGCGAAGGAGACGCTGCCCGCAAACGCCTCGTCGCGGGGATTGACCACGAAGTAGACGTCCCGCCCCTCGACTTCGCGGCGGATTGCGCGCAGAGCCACCTGCGACTCCGCATAGACACGGCGGTCGAAGGCCGCAAGCGCCTCCTGCGCCGTCCGCGCGGGCTTCACGCGGTCGCCGGACCACACGGCCTCCACGAGCGCCCGCCACGCGGCAGGGTCGTCCGCCCGCGACGGCGAGCCGAGCGGCTTCGCGCCCGCGACGCGCGCGCCGGCGTCCACGAGCGCCTTGAGCGTCCGCAGCGTCGCCGCCGTCAGGTAGCGGTCTTCGCCGAGGTAGAGGACGTCGTAGGGCAGGCCTCCCGGCACGGCGACGCCCCCGTCCTTCACAGCGAGCCGCGCGAGATCCGCCACGCCGCAGGAATCGAAGTTCCCGCCCGCCGCGACGAGTTCGGTCGCGTAGCGGTAGTTATTCGGCCACGATTCGCCCACGAAGACGAGCACTTCGGCGCGCGGACGCCCGCTCTGCAGCAGGAACTGTCCGCGCCGCACGTAGCGGCTCCAGTGGACGCCCTCCGGCCACCACGTCGTGTTGCGGTTGAGCTGCGTGCCGTGCCGGCCGAGCGAGATGCCCGGCTGCGCGTTCGGGAACGGCTGGTGGAGGTAGCTGTGGTAGACGAGCTGCGAGATGCCTTCGAGCCAGCCCGCGTCGCCGCACCGGCGCAGTTCGGCGGGCGTGATCTGCCAGCGCCCCTCCTTCGCCTCGGTCGTGAACGCCTCGGCGGCGATCTGGGCGCGCCCGTTGAGGTGGCCGATGGAGGCCGCGATGCGCGGCGAGCCGTGCGGCGTGCGGCCCAGCCAGAACTCGCCCGTCGGCACGTCCGCGCGCGCGCCGCACCGCAGCGAATCGAAGGGCCCGCCATACGGCTCGCACGCCGCCTGGATGCCCGCGCGGTGGCAGAGTGCCGCGAAGTAGTCGTAGTAGTTCTCCGCGAAGAGGTCGCCCACGGTGCGCTGGAAGTCGTAGAGGAACTTCGCCGTTTCGCCCGCCGATTCAACGACGTAGCCGAGGAGGGCCGGCAGCCAGGGGCGGAGCGCGTAGCCCCGGCGCGCACGGAACTCGTCCGGCATCGCCTCCGTCCAGTTCTGCCCGCCGACCTCGTAGCTGTCGATGATCGAGATCGTGACGACGTCCTTCGCTCCGGGCGCCTCCAGCAGGCGCTGCGGCATGTGCGGCCAGTGCGCGTCCAGCCCCTTCTTCGAGAGCTTGTCGCATTCGAGACCCGGCAGCGTCGCGGGCGCGCAGCACTTGCCCGTCGCCGTGTAGCCGACGCGGAGGATGCGCCAGAGGGAGGTGGGGGCGAGCGGGGCGGCGGCGAGGTCGAGCGCGCCGTCGGGGCGGAGACGCGACGTGAGGTCGACGAAGGAGGCAAGCGGGATGCCGGACGCGGCGGCGTCGGACGGCGCGCGGTAGGCGAACGACGTGGAGGCCGAGTTCTTCGCATCGACGTCCTCCACGCGCGGCAGTTCGGTGAAGGCGAAGGACGTAAGCGTCTTGTCGCGCACGCCCACCCAGGGCGGGCAGGGGATCGCGTTGAAGCGGATGCGGAAGAAGCGCGCGTTCCGGGGCGGCGCGGCGAGGCGCAGCGTCTTCGGCGTCTTCTGCGCGTTGAAGAGCTGGTAGAGGAAGTCGCCGCACGTCGTCCACGTCTTGCCGTCCGACGAGGCGGCGACGTCGCCCTTCGCGTAGAACTGCGTCTCGTCGAGCGAGAAGACCGCCGTGGACGGCGAGACCGGCCGGTCGTATTCGAGCGTCAGCTCGCAGCGGGCATGCGCCGCCCCAAGCGGCAGCGTGAGCGCGTTCGTCCCCGCGCAGAAGCCCGCGAAGTCGCCGGGGAAATCGCCGGAGGCCCGCACAAGGCGCGGCGGGCGCGGGATGGGGAACGCGAGGACGGCGACATCGCGGTAGAAATCCTGGATCGTCGTCGGCTGGGACAGCTTCAGCGCGCTCTTCCCCTCCGCCGGATCGTAGTCCGTCTCGGACGCCACGACCATCTTCATCGCATTTTCCGGCGTGATCCACGGCCCGCCCGAGCTAGACCATCCCGGGCAGTTGTGGAACCCCAGCTTCACGTTGTTCCGCTTCGCCTCGCGGATCGCCGTCTCCCACAGCTCGAACCAGGCGGGCGTGAGCGGCTTCGCCGTCACGGGCAGATGCGCCATCGCCGGCAGGAAGACATGCGCCGTGCCGATCTCCATCTCGCCCATCGCCTTCAGGTCGGCGGCGAGCCCCTCCTTCGTCACGCAGTCGCCGTTCCAGTGGAACCACGCCTGCAACCGCGCAGACTCCGGCGGGTGCGCGAACCGTTCCGCGAGCGGCCGCTCCGCCGTTCCGCACAGCGCCGCACCAACGATCAAGTACGTCATGAAACAAGTTTTCATGACGCGATTATACCACAATCGGCCCGGGGCGTATCAGCACCCGTGGCCGTTTCCCTCAGAGCCCCTTCCCTATGGCTTCGGCGCGTCCCTGTTCAGCACGTCCTTCGTCTGCTTCACGAGCGCCCTGAAGTCGCCGTCCTTCTTGCCCAGCGCGGCCCGGAGGTTGTACGTCGCCGCAAGGGCCGCGAGTTCGTCGGCGCGCTCCCCGCGGGCCTTGAGGAGGTTGAACTTCTCGGCCTGCTGGATGCCGTTCAGGAGCGACAGGAAGCGGGCGGAGGGCGAGCCGTCCGGGTAGACGAGGAACGTGTCGCCCGCGCGCCAGCCGCCGTAGGTCGCGTCCGTACACGCATCGGCCGGCCAGCTGTTGTACGCCCAGCGCAGGAGGCCGTCGAGGCCGCACATCGCCGGGTAGGCGCCGCACCAGAACGCCTCGTCGAGCTCGCTGTCCATGAACGTGTTGGGCCGGTCCGGGCCGCAGCAGATGTAGTAGGTCGTCACCTTGCCCTCCTTCTGGCGCTGCGGCACCTCGGCGAGGAAGTCCGGCGTGACGTGGCCGAGGGACTGCGAATAGCTGTCCAGCACGATCCCCTTGAACGCGCTCGGCTTGCGGTTGCCCGCCATCGCGATCTTCATCCCCGGCGCCTTCTCCCGCAGGAAGTCGACCGTGTTGCGCAGGTCCTCGGGCGAGCGCTCGTCGAGCGAGATGTAGACGTCCTCGAACCACCCCTTCTCCTTGAGGTGCGCCGCGAAGGCGGCGAGGAACGGGCCCCAGTACTCCTTGAAGAACGGCGTGCCGGGCACGGCCTTCGCCTTCTGCATCTTCCCGGCCTCGTCGTACCAGCTCACGAGGTAGCCCCACGGGCACATCGTGTAGCAGGCGATGTGCGGACCGAGCCCGCAGGCGCGCCCGAAGGCGACGTACTCGTCGAAGAGCGACCAGTCGAAGGCGGTCGAGCCGTCCGCCCGGCGCACGTACGTCACCATCGCGCCGTAGCCGTCGTGGCACTGGTGGTTCCACGGCAGGTCGACGAGCGTCGTCGTGAGCGCCTTCTGCCCCGCCGAGGCGAGCAGCTTCCAGAGCGGCGCCATCGCGGCGTAGTGTTCCTTCGAGAACGGCTGCACGCCCGCCGTGCGCGCGACGGCCCAGGGGTGCTGCCAGAGGTCGAGGTAGTAGCGCCAGTCCTTCGCGGGCGGCAGCACGCGGTCCACCACGCGCACCGTCACGTCGCCGATCGCGTAGCGGCCCGGCTTCGCGTCCGCCGGCACCTGCACCTGCACGACCTGCGGGCCCTCGGCCTTCGAGCCCCACACCACGCGGTCCTTCGAGACCAGCCGCTCCGCCGCCTTCGGCTTCGGCGCGTACTTCACGTCGTGCGCCACGCCCGTCTTCACCGTGAAGCCCGCCGGCGCCGCGCCCACGCGCTCGCCCGCCGGCAGCCACGCGCTCACCGTCTCGCCCCGCCACGCGGCGAGGTCCAGCGCGCCTGCCGCCAACGCGCCGCCTGCGGCGGCGCACACCATGAGAAGTCTCTTCATGCCCGTTTTCCTTTCGTGTCCCAGTATACCACAATCCGGCGGCAAGCCGGACGCCACGCCCCGGCCATCCGAGGGTCAGCGGATCAGGGAGAGGAACTCCTGGCGCACCTTCTCGTCCGAACGGAAGCTGCCGAGCATCGCGCTCGTCACCATCTCGGAATTCTGCTTCTCCACGCCGCGCATCATCATGCAGAGGTGGCGGCACTTGAAGACGACGCCCACGCCCTCGGCCTTCGCCGCGTCCTGGATCGCCTCGGCGACCTGTTCCGTGAGGCGTTCCTGGATCTGGAGCCGCCGCGCGAAGCAGTCCACGATGCGCGCGATCTTCGAGACGCCCAGCACCTTGCTCTTCGCGATGTACCCCACCGCGCAGCTGCCGTAGAACGGCAGCATGTGGTGTTCGCACAGCGAGTAGACCTCGATGTTCCGCAGCACGATCATGTGATTCGCGCCCGCGTCGAAGACGGCGTTGTTCAGGACGCCGCGCGGCGTCTGGCGGTAGCCGCGCGTGAGGAACGCAAGCGACTTGGCGACGCGCGCCGGCGTCTTCAGGAGGCCGTCGCGCGTCGGGTCCTCGCCCAGTTCGACCAGCAGCTGCCGCACCAGCCCGGCAATCCGCGCCTCGTTCGGCTCGTTCGTCTTCTTCTTCATGGCAAAACCGTCGGCCTCGTCGTCAGCGATAGAGGAACTGCGCCGTCGCCGTGCAGGCGCAATCGGCGCGCACGCGCACCCAGTAGGCGGAGAACGCGGCGGGGAACTCGACCGTGCGCGTCTCGCCCGCCTTGACGGCGTAGGAGCCCGCGGCGACCCACGTGCCGCAGCCGTCGACGTCCGCCTCCAGCGTCACCGTCGTACACGCGCTCGCCCACAGGACGAGCGCCTTGCGGTCGAAGCCGTTCATCAGGTAGGCGTCGCTCGGCACGCCCGCCTTGACGGCCGTCTCCTTCCACGGCCCGCCCACGCCGACGGGCTTGCCGAGCCCCCACAGGTCGTCCGCCACGCCGATCTTCAGCGCGCCGCCGGCCTCCTTCAGGACGAGGCAGCCCTTCCACGTGTCGTAGTCGACGATGCGCCGGGGCGTCGCCGCGACGGGGTGGACGTACTGGAAACCGCCCGCGTTGTCCGCCGGCAGCTCGTAGAAGATCTCGCCGACGTGCAGGAGGTCGCGCTCGGTCGAGACCTCGCGGCAGAGGCGCCCGCTCGTCGCCGCGCTCGCCGCCGTCCGGCGCGGCAGGCGCCGCCGCACGCCGCGGTCCACGTAGACGAGCGAGGCCGCGTCCGCCGTCACGAGCCCTTCGGGAACCGGCGCGTCATTCTCGAAGACCGACGCGGCCTCCTTCGGCGCGGCTGCGGTGAACGGCTCCGGCGGCGTCGCGCGCCCGCCCGTCATGTGGAAGACCGCGAAGGCGTTCGTCGACGCGGCCTCGGCGACGAGGCGCACCCATTCGCCGCGCGGCGCCGCCGCGAGGTCGTGGCCGCCCGGCCGGAGCGTCTTCCAGACCGTCCAGACGCCGTCGCCCGCCTTGTCCACCTGCACCTCCGCCGGCACGGTCAGCCACAGCCACGCGCGGCCGTAGCCCGCGAAGAGGAACGGGTCGCTGACCTGCCCGGCCGCCACGGCGTCGCCGCTCCACACGGCGCCCCGCCCCTCGCGCGGCCCGAGCGCGTCGAGGCGCGACGGCTCCACGAACCAGAGGTTGCTCTCGCTCCGGCGCGCCTGCGGGCGCGTCCCCTTCAGGGCCCGCACGTTGAGGAACTCGCTCTTCGCGTGGTCGTCGCAGCCGAAGACGACGCGCTCGCCCCAGCGGCAGAAGTCGCCGATCACCTTCAGGTAGGTCGAGCGCGGGCGCACGCCCGCCGCGCGGCCCGGCGCGAACGTCGCGGGGAACTTCCAGAACGTGCCGTGCATCGTCGCGAGGAAGTCCTTGCCCGCGCCGATCTCGCGGATGCGCGGCCACTCCGTGTTCCAGCCGTGCGCGCCGTCGTAGCTGTGCGAGCCCTTCGGCAGGCGGTAGTCGTGCCACGTCGCGCCGTCCGCCGTCGTCGTGAGGATCACACTGCGGTGGTCCCAGCCGAGCGCCCAGATCGCGTTCGTGTTCGGATGCTCGTTGCCGTAGATGCCGTCGCGGGTCGTGATCTCGGTGAACTGGTTCGTGCGGATCAGCTCCCAGTTCGCCATGCCGGGCTTCCAGAACGCGAGGCAGCCCGAGGGCGTGCGCGGGTCCTTCATCGCCGCCGGGGAACACATGCCGTTGTTCGCGTAGAACACCTTGCCGAACCCGCTGCACGTGCCCTTGCCGTGGTAGCCGAAGAGCGTCGACGCCTCGGCCTCGTTCCAGCCGGGCGGCGGCGTGCGGTTCCACTTCCTGAAGTACGCCTCGAACGCCGCGCGGTTGTGCCCGTCGCGGATGCGCGTGTAGGTCTTCGAGGGGTCCGTCATGTCCAGCTCGTAGAGGGCCTCCTCCATGTCCGTCACGTAGACCTTGCGCGCGGGATCCTCCAGATGGCGCGCGGCGCCCGTGAGGCGCCCCGGCATGCGGCTGATCCACACGGCCTCGACCTGGGCGTTCGACGCGACGAGGTACGGCCCGATGAGGAGCTTCCCCGTCTCGCGGTGGATCAGGCGGTTCGCGTGCGTGCCGCCGACCGACTCGGGGCGGATCACGCGCGTCAGGTCGGGCTTGACCTGGTAGAGCTTGTCGCTCGACCCGACGGGGCAGTGCGGCCCGTACGTGACGACCCACAGGCTGCCCGCCCACGGCACGACCGCCCCCGTGCCGCACTCGCCCTCGTCGTTCGTCATCGCGAGGTGCGGGTAGACGCCCGACACGCACAGCGGCTCCGCCGCGCCCACGGCCGCAAGGGCGAGCGCACACGCGCACCCGATTGGGAAAAGTCTCTTCATCGTCTCATCTCCGCATTTGTACCGAGGCTTCCAGAACGGCACGGGCGTCCTTTCCGCCGAAAGGCTCACGCCCACTCAACCTTCGCGCCGTCCGGCCTGTACACGCAGCGCGCATAGTCGACGGCGGGCTCGCCGAACAGCATCGCATGGAACGGCGCGCCGCGCGGAATGCCGAAGAGGTCGGCGACGGCGGGCACGGCGTGGACGAGATGCGTCAGAAAGCCGAACCACGTCGTGCCGACGCCGTTCGCCTGCGCGAGGAGGTCGAAGTAGGCGCATGCCGCATCGCAATCGGCCTGCGGCGTCACGGCGGCCTTCGGATCGCCGTAGACGATGAGGACGTGCGGCGCGCCTCGGAAGAAGACGTCCGCCTCCGGGTGCTTCTGCCAGCCCTGCACGATCTTCCGCAGGCTTTCCGGCAAGACGTCGAGGCGGGCCGCAAGAAGCGCCATGAGGCTTTGGCGCAGCGCCGCCACCTTTGCCGCGCCCCCCACGACGCGGAACGTGAGATGGCGCACGTTGCACCCCGTCGGCACGTACTTGAGCGGCTCCAGGAGCGCGGCGATGTCCTCCCGGGGCATGTCGGCCTTCAGGAACTGGCGAATCGAGCGGCGCGACATGAGGAGGTTCGCGACCTCGTCCGGCGGCGGAATCGGCATCCGCGCGAGCGGGATGCACGCATCCGCTCCCACGCCATTGACCGTGACGGCACCTTCGGGACAGACCGCCAGGCAGTGCTGGCAGTTCATGCACTGTTCCTCCCGCCCCGCGCGCACGGCAGGCCGGCCCCCCTTCATCTCCAGAACGCCAAAGGCGCAGTCGCGAACGCATGCGCCACAGGCCCTGCAAAGGGGGCTCACCTTGAAATCGATCGTCTGCATATTCGGAGAGTATAGCATATTCCCGGAGAGCAGAAAGGCGCGCCCCGGACGGGACGCGCCTTTTGGGGGGTCTCGCAGGCGGAGCGCCTACTTGACCTCGACCTCGGCGCCGGCCTTCTTGAGCTGCTCGGCGATCTTCTCGGCGTCCTCCTTGGAGGCACCCTCCTTGACCGTCTTCGGCGCGCCCTCGACCATGTCCTTGGCGTCCTTGAGGCCCAGGCCCGTGATCGCGCGGACTTCCTTGATGACGGCGATCTTGTTCGCGCCGGCGGCCTTGAGGACCACGTCGAACTCCGTCTTCTCCTCGGCGGGAGCGGCGGCGGCCGGACCGGCCACGGCGACGGCGGCGGCGGCGGAAACGCCCCACGCCTCTTCGAGCGCCTTCACGAGTTCGTTGATTTCGAGGACCGTCTTGCCCGACAGTTCCTTGATGATTTCTTCGTTCGTCATGTTCTTCTTCCTTCTTCTTCAACCGCTGGCGTGTTTCATCCAGAGGGTTTCGTTGTTTTACGAAAGTTGTGCCTATTCGCCCTTCTTCGCCTTCTCGGAGAGGACGCGCGCCAGGCGCGTCGCCGGCTCCTTGAGGAGCATGAGGAACGTCGCGCGCAGCTCGTTCTTCCCGGGGATCTTCGAGAGGGCCTCGACGACCTTGGCGTCCACGATGGCGCCGTCGTAGTCGGCGCCCTTGACGGACGCGCGCCCGTCAGACCCGTCGACGAACTTCATGATCGCCTTGGCGACGGCCGTCGGCTCGCCCGTGCCCGTCACGATCGCCGTCGTGCCGGTGAGCATCGCCTTGACGTCGTCAGACCAGCCCTTCTCGGCGGCGACCTTGGCGAGGTACGAGTTCTTCACCACCAGGAGGCGCGAGTCGCACGCGCGCAGGTCGGCGCGGAGCGCGCCCATCTTGACGACGTCGACGCCGCCGTAGTTGACGATGAAGCAGTAGTCCGACTCCTTGACGCGGGCCGTGACTTCGTTGAGGATTGCAACCTTTTCGATTCTCATGGCTCAAAACTCCTTACTCGGCGGCCGCGAGGGTGCAGGGCACGCCGATGCCCATGGTGGACGAGAGCGTGAGGGTCTTGATGAAGACGCCCTTCACGGCGGCCGGGCGCGCGGCCTGCACGGCCTCGACGACGGCGTTCACGTTGGCGAGGAGCTTGTCCGCGTCGAACGAGAGCTTGCCGGCGATGACGCAGCAGTTGCCCGTCTTGTCCATGCGGAAGTCGACCTTGCCGGCCTTCGCCTCCTTGACGGCCGTTGCGGGGTCGTCCGTGACCGTGCCCGTCTTGGGGTTTGGCATGAGGCCGCGCGGGCCGAGGACGCGCGCGCACTTGCGCACGCTCTTCATGGCTTCGGTCGTCGCGATCGCGACGTCGAAGTCCGTCCAGCCGCCGAGCACCTTCTCGATCAGGTCGTCGAGACCCACGAAGTCGGCACCCGCCGCGCGCGCCTCCTCGGCGTGATCGCCGCCCGCGAAGACGACGGCCTTGACCTTCTTGCCGGAGCCGGCGGGGAGCTTCACCGTGCCGCGCACCGGGGTGTCGGTCTTCGTGGTGTCCGCGCCGAGGCGCATGGACACCTCAACCGTCTCGTCGAACTTCTTCGAGCCGGGGTGGGCCTTGATGAACGTGATGGCTTCCGCGATGGAGACGGGCTTCTTCGGCGCCTCCTTGAGCGTGTTCTGATATCTCTTGCTGCGCTTGGACATGTCTGCGTTCCTTTCAGTCCACGACTTCGATGCCCATGTTGCGGGCGGTGCCGGCGATCATGCGCATCGCGGCCTCGGCGTCGGTCGTGTTGAGATCGGCCTTCTTCATCTCGACGATCTGCTTGAGATCCTCCTTGGTGACCTTGCCGACCTTGTTCTTGTTCGGAACGCCCGAACCCTTGGCGAGGCCGGCGGCCTTCTTGAGGAGGACGCTCGCCGGCGGCGACTTGAACTGCAGCGAGAAGCTGCGGTCCTGGTAGACCGTGATGATGACGGGGACCACGAGGCCGGCCTGCTTCTGCGTCTTGGCGTTGAACTCCTTGCAGAACTGCATGATGTTCACGCCGGCGGAACCGAGTGCCGGGCCCACGGGCGGCGCGGGATTCGCGGCGCCGGCGGGAATCTGGAGCTTGACGACTCCCTTGACCTTCTTAGCCATTTCTTTCCTTCACTTTCCGCGAGACCTCCCGGCATCCCAACCGGTGCAGACGGCCCGCAAAACCAACGCCTATTCCTGCGGCTGGGACAGCATGTCCTCTTCGGACACCTTCTCGACCTGCCAGTAGTCGACGTCGACAGGGACCTTGCGGCTGAAGACGTTCACTTCAACCTTGAGCTTGCCCTTGTCGGGATCTACCATTGAAACGAGGCCCGTCAAACCCATGAACGCGCCTTCGTTGATCTTCACCGTGTCGTCCACGTTGAAAGTGACTTTCGGACGCGGCTTCTCGACGGCCTGCGCGAGCTTCGTCGAGAGGATTGCGTCCACCTCCGCCTGCGAGAGCGGCGTCGGCCGCTGCATGAGCCAGGAACCGATGATGCCGGGCGTCTCGCGCAGAAACTGCCATGTGCGCTCCACGACCGCCCGCTTGCCCGTCGCCGGGTCCGTTCCCTCTCCGTAGAGGGCCATTTCAAGCAGCACGTAGCCGGGGAACACCTTCTTGTTGAGCGTGCGCTTCTTCCCGTCCTTCGTCTCCGTGACCTTCTCCATCGGGATGACGCACTGGCCGACGTACTCGCCCATCTCCTCCTGGACGGTGCGCGCCTTGATCGAGGTCTGGACCTTGTTCTCCTGACCTGTCAGGGTCTGAAGGACGAACCATTCCTTTTTCATGGTCCCGCTCCCCTCAGACGCCCGTATGGACGAGCGCGATGAACTTCTGGATCACCTTGTCGCACACAAGCGTGGTGACCGCAAGAATGAGGATGAAGGCAAGCACCACGAGCGTCGAGTCGTAGAGCTCGTGTTTGCCAGGCCAGGACACGCGACGCGCTTCACTCTTCACGTCCGCGAAGTATCCGGTGACGCGGGCTATAAAATTCTTCATCTCATCCTCAGAAATAAGTTGGCAGGGTAGGAGGGAATCGAACCCCCATGGGCGGTTTTGGAGACCGCTGCACTGCCATTGTGCTACTACCCTACTTGGCTTCCGCCGCACGGGCGGACTCCAGAAACTACTTGACTTCCTTGTGGCCGGTGTGCTTGCGGCAGAACGGACAGAACTTCGCCTTCTCGACACGCTCCGTCATCGTCTTCTTGTTGCGCGTCGACGTATAGTTGCGGCGCTTGCATTCCGTACACGCTAGAATTGCCAAATCGCGGGGCATTGTATCAAATCCTTCCGTCGTCTGCAAGTGGATTCTTTGTCGAATCAGCCCGCCCGTCGTCCCGGCCGACCACTGTGGCCGGGACTCGGGGCAGACATCTCACAGAAGACGCATCTTCGTTGTTACTTGATGATCTTCGAAACCGTGCCGGCGCCGACCGTGCGGCCGCCTTCGCGGATGGCGAAGCGCATCTTCTCTTCCAGCGCGACGGGCGCGATCAGCTTGACGTCGATCGCGACGTTGTCGCCCGGCATGACCATCTCGACGCCCTCGGGGAGGCCGATGTCGCCCGTCACGTCCGTCGTGCGGATGTAGAACTGCGGACGGTAGCCCTTCATGAACGCCGTGTGGCGGCCACCCTCGTCCTTCGTGAGGACGTAGACCTGACCGTTGAACTCGGTGTGCGGCGTGATGGAACCCGGCTTCGCGAGAACCTGGCCGCGCTCGACGTCTTCCTTCTTCGTGCCGCGCAGGAGCGTGCCGATGTTGTCGCCGGCCTGACCCTGGTCGAGGAGCTTGCGGAACATCTCGACGCCCGTGACGGCCGTCTTCGCCGTCGGCTTGAGGCCGACGATCTCGACTTCGTCGCCGACCTTGATGACACCGCGCTCGACGCGGCCCGTCACCACCGTGCCGCGGCCTTCGATCGAGAAGATGTCCTCGATCGGCATGAGGAACGGCTTGTCGAGCTCGCGGACCGGCTCGGGGATGTACGTGTCGAGCGCATCCATGAGTTCGGTGATGCACTTGCAGGCCGGGTCGTCGGCCGACGTGGCCTGGGTGGCCGGATAGGCGGCACCGCGGATGACCGGGGCGTTGTCGCCGTCGTAGTCGTACTTGGAAAGGAGTTCGCGGACTTCCATCTCGACGAGGTCGAGCATTTCCGGATCCTCGACGAGGTCGCACTTGTTGAGGAAGACGACGATCTTCGGCACGCCGACCTGGCGGGCGAGCAGCACGTGCTCGCGCGTCTGCGGCATCGCGCCGTCGACGGCGGAGACGACGAGGATCGCGCCGTCCATCTGCGCCGCGCCCGTGATCATGTTTTTCACGTAGTCGGCGTGGCCGGGGCAGTCAACGTGCGCGTAGTGGCGCTTCTCCGTCGCGTACTCGACGTGGGAGGAGGCGATCGTCAGGATCTTCGTCGCGTCGCGGCGGCCGGCGGACTCGGAGGCCTTCGCGACCTGGTCGTACTTGATTTCGTCGCAGAGGCCCTTGAGGGACTGGACGTGCGTGATGGCGGCCGTGAGAGTGGTCTTGCCGTGGTCGACGTGGCCGATCGTGCCGACGTTCACGTGCGGCTTGCCGCCGCGGTCGAATGTTTCCTTAGCCATTTTGGACTCCTGTGAGTGGTGTTACGTTGTTCGTCATACTGGAGCCACCTAGCGGAATTGAACCGCCGACCTCATCCTTACCAAGGATGTGCTCTACCTACTGAGCTAAAGTGGCTTTTTTTGACAAGCCCATTTAGTATACCTAAGTTGGTGAGAAGACGCAAGAGGGCAGATGATGAAAATTAACATTCGGCCTTGAGAGCCTCTTCGCCGCGCCAGGCGTAGTACTTCTTGAGCTTCAGCTTCGCCGCCGCCGCCGTGTCGCAGAACACCCAGGCGTCCGGGTGCATCTGGAGCGCGCTCGCCGTGCAGAACTGCGAGACGCCGCCCTCGACCATGCCCTTCACCGCGCCGGCCTTGTTCGCGCCGAACGCGAGCAGGACGATGCGCTTCGCCTCCAGGATCGTCCCCACGCCCATCGAGAGCGCCTGCTTCGGCACGTCGGCCGCCTTCTTGAAGAAGCGCGCGTTGTCCTTGATCGTCTGCGGCGTGAGCGAGACGATGCGCGTGCGGCTCGCGAGCGAGCTGCCCGGCTCGTTGAACGCGATGTGGCCGTCCGAGCCGATGCCGAGCACCTGCAGGTCGATGCCGCCCGCCTTCCTGATCGCCGCCTCGTAGGCCGCGACCTCCTTCCGCCAGTCCTTCGCAAGCCCGTTGAGGACGTGCGTGTTCCTCTTCACGATGTCGATCGCGTCGAAGAGGTTCGCGTCCATGAAGTGCCGGTAGCTCTGGTCGTGGGCCGGCGGCAGCCCCCAGTACTCGTCCAGGTTCCAGGTGCGCACCGCCTTGAAGGAGATCTTCTTCGCCTTGTTGTCGGCGATCAGGCACTGGTACATCTCCACGGGCGTCGAGCCGGTCGCGAGGCCCAGCACGGCCTTCGGGTTCCGCCTCACGCACGCCGCCACGAGGTCGGCCGCCCGGCGGCTCGCCTCTTCCTTCGTCCTGCACACGATGATTTCCATAGCTCTCCTTCTTTCCCGGATGACTTCAACTCCGAATGGCCTTCAGCATCGCCGCGCGGTCGGCGACGAGGCCCGTCCAGAGTTCGAACGACTTCGCGCCCTGCCCGACGAGGAACTCGAGGCCGTCCGAGGCCTCGGCGCCCGCCGCCCGCGCGGCCGCCGCCGTGGGCGGGAAGTGGACGGTCGGCACGATGTCGAGGACGAACTGCCCCGGATGGAACGCGGACGGCGGGAGCGCGCTCGGCTCCCCTTCGTGGAGCCCCATCGGCGTCGCGTTCACGACGATCTCCGCCCCCTCGGCCGCCGCGCCCCAGCGCGCCTTCGACGCCGCGAGGTCGGCCCCGCACACGCCCGCGCCGGGCGCCGCCTCGGGGACGGGCGCGAGCGCCGTCACCTGCGTCCCCGTACCGAGCGCCGCCAGCCGTTCGGCGAGCGCCGCGACGCGCGCGGCGTCGAGGTCTGCCACCGTGAGGGCGGCCGCCTTCTCATGGCAGCACGCCGTCGCGAGGGCGCTCCCCGCGCCGCCGCAGCCGACGAGGAAGACTCGCTTCCCCGCGAGGTGGACGCCGTGAGCGGCGAGGCCGGACACGAAGCCGATCACGTCCGTGTTGAACCCCGTCAGCGTGCCGTCCTTCTCGAAGCGGATCGTGTTGCACGCGCCGTAGCGCGCGACGCTCGCATCCACATGGTCGAGGAGCGGAATCACCGCGCGCTTGTGCGGCACCGTCACGTTGAGCCCCCGGTAGCCCGCGTCGCGCTTCGCCCGCACGAACGCCGCGACGTCCCCCGGCGCCACGTCGAACTTTTCGTAGGTCGCGTCGAGGCCGAGCGCGGCGAAGTTCGCCGCGTGCATCTTCGGGGAAAGGGAATGGGCCACGGGGTGGCCGATGACCGCGAACTTCAGCGTCGCCATGCCGTCCCTCCTCACTTCCGGGGCGCGCGGCGGCACGTCACCTCGATGACGTTCACCTGGTTGCGCAGCTGCAGCATCACCTGCTCGATGACGCGGTCGTCGCCCCACACGTCGATCTTCATGCGCGAGACGGTGCCGTCCTCGGTCGGGCCCACGCTGAGCGTCTGGATGTTGTAGCCGCGCCCGGAGATGAGCCCGACGATGCGCGCGAGGACGCCGGGCTTGTTCTCCACGAAGCAGTTCAGTCTGTTCAGTCCCTCTTTCATTCGAAGATCATTCCTTCCACGGGCTGCCCGCCCGGCTGCATGGGGTAGACGTTCGCGCGCGGCTCGACGATGACCTCCACGAAGGTCGTGCGCGCCGACCTCACGGCCTTCTTCAGCACCGCGTCGAGCTTCGCGGGGTCGATGACGCGGTACGCCTCCGCGCCGTGCGCCTCGGCGAGCTTCACGAGGTCGGGCAGGTAGTCGTAGGCGAGGTCCTGCTCCAGGCGCTCGTTCGCGAGGCGCCCCTTCACGGTGAGGATCGAGCCGGCGTAGCGCTTGTTGAAGAACAGCTCCTGCCACTGGCGCACCATGCCGAGGCAGCCGTTGTTGACCACGACGAAGGTGACGGGCAGCTTGTGCTCGACGGCGACGACGACCTCCTCGAACGTCATCTGCGCGCCGCCGTCGCCGCACACCGCGACGACCTTGTGGTCGCCCTTGCCGATCGCCGCGCCGATCGCCGCAGGGATGCCGAAGCCCATCGTGCCCATGCCGCCGGAGGAGAGGAAATGGCGCGCGTGCGTGTGGCGGAAGTACTGCGCGGCCCACATCTGGTGCTGGCCGACGTCCGTCACGAGGATCGCCTCGCCGTTCGTGGCGCGGTCGATCGCCTCCATGACGCGCTGCGGCATGATGACGTTCGGGTGGAGCGGCCTGTACGCCATGGGGCGCCGCTTCTTCCATTCCGCGATCTGCGCGAGCCAGGCGTCGTGCGTGGCGGGCTTCACGCGGGAGGCGACCGTCGTGAGGACGTCCTTCACGTCCGCGACGATCCCGAGGTCGACGCGCACGTTCTTGCCGACGGACGCCGGGTCGCAGTCGACGTGGACGATCTTCGCCGCCTTCGCGTAGGCCGCGAGCTTCCCCGTCACGCGGTCCGAGAAGCGCACGCCGAAGGCGAGCAGCAGGTCCGCGCGGTTGATCGCGTAGTTCGCCGCCGCCGTGCCGTGCATGCCCGCGAGGCGCAGGGACAGCGGATCCGTCTCGGGGAACGCCCCCAGACCCATGAGCGTCGTCGCGACGGGGATCTGCGCCCGGCGCGCGAGGCGGGCGACGTCCTTCGTGGCGCCGGCCGCGATCACGCCGCCGCCCGCGTAGACGACGGGGCGCTCGGCCTCGTTGATGAGCTTCGCGAGGCGGCCGAGTTCGCGCGCGGTCGCGTAGCACTCGGGGTGGTAGGCGCGCAGGGAGACGCGCTCGGGGTACTCCGCCGCCGTCTTCGTCTGCTGGACGTTCTTGGGGACGTCGATGACGACGGGGCCGGGCTTGCCGTGCGTCGCGATGTAGAACGCCTCGGCGACGATTTCCGGGATCTCGTCCGCGCTCTGCACGAGGAAGCTGTGCTTCGTGACGGCGCGGCAGATGCCGTTCATGTCCGCCTCCTGGAAGGCGTCCGTGCCGATCTGGCCGAGGGGCACCTGTCCCGTGATGCACACGAGCGGCACGCCGTCCATGTTGGCGGTCGCGAGGCCCGTGACCGTGTTCGTCGCGCCGGGGCCCGACGTCACGAGGCACACGCCCGGCCGGCCCGTCGCGCGGGCATAGCCGTCGGCCATGTGGACGCAGCCCTGCTCGTGGCGGCCGAGGACGAACTGGAACGGCGCCTCGGGGAGGCAGTCGAAGATGTCCAGCACCTGGCCGCCCGGATACCCGAACAGCACCTCCGTGCCGGCCTTCACCAGCGCATCGACGAGCGTCTGCGCGCCCGTTCTTTCGAGTTTCTTCTTCATTTCTTTTCCATGTTCTGCCGCAGCCACGCCTGCGCGTTGCGGTCGCCCCGCGCGGCGCGCGAGCGGATCTTCCACTCAAGCGCGAGGTGTTCATTCGCCTGCACGCCGGTGCCCTTCTCGTAGCACGTCGCCACGTTCTCCATCGCCGGCGGGTAGCCCGCGTCGGCCGCCTTCAGGAAGAGGGTGAACGCGCGCGCCGGGTCGGCCGGCGCGCCCTCGCCCTTCCAGAGGGCGACGCCGAGCGCATCGACCGCCTCGACGCAGCCGCCCTCGGCCGCGCGCTCCAGCAGCTTGACGGCGGCCGCGAAGTCCCGCTTCACGCCCTCGCCGCGACGCAGCGCGAGCGCATAGTTGAATTCGCCGAAGGGGTTGCCGTAGCTTGCGGACTTCGCGAACCACTTCGCCGAGAGCGCGGGGTCCCGCTCCACGACGCGGCCGTCCCGGAAGAACGCCCCGATGTTGTTGATCGCCTCGGCGTGCCCCTTCTCGGCGGCCGCCCGGAAGCAGTTGAACGCCGCCGGTTCGTCGCGCGCCGTCCCGAGCCCCCGCCAGAGGCACATGCCGAGGTTGTAGAGCCCGTTCGCGTCGCCCTTCCCCGCCGCGCGCCTGAAGAGGCCGTGCGCCTCCCCGAGCGCGCGCACGACCTCGTTGGACGCCGCGCCGCCCGCGAGGGCCGTGTTGAAGACGAGCGTCCCCCAGGCGTTCTCCGCCTGGATGTTCCCCGCCTCCGCCGCGCGGCGGAGGAGGTTCGTGTCGCCCGCCTCCAGCGAGAGCAGGTAGAGCGCCATCGGGTTGTTGTTCTCGCGCGCGGCGCGTTCGATCGCCGCGCGGGAGCGGGCGAAGTAGGCCGCGCGCGTCTTCTCGTCGAGGCGCGCCGCCGGCGGCGCGTCCGGTTCGCGCGAAGCGAGCGCGAGCACAAAGGCGTAGACGCCCTTCCCCTCGCGCGCCTGCGCGGCGACCTCTTCGGCCGCCTGGGCGTAGCTGCGGGGCGAACCCGAGGCCCGCGCGTTCAGGAGGCGCAGCACCGCGTTCGACGTCTCCGCGTCCTCCGCCGCGCCAAGCGCCGCTGCGGCGGCGAGCAGAAGGACGGCCAGCAAACCAACGATTCGTCTCATCTTCCGGGCCTCCTTCGCCTAGCCTTTCGACCGCGCGCGCGGCGAGAGCATCGCGGACGAAACGGGCATCGCCGCGCCGACGATCGGCGTCCCCCGGTTCCGCCAGTTCTTCCGTCCCGCGCACACCGTCAGCGTGCGCCCCGCCGTGCCGAAGCGCCACCAGGGCGGACGCCTCAGCCCCACGACGTCGAAGCCGTCCCGCAGCAGCTCGTACACCGCCCGGGCCGTCCAGCCGCGCCCGTCGCCGCGCGCCGCCTCCTCCACCGTGAACATGAGGCACCCGCCCCCCTGCAGCACGCGGTGCGCCTCGCGCACAAGCGCCTCCAGGCGGTCGCGCGGCCCGTCCAGCACGGCCTTCGCGAACAGCGCCACCTCGAACTGGTGGTCCTCGAACGGCAGCTCGCCGCCCGCGCCCATCTGGAGGACGGTCTTGGGGTCGAGCGCCGCCGCCGTCGCCGCGCGTGCGGCGGCATCGGCCTCCACCGTCATCCACACGCCCTCGTGCGCCGCACGGAAGGCGTGGGACGCCCCGGCGTCCGCGAAGCCGACGTCAAACCCCGCCCGCACGCGCGTGTACCGCGCGCCGAACTCGGCCGCCGTCGCCGCCGTGAATCTGTCGAGGCTAAAGCTCAAGGGCCGTTTCTTCCCGCGTCGCGAGATCCTTCATCTTCGCCCGGCCGGCCGCGACGTCGTCCGGGCCGAGGAACACCGCCTTCGCGCAGGAACTCGCCCCCGCGCGCGAAAAGAACTGCTTCGGCTTCGCCTTGCGGAGCGCGAGGTTCACGCATTCCCCCTGCGCGCGCAGCTTCGCCGCGAGCGCCAGCGCCGCGTCGCGCTGCTCGGGGAACATCCACCCCACGTACACGCCCTTCTTCGGGGCGGGCGCGTCCGCGCCGAGCCGCGCCTTCAGGAGCTCCGTCACCACCACGTCGCCGAACCCGAGCCCCACCGCCGTCGCGGGGTCGCCGCCGATCGTCGTGAGCAGGTTGTCGTAGCGCCCGCCGCCGAAGATCGCGCGGAATTCGCGCTGCGTGTCGAAGCACTCGAAGACGATGCCCGTGTAGTAGCTGAGGCCGCGGATCACCGAGATGTCGAAGACGAGGCAGTCCGCGAACCCCGCGAGGCCCGCGAGGCGGAAGAGCTCGCGCAGCTGCGCAACGGCGGGGGAGCCCGCGCCCGCGAGGCGTTCGGCCTCGTCGAGCGTCTTGAGGTCCATGATCGCGAAGGCCGCCTTCACGCCCGCGTCGTCCACGCCGCCCGCGCGGAGCATCGCCGCGATCTCCTCGTCCGGCATCTTGCCGCGCTTGTCGAGCGCGAGGAACACCTGCGCGTGGAGGTCCGCCGGGATGCCACTCGCCGCGAGCAGTTCCGAGAGGAGCGCGCGGTTCGAGACATGGACGCGGAAATCATCCCTGGAAAGCCCCATGCGGCGGAGGGCGTCGCACGCCGCGCCCAGCACCTCCACCTCGGCAAGCACGCTCTCCTCGCCGATGATGTCGCAGTTCCACTGGTAGTGTTCGCGCTTGCGGCCCTTCGTCATGCGCTCGTAGCGAAAGCACTGCGCGATCGTCGTCCACTTGATCGGGAAGGCGAGCGAACCCTGGCGCTGCGCGACCATGCGCGCGAGCGTGGGCGTCATCTCCGCGCGCAGCGCGATGTGGCGGTCGCTCTTGTCGCGGAAGTGGTAGATCTGCTCGCCCACCTCCTCGCCCGCCTTGCGCGCGAGCAGCTCGTAGCTCTCGACGACGCAGGCGTCGTAGGGCTCGAAGCCGGCGGCCTCGCCGGCGGCGCGGAAGGCGTCGAACACGCGGTTGCGCCACGCCATGTCCTCGGGGTAGAAGTCCCGCATGCCGCGGGGAGGCTCGAAACTGATCTTCGTCTGCTCGTCCATCTCTGTTGTTCTCTTTGAAGTCGATATTATAGCACAAATCCGCGTGGGTTTGTTCGGGCCTGCGGCCCGACCGCCGGCGGCAAGGGCGTTTCGGCAGACCACCCCCCGCCAGCCCGTGCGGAACGGCGGGGCGATGCGTCCGCGTCACGCAGGACGATGCGCGAGCAGGCACTCGCGCAGGAGCTTGCAGGCGAGGGCCGTGGAGCGGCCGCTCGCGTCCAGCGCGGGCGCAAGCTCGACGAGGTCGAAGGCAACGACGCGGAAGCGCGCGAAGACGTCCATGAGCGCGGCGCGCAGCTGCCCGAACGTGAAGCCGCCCGCCTCGGGCGTGCCCGTCCCCGGGAACTCCGCCGGGTCGAGGACGTCGAGGTCGACCGTCAGGTAGACGGGCGTCCCCTCCGGGAGCGCGCGCGCGGGCAGCGTCGCCGCCGCGAACGGCTCCGCCGTGACGTGGCCCGCCTGCATGAACGCGAACTCCTCGCGCGTCCCCGAGCGGATGCCGAACTGGAAGATGCGCCCGTCGCCGAGGAGGTCGTGGCAGCGGCGCAGGACACAGGCGTGGGAGAGCGGGCTGCCGAGGTAGTCCGCGCGCAGGTCGGCGTGCGCGTCGAAGTGAAGGACGTGGAGGTCCGGGTGGCGCGCCCGGGCCGCGCGCACCGCGCCGAGCGTGACGAGATGCTCGCCGCCGAGGAGGACGGGCGCCTTCCCCGCATCGAGGATCCGCGCCGCCTCGGCCTCGATCATCCCGAGCGCGGGCTCGGGCGCGCCGAACGGCAGCTCCAGGTCGCCGGCATCGTGGACGGCACAGTCCCCGAGGTCGCGCCCCTGGTAGGGCGAGTACGTCTCGATGCCGAACGACTCGTGGCGGATCGCCGCCGGGCCAAAGCGCGCGCCGGGTCGGTAGGAGGTCGTCGAGTCGTAGGGCGCGCCGAAGAGGACGGCCCGCGCCGCGTCAAAGTCCCTGTCGCATCCGATGAAGTTCATGTTCCTGTCAGCCTCTGCGAGGCGCATCGCCCCTGCGTTCCCCGGCACGGCGTGCGCCCCTGCGTCATCCTCATGTCCGCTTCGGAGTATACCATAGGCCGCGCCGTGCCCGCAAGCCCGCCAACAGCCCATGACGCGCGCTCCGTGTTGACCGGCAGGATGCTTTCCTGGCCCGGTCGCAATGAAGTGCGCCCCTGGTGAGGCGGCGCGGGTGGGTTGCGCAGCCTCCGGCCGGTCAACACGGAGCGCGCGGGGGCACGGGGACACGGAGATTGGTTTTGAGGCTGGCTTGCGCGCTCCTTCATCCAACACCTCGTCCACTGACGGCCCGGCGCGGGACGTCCGACAGCGGCCGGACCATCCCCAGCCGGGGAATCAAACAGCCCGTGGGTGTCGGGGGCAGGGGGCAAGGGCTTGACCGAGGAGGCGAAATCTGTTAAAATTCGACTGTTTTGTTAAAAATATAAAAAAAGGAGATCTTAAATGGCCAATGCATTTCGTTTCAGGACGGCGGGGGCGGACGACCGGGACGCCTTTCTCGACATGAGCCGCGAGTTCTACGCATCCGATGCGGTCCTTCACGATGTCGATCCCGCCTTTCACGAAAAGGCGTTCGCCGAATTGCTCCGCTCCGGCACGTACCTCACGTGTTACATCTTCACATGCGGAAACCAGACGGCAGGGTACGCGCTCCTGAGCAAGATGTTCTCGCGGGAGTTCGGCGGCATGGTCGTCTGGATCGAAGAGGCCTACGTCCGCCCGGCCTTTCAGGGACGCGGCGTCGGCGGAACCTTCTTCCGGTGGCTGCGCGAGAACGTCCCGGCCGCCGCCTACCGCCTAGAAGTCGAACCGTCGAACGTGCGTGCGCGCCGTCTCTACACGCGCCTCGGCTTCTCCGAACTGCCGTACGTCCAGATGGTCATCCGGGGGCAAGGCGGCGCCTAGCGCCTCGTTGACACAAGGAGACCCTCTCTTTTATCTCATTTGAGCGACCACGGCAAAACGCGGGATTCCGCAGTGGCGGTTTTCACGCAGAGGCCGCAGAGACCGCAGAGGTCCAGCCCCCCCCCCTCCCACCCCGGAGCGTTACTGTACAAATCTTGGGTGGACGAGAGTCCCTGCGGCTACCACGTCATGCGCGTGGGCACGCCGGCCGCGTGCAAGGCGGTCTTGATCTGGGCGATCGTGTAGTCGCCGAAATGGATCATGCCCGCGACGATGGCCGCGTCGGCCTGCGCCTCGCGGAAGACCGTCACGAGGTGTTCGGGGCGTCCGGCGCCGCCGGAGGCGACGACGGGCACGGGGACTGCCTCGGCGATGCGGCGCGTGAGGGCGAGTTCGAAGCCGTCGCGCGTCCCGTCCGCGTCGACGGAGTTGACGACGATCTCGCCCGCGCCGAGGTCGGCCGCGCGCTTCGCCCACTCCACAGCGTCCATGCCCGTGAACTCGCGGAAACCGCGCGTCGTGATCTCGTAGCCGCTCGGGCAGCGCACGCTCCGCACGGGGTCCATGCCGAGGACGATGCACTGCGCGCCGAACGCCTTCGCGCCGTCGGCGACGATTTGGGGATTCCGCACGGCGAGGGAGTTGACGGAAACCTTCTCCGCGCCGGCGAGAATCACGCGCTCCATGTCCGCCAGGGACGAAATGCCTCCGCCCACGGCGAACGGGATGCGCACCGCACGCGCCACAGCCTCGACCATGCCGAGGTCGATCGGACGATGCTCGGCGGACGCCGTGATGTCGTAGAACACGAGTTCGTCCGCCCCGCCCTCGGAGTAGGCGACGGCCATTTCCACCGGATCGCCGAGGTCGACGTTGTTCTTGAACTTCACGCCCTTCGTGACGCGCCCGCCGCGCACGTCGAGGCACGGGATCACGCGCTTCGTCAGCATGACACGAACTCCTTCAGCAACTCCAGGCCGACGCGCCCCGACTTCTCGGGGTGGAACTGGTAGGCGACGAGCGCCCCCTTCGCGACGGCACTCGTGAACGTGACGCCCGCGTACGCCGTCGTCCCGACCGTGCAGGCACCCAGCTCGGCGTAGTAGGAATGGACGAAGTAGTACTCGGCGTCCTGCGCGGCGCCCGCGCGGCGGACCTGGTTCCAGCCGATCTCCGGCACCTTGAACCCCGGCACGTCGGGGAAGCGCCGCACGCGCCCCGGCAGGATGCCGAGCGTGTCGACGCCGCCATCCTCCTCGGAATGCTCGAAGAGGATCTGCATCCCCAGGCAGATGCCGAGGAACGGCCGCCCGGAGACGGCCGCGTCGCGCACCGCCGCCTCAAGGCCGAGGGCGCGGAGGTTCGCCATCGCGCTTCCCGCCGCGCCGACGCCCGGAAAGACGACCCGATCCGCCGCGCGGACGACGGCCGGGTCGCGCGTCACCTGCGCCTCGACGCCCAGCGCCGCGAACGCAAGGGAGACGCTCGTCAGGTTGCCCGCCTTGTAGTCAACGATTGCCAGCATGGTCTTTGTCCCGTTTGAAGTGGAAACCGCGACGAGGCGAATTGCCACGCCGCGCGGCAATGCGCCGCCGCGCCAGCCGAGCCGCCTGACACGGGCGCTACGCGCCCGAAGTGGGTGGGCCTAGCAGCGGCCCTTCGAGCGGAGGAACTGGAAGGACGGCTTGACGGCACCGTTCGGGTCGTCGAAGTGGCGCTCGCACTCGACGACGTACCACTCGACCTTGTCCTTGTCCGACGCGACGAAGAGGCGGTCCCACGGCACCGGCGTCGCACCCGGCTTGCCGGGCTGGCCGAGGATGGCGTCGAACGACTTCACGTCCTTGCCCATGCCGTTCTCCTTCGCGTGGAGCGTCGGACTGCGGTGCGGGTACTTCACGTACTGCTCGCAGCAGTCGACGCCCGCGCAGGTGGACCAGCCGACGTCCTGCTCCATGCAGACGTCCTGGCACGTGTTCGTGAAGAAGTAGTCCCAGAACGACGTGCCGTCCATCATCTTGATCCCATGCTCCCACGTGTGGTTGTGGAGGCCGATCTTGCAGCCCATCGTCTTCGCGACCACGGCCGCCTTGTTGTAGAGTTCGACGAGCTTCTTCGTGAAGGCGTCGATCTCCTTCGAGGGCTTGCAGGGCTCGCCGCCGCGGCCGGTGGACCAGGACGCGCCCGGGGGGATGTTGCCGCCGCCGGGGCAGATGATGAGCGTGTTGCCGTAGGCCGTCTCGAACTCGCAGGTCTTCTTGAGGACGTCCGCGTTGAACGTTCCCTTCTTCACGTCGAAGCCGTACTTGTCGTTCGAGACGTGCGTGCCGCACACCTTGAGGCCGTTGTCCGCGAGCATCTTCTTGAGCTCGCAGGGCTTGAAGCCGTAGTAGCCGGCGAACTCGACGCCCTCGAAGCCGATCGCGCGGACGTCCGCGAGGCCCTTTTCGAGGCCGACGCCCTTCGTCTTCAGCTTTTTGTTGCCGCCGATGTAGTCCTTCAGCGAGTAGAGCTGAAGCGCGACCTTGCCGTAGCGCGTGCCGCAGCAGGAGCTGCAGCAGCCCGGCGCGAGAAAGGCGGCGCCGGCAAGGGCCGAGGCGCCAAGGAAGTTTCTGCGTGTGATGTTCATGTTGTTCTCCTTTTGGATGGGGTAGTCTACCACATCTGCGGCCCGCCGTCACCTGTCCGAACGGCCCAAAGCGGGAAAGCGAAGCCTCCGCGCCGCCCGGAGGCGGCGCGGAGGCTTCATCCGCCGGCGTGCGCCGGCCCGCTACGCCTGCTGCGCGGAGGCGTCGACGATCCACACCTTGAAGGGGACCGCCACGCCCTCGCCGAGGTCGATCTTGGCCTCGTAGGTGCCGACCTCCCTGAGCTGGTCGGGGAGGTCGAGCTGTCCGCGCTCGAACTTCACGCCGCGATCGGCCTCGATCGCGTCGAGGATGTCCGTCGCCTTCACGCCGCCGTACAGCTTCGTGCCGTCGATCGTCTGGGCGTTCACCGTCACGGAGAGGCCCGTGAGCTTCGCGGCGAGGGCTTCGGCGGCCGCCTTGCGCGCCTTGCGCTCGGCGGCGCGCTGCGCCTCCAGCTTCGCGAGGCGGCGCTTCGACGCCTCCGTCACCGGGGCCGCAAGGCCCTGCGGCAGCAACATGTTGCGCGCGTAGCCGGGGGCGACCTTGACGATCGCGCCGGCCTTGCCGAGGTACTTCACATCGGCCATCAGCATCACTTCGGTCATGTCATGCGCTCCTTTCTCAGGCCATGAGGCCCATGTTGCGTGCGCGGCGCACGCCCTTCTTGATCTGGCGCTGCTGCATCGCCGTCACGCCCGTCACGCGGGCCGGGATGATCTTGCCGTATTCGGTCACGTAGCGCTTGAGGACCTCGATGTCGGTGAGGTCGATCTTGTCGTTCGCGGGAATCGCGGGGCGGCGGCGGGAGGTGAACTCGCCGCGCTCTTCGCGGTTCGAACGCTCGCTTTTCTTCTGGTAGGCCATTGTCTGACTTCCTTGTTTTTGATTGTCTTCTAAAACGGCAGAGGCGCTTCGTCGTCGCCGACGACGGCGATCGGCTCGCCCGTGAGCCGGCTCTGGTTGGGGGCCGGCAGGGGCAGGAACTTCACGGTCATGGCGCGCACCTTCAGCTTCTGGAGCTTCTGCCCGTCCTTCTCCCACGTGTCCATCTGGAGTCGCCCCTCCACGAGGACCGAGCGGCCCTTGCGGAGGTACTGCCCACACAGCTCGGCGAGCTTCTCCCACGCGTCGACGTCGACGAACGTGGGGATGTCCACCATGTTGCCGTTGCGGTCCCGCCGGCGCTCGTTGAGCGCAAGGGCGAAGCGGCACACCTTCACGGCGTTCGCCCCGACCGTGCGGACCTCGGGGTCGCGCGTCAGGTTGCCCATCAGGATGACTTTGTTGAAGGACGGCATGGCTGCCTCCGCCGCGTCTCGTTATTCGGCCGCGGCCGCCTCGGCGGCCGCCGCTTCGGCTTCCTTCTGGGCCTTGATCGCCTCGCGCTTCGCGGCCGCTTCGCGCTGGGCGGCGAGCACCGCCTCGCGGCGCTCGTCGACGGCCAGGATCTGCACGCGGAAGACCTCTTCCACGAGGCGGTAGCGGTTGACGAGCTCGCTCACCTTCGCGGGGTCGAACTCGAAGCGGACGAGCACGTACACGCCGTTCTCGCGCTTGTGCATCGGGTGCGCGAACGCGCGCTTGCCGAGCACTTCCTGGGTGAGGACGCTGCCGCCGAGGCGCGTCACTTCCGCAAGCGCCTTCTGGATCTGCGCGTCCAGCACGTCGTCCTTCGCCTGTCCGGCGAAGATGTAGAGACCATCGTACTTCTTCATGTGTCGTTTTCCTTCCCGGCGGCGGACGTCGCCGTCCAGCCGTTGTACCGGTTCATCGCGATTTCAGGACTTTCCAGCTCGATCGCCCCGATTGCCTTGACCGCCTCCGCCACCACTTCGTCCATGACCTTCCGGTCATCCGGCGCGAACCTGCCGAGCACGTGCCCGACCACGTTCGCGCGGTTCCGCGCGTCGCGGCCGACGCCGAGGCGCAGCCGGAGGAAGTCCGGCGAGCCCGTGCGCTCGATCACGCTCTTCAGGCCGTTGTGGCCGCCCGCCGAGCCGCCCCTGCGGATGCGCATCCGCCCCACGGGGAGGTCGATGTCGTCCGAGACGACGAGCAGGTCTTCCGCCACCTTGGCGTTGTGGTACTTCACCACGGGCGCGACGCAGTTTCCGCTCAGGTTCATGAACGTCATGGGCTTCACCAGCATGACCTTCACGGCGCCGAGCATCCCCGTCGCGAGTTCCCCGTTGAACGAGGACGAGTTCTTCCAGGACGCGCCGATCTCGCGCGCCAGCGCCTCCACGACCTCGAAGCCGATGGAGTGCGGCGTGTTCGCGTAGTCCGCGCCCGGATTCCCCAGTCCAGCGATTACCTTCATCAAGACACCGGAGCGGCGGAATTACTTCTTGGCCTCCGCCTTGGCGGCGTCGGCGTCTTCCTTGCCCTTCTTGATCACCTCGGGCGACTTCTCCTCGCCGGCCGCCGCGCCCAGCGCCGCCGCGTCCGCGCCGTCCGGCGCCTTGACGACGGCCACGGCGAGTTCGCCGCGCGTCACGAGCGTCTGCTTGTCGCCGAGCTGCAGGTCGCGCACGAAGAACGTCTGGTCCAGGCCGAGCTTCGAGACGTCGACCTCGAACTTCTCGGCGATGTCCGTCGGCAGGCACTCGACCTCGACCTTGCGCAGCACCTGCTCCAGCACGCCGCCGCCGAGCTTCACGCCCACCGCCTCGCCGACGAGGTAGAGCGGCACCGTCACGCGCACCTTCTGCGAGAGCGACACCTCGCTGAAATCCACATGGATCGGGGTGCCCGCCAGCACGTCGTTCTGCATCTCGCGCAGGAGCGCCGGCACCTCGGTCCCGTCCACGTCCAGCGTGACGAGGAGCTGCTTGCCGCTCCGGCCGCGCATGGCCATCATGAACTCGTGGGCGTCGAACTTGATGAGCTTCGTCCCGCCCTTGTTCATGCTCATCACCGAGGCGGGCACCTGCCCGCTGCGGCGAAGGCGGCGCACCGCGCTCGTACCCTGTTCGGTACGCACGGACGCCTTGATCTTGATCTGATCCATTCGTCTTCCCTTGTGTTGTCCCCGCCTGCTCTCACGCACGCGCGCTACCCTCGGCGGTCAAAATTGGATAGTATAGCACAAAAACGGTCACTCGTGGTTGAAGAGGTCGTTGATGCTCTGGTTCGAGTGGATGCGCTTGATGGCCTCGCCGATGAGGGGGGCGACGCTCAGCACCGTGAGCTTGAAGGGGAGCTTCGAGGGGTCGAAGCCCGTGCGGAGCGGGATCGTGTCCGTCACGACGAGCTCGTCGAGCTGGGTCTCGCCCATCAGGCGCTCCACGCCCTTCGGCGTGAGCGGGAAGTGCGAGACGAACGCATGGACGCTCTTCGCGCCGTTGTCGCGGCACATCTTCGCGGCCGCGCTCAGCGTGCCGCCCGTCGCCGTCATGTCGTCCACCATGATGACGTCGCAGCCCTTGACGTCGCCGACGACGCTGAAGGCGTCGACCGTCGAGTCGCCCGTGCGCTGCTTGGCGACGATCGCGAGGCCCGTGCCCAGCTTGCGGCTGTAGCCGTAGGCCGTCTTCGCGCCGCCGGCGTCCGGGGAGACGACGATGGGCTTCGCGAGGTGCATGTCGCGGATGTACTTGAGGATCACCGGCTCCGCGTGCAGCTGGTCGAGCGGGATGTTGAAGAAGCCCTGGATCTGGTTCGCGTGCAGGTCGAGCGTGAGCACGCGGTCGGCGCCGGCCGCCGTGAGCAGATTCGCGACGAGGCGCGCCGTGATCGGCACGCGCGGCTGGTCCTTGCGGTCCTGGCGCGCGTAGCCGTAGTAGGGGACGACGGCCGTGATGCGCGCCGCGCTGCCGCGCTTGAGCGCGTCCATGATGATGAAGAGCTCCATGTACGCCTCGTTCGGCGACGGGCTGCCGCTCTGGATCACGAACACATCGCGGCCGCGCACGCCCTCCTGCACCTGGCAGAACGTCTCGCCGTCGGGGAAACGCCGGATGTCGATCTTGTTGAGGGGCTTGCCCAGATAGGCGGCCACCTTCTCGGCGAGCGGCAGGTTCGCCGTTCCCGAAAACACCATGAATCCGTTCTGATCCTGTTCCGACATGTTCCTTCTCCAGTGGTTGACCCCCCAAGACCCACATGGATCTCAAAAAGGGGTACTTAGTATAGCAAATCTCCGCCGAACGGGTGCCGCCCTTACCGCAGAATGAAGAGCGTCCCCGAAAGGACGGCCAGCGCCACCTTCCGGGACGCCGCATCCACCACGACGCGGTAGGCCGCCGACACGCCCGGCGCGGGCGTCCAGACGGGCACGCCCGTCACCGCGTCCGACGCGTGGGCGAGGACGGACGTGCCGATGGGCGTCACACCTTCGGGCACGGCCACGTCCAGCTTCATCGTCTGCGGGAACACGATCCGCGCCGCCCCCGTAAACGGCGCCGCCACCTTCCCGTCCGCCCCGTAGACGACGCGCAGCGTCGCGCCCTCCTCGAAGACAAGCTCGTCGACCGTCAGGTTCCCCAAATCCGTGAACGTGCAGCCGGATCGGACGATAAGCTTTTCGAGATGCGTCGGCGCCGTCGCGCGGAACGCCGCGCCGGCCCCCTCCAGCATCACCGTGCCGAAGGCCAGCACGGTCTGCGCCGCCGCCGTCTGCGGGAACCACTTCCGCGCCAGATACGCCGTCGCGGCGTCCCGCTCGGCATCCGTCAGACGGTTCGTGTAGATCAAAAGTTCTCCGAGTTCCTGCCCGCCGTTGAGACGGTAGTTGCTGTCCTTGCCCGCCGCGTAGCAGGAGGCGAGCCACGTGGCCCCGGCCGACGCCCCGGCCGCGTCGTCCGTCTCGGAGATGCGCCAGCCCACGAGGTCGTACGCGCCGCCCAGGCCCGTCTTCGTGCCGTCCACCGCCACGCCGTTCACCCAGGTCTCGCCCGCGCGCACAACGCCCTTGTCCCGCCCCGTACCGTCCCAGAGCGGCGCGTCGGCGGTCCTGCCGAAGTTGCCGCCCCGGTGGAAGTGGCGCTTGGTGCCGTCGAGCGCCTGGCTGTCGCCGAGCAGGAAGCCGCCGCCGTTCTTGCTGCCGATCACCCAGAAGACCGTGCGGATCTCCGTGCGCGCCGGCGAGAACGCCATCATGCGGTCGTCGCCCTCGACGTCATGTTCCGCCATGCGCCCAAAGTCCAGCACGGGGAGGCCGTTCAGCGCGTTCGCCGTCCAGACGGGCAGTTGGTGTTCCGATTGCCGCACGGCGGCGAACGTGCCGCCGCGCCGGTCCGCCCAGTTCGAGACGACGCCCGCCTCGTTCGTCGTGAGCGAAGCCGCCGCCGTCGCGTCCAGCCACGCCGAAAGCCCGCGCGGCGGCGGCACCGAGACCTCGCCGGCCTCCACCGCGCCCTCCGCCACGTGGATCTCCGCACCTGCGTCGCCCCAACCGAGAACGGCCGTCCCCGCACCCGTCTTCGTGAACGGGCCCGCCACGGAACCGAACCGCACCGTCTTCCCTTCCGCCACCGACACGGCGCCGGAGACGGCCCCCGCAAGCGTCGCGTCCGCCGTGAACGCCACCGTCCCCTCCTCCACGGACACCCCGCCCGAAAACGTCGTGCCCGCGCCCGTAAACACGAGCGTCCCCGCACCGCGCTTCACCACCCCCGCCGCACCGCCGGGCGCATCCACCACGCACGGCTCGAAGGTCATCCGCCGTTCCGCCACCACGTCGAAGACCGTTTCGGATCGCGTCAGCGCGAGGACGCCCCCGCCCCGCACGCGCGATCCGTCCGCCGTCGCCGCGCCGTCCACCGTCACACGCGGCACGCCGAAGCCGTTCGCCTGGCCGTTGTACACGCCCATCCCGATGTCCGCCCCGTCCCGCAGGACAAGGTGCGAGGCGTAGTTCGTGGCGAACGCCTTCACTTCATATCGCGAACCGAACCCCGCGCGGTTTCCCTCTCCGCTCAGAATAAGCGTCGGCATGCCGAGCCCCCGTCCGGCGACTATCCCCTCATGGGCGGGAGAGAGCCAGGACGGCGCCTCGATGACGACCGTCTCGGTCGGCCCCAGGCGTCCCAGCACGTTCACGCGGACGCTGACGGGCTTCCCGCCCGTGACGTGAATCCGCACGCCCGTCTCGGCCGTCAGGGGTACATCGCCGTCAAGGCACAGCATCCCGCCCGCGCCCGTCGCCGTCCAGGCCTGGTCGGCCGCAAGGTGAAGCCCGCCCTTCGGCTGCAGGTTCACCTCGGCACTGACCGTATTCGCGAGCGTGATGCCCGCCGCGCGGACCGTCAACTTCCCGGCGCCGCGGACATAGCGCTTCCCGCCCGCCGGCGCGTATGCGAGACCGTCCACGACAACGCCCGCCTCGGGCACCTGCACGTCGGTGTCGCCGATAACGGCAAATGCGCCGTCCGACCAGTCCACCGTCTCGCCCGCCTCGTTCCGCCACGCCCCGCTTGCCGTCCACACCCCGTTCGACGCACCCACGTAGGTGAGGCGCGGGCTCGCGGCCACCACCGTCCCCGCGCAGCAGGCCAGCCCCGCCACAAGACGTCCTACCACGTTCCGCTTCATGTCCTCATCCTTCCTTTTTCATTGGCAATGAAAACCCTCGACGTTGGGGGCCGTCCTCACTCATACCGCAGGCAGTCGATCGGGTTGAGGCGGCTCGCGCGCCAGGCGGGGTAGAAGCCGAAGAACATGCCCACAAAGGACGAAAAGAGGAACGCGGCCGCCGTCGAGCCCGTCTCGACGAGGATCGGCCACCCCAGCACGCCCCCCAGCCATTCGGCGCCCCCCACGCCGAGCGCGACGCCGACGCCGCCGCCGACGGTGGAGAGGAAGACCGACTCCAGGATGAACTGCGCGAGGATGTTCGCGGGCGTCGCGCCGATGGCCATCCGAAGGCCGATCTCGCGGATGCGCTCCGTCACCGAGACGAGCATGATGTTCATGATTCCGATGCCGCCCACGAGGAGCGAGATCGCCGCGACGGCCGCGAGGAGCACCGTCATCGTGTTCGAGACGCCGCTCATGGTGGAGGTGATCTCGGCCATGTCGATGATGCGGAAGTCGTCGGCCACCTCGTCGCCGAGGCGGTGGCGCTGGCGCAGGAGCGCGCCGATCTCGCGCTTCGCCTCCTCGATCTGGTCCATCGAGTAGAGCGAGAGCTTCAGCTGGCGCACGTTGTCCGGGAACGTGGAGGCCTGCAGGACGCGCTTGACGGTCGTGTAGGGCGCGAGGACGGCGTCGTCCTGGTCCTGACCGAAGCCGCCCACGCCCTTCACGTCCATGACGCCCTTCACCTTGAACGGCATGTTGCCGATGCGGATCGTGCGCCCGACGGCCTCGCCGTCCGGGAAGAGGTTCGAGGCGACCGTGCGCCCCAGCACGCAGACGCGCGCGCTCTGGCGCTCCTCCTGCTCGTTGAAGTAGTCGCCGTCGGCGACGTCCCAGTTGCGGATCGTCGTGAACTCGGTCGAGACGCCGTAGACCGTCGTGTTCCAGTTCTTGTCCGCGTAGATCACCTGCATCTGCGTGCGCACCTCGGGGCTTTCGGCCTTCACGAGGTGCGCGAGTTCGCGGCGGATCGCGAGGCCGTCGGACGCCGTGAGCGACTGCCCCTCCCCCGCGCCGCCATGCACGCCCGCCGCCGTGTGCCGCTGCTCGCTGAAGATCATCACCACGTTGTCGCCCATCTTCGCGATCTGGGCGACCATGTTCTGGCTCGCGCCCTTGCCGATCGCCAGCACCACGATCACGGCCGCGATGCCGAAGATGATGCCGAGCATCGTGAGCGCGCTGCGCGTCTTGTTACGCCAGATCGCCTTGACGGCGACCTTGAAGATCATGAGGAGGTTCATCGCCTGTCGTCCTTGATGAGGTGGCCGTCGCGCATGAGGAGGTGGCGCTTTGCGTAGGCGGCGATGTCGTCCTCGTGCGTGACCATGACGATGGTGATGCCCTCGTTGGAGAGCGCGGTGAAGAGGTTCATGATCTCAATGGAACTCTTCGTGTCGAGGTTGCCGGTGGGCTCGTCGGCGAAGAGGACGGGCGGCTCGTTCATGAGGGCGCGGGCGATGGCGACGCGCTGCTGCTGTCCGCCGGAGAGCTGCGCGGGCGTGTGCGTGCCGCGTCCGCCAAGACCCACGCGCGCGAGAAGGTCGAGCGCCCGCGCCCGGCGGGCGGCGCGTCCGAGGCGGCCGAGGTAGAAGTCGGGCAGCTCCACGTTCTCGATCGCGCTCGTGCGGGCGAGGAGGTTGAAGTTCTGGAAGACGAAGCCGAGCTTGCGGTTGCGGATGTGCGCGAGCTCCGTGCGCGAGCGGCGCGCGACCTCGATGCCGTCCAGCAGGTAGCTGCCGCTCGTGGGCGTGTCGAGGCAGCCGAGGATGTTCAGCATCGTCGACTTTCCGCTGCCGGAGGCGCCCATGATCGCGACGAACTCGCCCGCGTCGATCGTGAGCGACACGCCGTCCAGCGCCGCGACCGGCTCCTCGCCGAGCGCGTAGATCTTGCGGAGATCCCGGATTTCGATTAGGTGGCTCATCGATTGGAGGAGGACGGGATCAGGGCGGCGGCGGCGCGCCGCTCTTCTTGTTCTTGTCGCGGGACGGGTGCTTCGGCATGAACGGGTTGTTCGCGCCGTCCGGCGCCGCGCCCGCCTTCGGCGCGACGGCGACGCCGAGGATGGCCTCGCGGCCTTCGAGGGCGGCGTCCTGCGAGCGGATCTCGGTGAAGCTGCCGTCGCTCAGCCCCGTCTCCACCACCAGCCGCTCGGGCCGTCCGTCAGTCCCCAGCAGATGGAGCGCCCGCCCCTTCTCCGCCGGCGGCCGCGCGTCGTGCGCCGCGGCGGCGGGATGGTAGCGGAATGCGGCGGAGGTGACGGCAAGCACATCGCGCACCGCGTCGACGTGGACGGAGATGTTGGCCGTCATGCCGGGGAAGAGCTTCCCGCCCGGGTTCTCGGCCTCGATGATCACGGGATAGGTGACGACGCTCGACGTCGTGGTGGAGGCCATGCGCACCTGGGTGACCTCGCCCGTGAAGGTGACGCCCGCGTAGGAATCGACCGTGAAGGTGACGGACTGCCCGTCCTTGACGCTCCCGATGTCCGCCTCCGGCACCGTCGCCTCCACCTGGATGCGCCGGAGGTCGGTCGCGAGCTTCAGGAGCGGCACGGCGTTCATGGAGGAGACGACCGTCTGGCCCTCGTCCACGGAGCGCGTGATCACCACGCCGTCCACGGGCGAAAGGATCGTGCAGTAGTCGAGGTTGGCCTTCGCCTGGCTCACGCTCGCCTGGCTCTTCTCCACGCTCGCCTTCGCGGCGGCGAGGGCGGCGCGCCCCGTGTCGCGCGCCTCCAGGGCGCTGTCGTAGTCCGCGACCGGCGCCATCTCCTTCTTCACGAGCTCCCGCTTGCGGGTAAGCGTCTTCTCGGCGAGCGCGAGCTGCGCCTCGCACTTCTTGACGTTCGCCTCGTTCGCGTGGAGTTCGCCGAGGGCGCTCTTGTAGTTCGCCTCGTAGACCTGCGGGTCGATGAGGGCGACGACCTGCCCGTTCGTGACGACGGAGTTGTAGTCCACGAAGAGCTTGACGATGCGGCCGTTCACCTGCGCGCCGACCTCAACCTCCTTGATCGGCTGCACGGTGCCCGTGGCCTCCACGGTGCGGAAGATGTCCGTGCGGACGACCCTCGCCGTGCGGTAGTGGACAACGGCGGCCTCGGTCTTCCGCGCGTCGAGGAACCGCACGACGCCGTAGGCCGCGCCGCCCAGCACCGCGAGCCAGACGCCCGTCTTGACGAGCGTGTTAGTCCATTTCATGATCCGTCACCTCCCGATGCGTTCCGTTCTCCTTCGCGCCCGCGCCCGCGCGCCCGGCATACGGCGGCACGCGCCCCGTCAGGCGGATGAGCGCGGCCTCGGCCGCCTCGCCGGCGTAGAAGGACTTGACGCGGGCGCCGAGCGCGTCCGCGAGCTTGTCCGCCGCGTCCGTGAAGTCGAGGCGGCAGGCGTCGCCCACGTTGTACTGCGCCTGCACGGTTTCGAGGTTTTCCCGGGCCTGTTCCACCTCGATGGACGCCGCCGCAAGCGCCTCGCGCGCGTTGTCGCGGGTCGCCACGGCGACGGCAAGGTCGTAGGAGAGCTTCTGCTCGGCGGCCTCCACGTCCGTGCGGGCGCGCTCCATCTCCACGACGGCGGCATCGACCGCAATCTGCCTGCGGTAACCGTCGAGGAGGGTCTGCACGGCCTTGAAGCCCCAGCTCCAGTTCCAGGCCGGGTCCGCGAAGGAGAAGGCCGAGGAGAGCGTCAGTTCCGGCAGCAGGTCCGCCACCGCGTAGTCCACCCGCGCGCTCGCCGCGCGCAGCTTCGCGCGCAGCACCATCAGCGCGGGCGCGTTCGTGCGCGCGACGTACAGGCCCGCCACGGCATCGTAGTCCGTCGCGGGAAGTCCGGGGCCCCGGTCCGCCAGGGCGTCCCCGGCCACCGCGAACACGTCCGCCCGCGTCGCGCGGTCCGCTTCGAGGCCCAGCGTGCGCAGGAACTCCGCGCCCGCCGTCACGACGTCGTTCGAGGCGTTGATCACCGCAAGGCGCGCAGTCGAAAGGTCCACCCGCGCCTTGAGGACGTCGAGCTTCTTCGCCTCGCCGGCCGCATAGAGGACTTCGCTCTCGCGCAGGTGCTCCGCGTGCATGAACGCATTCGTGCGCGCCACCGCGAGGAGCGCGTCGTTGCGCCGCAGCGTGCAGTACGCCTGGGCGACCTCGTTGAACACGTCGAACTCGCCGTCCGCGAGATCCCGTTCGGCCGCGACCAGGTTCTCGCGCGCCTCCAGCTCCCGCGCGTCGATCCGCCCGAAATCGCAGAGGAGGAGGTCGAACGACACGTCCGCCGTCCCCTTCCCGCGCGGCTGGCGCCAGGAGAAGTGGCTGCCGCCGTTCGCCGTCGCCTGGGAATAGCCGCCCGCGAGGCTCACCTGCAGCGCGCGGTCGGACGTGACCTGCCGGAGCGCCAGCACGGCGTTCGACACCGCAAGGCGCGAGGCCGCCAGGCTCGGGCGGTTCGTGAGCGCGAACGCCGCATAGTCGAAGAGATCCGCGCCGCGCAGGTCGACGCGCGCCGCGGCGTTCGACGCGACGGCCCAGTCGTTCGTCGCCGGCGCGACGCCCTCCTGCGCCGCGCGCGCGCGGCTGACGGTCTCGCAGCCCGACAGGACGCCAAGCGCGCCCGCCGCCAGCAGCAGGAAACTGAAGATCCGGGACATGGCCCCAGTATAGCACACTCCCGCCGGACGCGGCGCCCGCCCGCCGAGCCGCGCCAGCTCGGCGGGCGTGAGGTCGCGCCATTCGCCGGGCCGGAGGTCTTCGGGGAGGCGCAGGGCGCCCACCGCGACGCGCTTCAGGGAGAGGACGACGAGATGCGCCGCGCTGCACATGTTTCGGATCTGGCGCTTGCGCCCCTCGCGCAGGCGGAAGGAGAGGACGGCCACGTTGTCGCGCCCGGCGGCGCGCACGACCTCGACGGAGGCGGGGCGCGTGACGTAGCCGTCGGGCATCGCGACGGGCCCGCGCAGGATGCGCAGCTTCTCGTCGCTCCACCGCCCCGCGACGCGCACGAGGTACGTCTTCTCGTGTCCGTGGCGCGGATGCGTCAGGGCGAGCGTGAGCGCGCCGTCGTTGCTCATGAGGAGCAGCCCCTCGCTGTCCTTGTCGAGCCGCCCGACGGGGACGAGGCGCTCGCGGACCTTCCCGCGCAGGAGGTCGGCGACGGTCCGGCCGCCGCGGGGGTCGTCCAGGGTCGAGAGGACGCCGGCGGGCTTGTAGAGCATGACCGTGCGCGTCCGCTCGCGCGCGGCGGAGACCGCGCGGCCGTCCACCGCGATCTTCACGGCGGCGGGGTCGAAGCGCAGATAGGGCTCCGTCACGACGCGGCCGTCCACCGCGACGCGCCCCGCCGCGATCATGTCGGCCGCATGGCGGCGGCTCGCCACGCCAGCGTGGCTCAGGATGTTCTGGAGGCGCTCGCCCCCGGCCGGCGTCGGCCGGCGTTCCGCTTCGGCGGGAATCGCGTCGTCGTGCATCGTCACGTGCCCTTTCGTGCCCGGCGGCCCCTCAAGGCATGCGCCCGGCCCATCCCTGCTCAGCCGCCGGCCCTGACGAGGCAGGCGAGGCCCGCGACGAAGAGGAGGAGCATCGCGGCGTTGAGGACGTGCGCGCGCGCCGGCGCGCCGGCGAACTCCTTCCAGACGAGGATGCCCCAGAGCGCGGAGACGAGCGTCGCGCCCTGCCCGAGCGCGTAGGAGATCGCCGCGCCCGCCGTACCCGCCGTCACGAAGGAGAGGAGCGTGCCCGTCGCCCAGATCGCGCCGCCGAGGACGCCGACGAGGTGGATCGGCGGCGGGCCCCTGAACCAGTCCGCCCCCTTCACGGGCGCGCCCGCCACGGGCTTCTTCATCGCGAGCGTGTTGAAGACGAAGTTCGAGGCGAAGACGCCGCAGGCGAAGACGAAGAAGCCCGTGTAGGGCGTCATCTTCCCGGCGGCGGGCGCGGCCGCGCCCTGCGTGAACGCCATGTCGACGACGCGGTTCACGAGCGGCGAGAACCAACTCATGAGGAGGCCCGCGAGAATCGCGAGGACAAGCCCCTTGCGCGCCGAACCCGGCGCGCCGGACGCGCCGCCGCGCGCCTGCTTCGCCCGGAACGCAAGCGCGTTGCAGACGATCGACACGACGATGAGCGCAAGCCCCGTCCAGATGAGCGCGGCGTTCCCCTTGCCGTCCACGAAGTAGTTCGCCACCGTGCCGCCCACGAGCGCGAGGCCGACGCCGACCGGGAAGGCGACGGACATGCCCGCGACGGCGATCGCGGCCGCGAGGAGGATGTTGGACGCGTTGAAGACGACGCCGCCGAGGAACGGCCACGTCCAGCTCGCGCCGCAGCTCGCCCGGAGGTTCGCCGCGAAGCCCCACGCGCCGTGCGCGCCCGCCGAGCCCATCGTGAAGCCCGCGAGGACGGAGAAGAGGAGAAGCCCGATCACGTAGTCCCAGTAGAAGAGCTCGTAGCGCCAGCTCTTCCCCGCGAGCTTCTGGGTGTTGCCCCAGCTCCCCCAGCAGAGCATCGTGACGACGCAGAGCAGGACGGCCAGCGCATAGTTTGAGCAGTAGTACATGGGCGGATTCCCTTCTTTTTCATTTTCATTTTTTGCGGGCGCAGGCGCGCCCCGGAACGAGAAAGCCCTTCCCTCACTTCTTCCAGTTGACGACGACCTCGTCGTACAGCGCACGGAAGTCGACGGTCTCGACATGCCCGTTCGCGAACGTCGTGCGCTGCACGAGGCGGTCGGGCGTCAGATACTCGAACGCCGTCATGCGGCTGAACATCGTCGCCCGCGCCGACGGCACGGCGCGCCGGTAGGAGGCCGCCACCTCGTGCTTGAGCCTGTTCCAGGTCGCGACGTTCATCGAGTAGATCGGCGGCAGGCCCCAGAGGCGGCAGAAGGCGTCCTTCAGCGGCGCGAGCTGCGGATACATGAGCGTGGAGTCGGCCCAGTACCAGTAGCTCACCGTGCAGTCGTGGTAGACGAGCTCCCAGAGCGGGATGCGGTACTTGGGGTTGTGGAGGAGCGTGCGCGTCGCCTCGGGGATCTCGTCGCCGTAGAGCGCACGGTCCTTGTAGCGCCAGCAGAGCGCCTTGCGGAATTCGTGCGGGCAGCTCGTGAGCCCTTCGGAATAGTGGAAGGCGTCGACGAGCAGCTCGTTCCCCACCTCCACGCCCACGACGAGCCCGAGATCGTCCGCAAGGTAACGGTGTTCGGCGCGCAGGGCCTCCAGCGCCTGGGCCGCCGTGCAGGGATGCGATGCGGAGAAGCACGGCACGGGGCCGCCCGCCGCCTGGACGTCCATGAGGCGCGACGTGTAGCCGCGCGCCGCGACGTCGGGCGCAATCAGGGTTCTGCACATCTCGGGGGCGAGCAGGTCGCAGAGGGCGTGCATCGGGTGCATCTTCCCGGCCTTGTCGGGGATGCTCCAGGCGCGCGCGAATGAACCATCCGCATTTACGCGCGCCACGCGGTCCGCAAACGGCAGGAAGCGCGCGGCGCGCACGAAGTTCGACGGATTCGCCACGGACACGAGACCGGGATGGAAGATGTCGCGCAGGCAGTCGTACGTGCCCGAGAGGTAGCCGAGCTTCGCGAGCGCGGCGCAGTCCGCCGCCGAAAGCCCCTCGAAGGCGTTCAGCAGCACGCGGTCGAGGCCCAGCGCCTTCATCTCCGCCGCGAGGCGCGGCACGTCGTACGGCGCGGATTCCTTCACGAGCGGCCAATTGTAGAGGCGGTTCTGGTTGTTGTCGTCCCACAGCCAGAAGTCGGCCGTTCCCGGGAAATCGCGGAGGCGTGGATTCGCCTTCGCCTTTTCGGCGAGCGTGCGCACGCGCCCCTGCCGTTCGCGCCAGGCGCGGTAGGGCGCCGCGACGGCGCCGAGGGACGTGCCGAAGAAGAAACGCAGCCGCCGGTCGTAGCCCCAGCGCCCCGCGGCGGGACGCCAGGAAACGCCGGCCCGGTACGGCGCGTTCGTCCGGCACACGAGCGCGGCGTCGAGGCCGTTCTCCACGCCCGTCATCGCGAAGACGCCGCCGCGCCCCACGCCGAAGAAGCCCATCGCGGCGCGCATGCCGTTGGCGAAGTTGTAGCGCGTGCCGTTGAAGCGCACGGCCGGGTCCGCGACGGGGTAGGAGACGCCCTCGCCGAACGGCAGGACCAGGTCGTCGCCCGCCTGCGTCTCCCAGCCGGCGGGGTAGTCGAGCGGACGGGTCATCCGCCGGTCGGCGGGCGCCGAAAGGGCGAGCGTGAGCGCCCCCTCCGCATCGCGCGCCCAGACGGCCCGCACCGGGCCGTCCGCCGTCGTGAGTTCCAGTTCCACGCGGTCCTCCGTCCGGGCCAGCACCGTCGTCGGCGCGGCGCTCGCCGCGCGGAACGTCGCGCCGCCGAACGTCGCCGAGACGCCCCCGCCGTCGGCCGACCAGGCGACGGGGCCGAACGTCTCCGGCGGCGGGCCGGCGGGGCGTTCACGCGCCGGGCGGTCCGACATCTCGAAGACGAGTTCACCGCCCGCCATGATGTCCCGGTAGTGGATCGTCGGCCCCGCGACGGGCCTGCCGTTGAGCGCGACCGACCGCACGTAGAGGTTCTTCTCCGAAAGGCCCCGCGCCGTCACGCGGAAGGACGCGCCGCCCGGAAGGCGGAGCGTCGCGCCGGGAACCTGCGGCGCGCCCAGGACGAACGCCCCGCTCGCGGGATTGACGGGGTAGAACCCGAGGCAGGCGAAGACGTACCAGGCGCTCATCTCCCCGTGGTCCTCGTTGCCGCAGAGCCCGTCCGGCGCGTTGCGGTAGAACTTCCGCGACAGGTGGCGGATGCGCTCGGCCGTCCGGTCCGGGCGGTCCGCGTACTGATAGAGGTAGGGGATGTGGTGGCTCGGCTCGTTGCCCTGCACGTACTGCCCCTCAAGCCCCGTCACGTCGGGGGAGGTGTGGGCCGCGTCCAGGTCGGACGGCAGGGCGAAAAGCTCGTCGAGGAGCGCCGCCGCGCGCGCCTTCCCGCCCAGCGCCGCGACGAGCGCCTCCGGGTCCTGCAGGACGTGCCAGCGCCACTGCCAGGCGTTCCCCTCGGTGAAGTCGCCCTCCCAGCTCGACTCGTGGCCGCAGCGGTAGGGGTCGAAGGGCTCGCGCCACGTGCCGTCGGCCTTGCGCCCGCGCATGAAGCCCGTCTTCGCGTCGAAGACGTTCCGCCAGTTCTCCGCGCGCTTCGCGAAGAAGGCCGCGTCCTCGGCGTGCCCCATCGCCGCCGCCATCCGGGCGGCGCACCAGTCGTCGTAGGAGCATTCGAGCGTGCGCGAGACGCCCTCGCCCTTGAGCTTGTCGCACGGGTAGTAGCCGTAGCGGTCGAGCAGGTCCCAGTCCTCCTTCACGCGCGCGGGGTGGCGCTCGCGCAGCGTCTGGCGGACGATGCGCCAGGCGCGCGCCCAGTCGACGCCCTCGAAGCCCTTGAAGTACGCCTCGGCGATGACGGCGACGGCGTGCGTCGCGATCATGCACTGTGAATCGCGCCCCCACTTCGGCAGGACGGGCAGGAACCCGGCGGCCTCGCCGTGGGCGACGAGCGAGTTGACGAAGTCCGCGACGTACTCGGGCGCGAGGATCGTGTAGAGTGGATGCGCGCCCCGGAACGTGTCCCACAGCGAGAACTCCGAGTAGAAGCGCCCCCCGCCCGGCGCGCGGGCCACCTTCCCGTCGCCGCCGCGATACCGCCCGTCCACGTCCGCGATGTTGAACGGCGCGTGGAAGAGCCGGTAGAGGCTCGTCGCGAAGAGCGCGCGCACGTCCCCGTCCGTCGCGGGATCGAGCGCGACGCGCGCGAGCTGCTCGCGCCACTTCGCCTCCGCCGCCGCGCGCACGGCGTCGAAGTCCCAGTCCGGCAGCTCCTGCCGCAGGTTGCGCCCCGCCCCCTCGCCGTCAACCGCCGAGAGCGCGCACTTGACGAGCAGCGGCGCGCCGTCCGAGAGGTCGAACGTGTAGACGAGGCGCGGCGCGCGGGCCGCGACGCCCGTCTCCCGCACGACGGGCGGCAGCTCCTCACAGCGCGCCGGCCGCCGCGAGAAGCGGATGTCGAAGCCGATGTGGCGCCCCTTCACGAAGCCCGAGCGCAGCAGGTGGCCCGTGAGCCCGTCCGCCGGGCTGCGGTCGACGGCCAGCGGCGCGACCGTCTTCTTCGCCCAGGTGGCGTTGCCCATGCCGTAGTCGAGGTCGACGAGCAGCTTCGCCTCCTTCGCCGGGCCGTAGGCCATCCGGTAGAAGGCGCAGTGCTCGCTCGCCGTCACCTCGACGCGGATGCCGCCGTCGTCGAGCGTGACGGCATAGTAGCCCGGGCGCGCCGTCTCGGTCGCATGGCGGAAGGCGTTCGAGGCGACACCCGGCATGAGGCCGATGTCCCCGTAGTCGGGGCAGCCGCCGCCCGCGTTGTGCGTCTGGGAGAACATCGTGATGTGCGCGTCCTCGTAACTGTAGCCCGAGCAGTAGCGCCAGGAGCCCCAGCCCGTGTCGGGCCCCGCCTGGACGAGGCCGAACGGATAGGCCGCCGCCGGGAAGCAGTGCCCGTCGCCGCCCGTGCCGATGAACGGGTTCACCGCGCGCGCCAGCCCCGCCGTCGCCGGGAGGGCCAGAAGAAGCGCCGCCGCGCATGCCGGGAAGAGCCGTCTTGCCGTTTTCATCGCCTTCTCCTCCTTCTCCTGAAGTTTTCCTGATGCCCGTCGCGCGAAGCGCCTGCGCCCGCCTACCGCGCCTCCGCGCGCCGGACGATCCGCGCGGCGCATGCCAGCAGGGCCGCGCCCGCGCCATAGGCGAGCGCCAGCGTCGCGAGGCCCGCCGAAAGCGAGACGTGCGCCTTCGTCCAGCCGAGGACGACGGGCGAGAAGCAGCCGAAGAGGAACGCGAGCATCAGGTTGAAACCCGCCGCCGAGGCGTGGAAGCGCGGTTCGACGACGTCGAAAAACGCCGCGAAGTTGTTGGAGTCGTAGACGCCCCGGAAGACGCCGAAGAGGCCCATCGCGACGCAGCAGCCCGCGTACGTCGTCGCCTGCGACATGAGGACGATGAAGGGCGCGCCGAGGAGGAGCCCGCCGCCGGCGATCCCGAAGCGGACGGCCGGGAGGCGCCGGACGAGCCGGTCGCCGAGACGCGAGCCGGCCACGATGCCGAGGGCCGCGCCGAGATAGTGCCACAGGACGGCGTTGAGGCCCGCCGACGCCTTGGTGACGCCGAACGTCTCGGCGAGGTAGTTCGGCATCCACGTCTTGAAGCCGACGTCCACGTAGACCTCCATGCCGAGCGCGAGCGCGATCAGCACGGCGGCGGGCTTCGCGAACATCGCCTTCAGCGCCGCACGAATCGTCACACGGTCAGCCGCGTGTACGGCCGACACAGGACACGCCGTGCCCGCGGCCGGGGCCGGGCGCGTGTTGCGCAGGGCAAGGGCGAGGACGCCCGCCCAGGCGAGCCCCAGGACGCCGAGTGCCTTGAACGGCAGCCGCCAGCCCTCCGCGCCGAGGCCGGCGAACCAGCCCGCGAGGGCACTGCAGCCGATGACGCCGCCGTACATGCCGAGCTGCAGGAGCGAGAGGGCCGTCGCCTTGGAGTCGGCGTGGAGCTGCGAGATGAGCGAGGTCGAGGCCGGATAGTAGAACGGCTGGCCGAAGCCGTTGACGAGGCCGTAGGTGACGACGAGCGCGCCGATCCCCGTCACGAAACCGGACGTGAGAATGCCCGCGCAGAAGATCGCGACGCCGGCGGCGACCATCCACTTGCGGCTGAAGAGGTCGGCCGCGAAGCCGGCGAAGGGGATCGTGAGCCCGTAGACGAGCGTGAAGACGCCGCTCACGAGCCCGAGCTGCACGTCCGTCGCGCCGAGGGAGGCCTGGATGGAGCCCAGGAGCGGGCCGTAGACCTGCCGCGTCCCCTGCTGCAGGAAGAACGCGACCCACAGGAGCCCCAGGGCCGTCCACTTGTAGCCCGGCTTCGTCATGCGTCCAGTCCGTACTTCTCGCCCCTGTCCGAGAGAAGCCGCGCGCCGCCGTCCATCACGATGTCCGCGCCGGTGATCGAAGCGGCCGCCGGCGCGTCGAGGAAGAGGACCGCCCGCCCGACCTCCTCCGGCTGCACCCAGCGGCGGAGGGGGATCTTGTAGTAGGTCGTCTCCTTCTCGTCGAGGCGGGCGGCCTTCGTGTCCGTCCACCCCGGCGAGATCGAGTTGCAGCGGATGCCGTGCTTCGCCATCTCCAGCGCGATGTGCTGCGCCATCTTGACGAGGCCCGTCTTCATCGAACCGTAGGCGGACGCGCGCGCGAAGCGGCAGTAGGCGTTGTTGGACGCGATGACGACGATGTTCCCCGCGCCGTCCTGCTCCTTCATGAGCTTCGCCGCCTCCTGGCAGCAGAAGTAGGGCGCACGGAAGTCGACGGCGCAGTTCCGGTCGAAGTCCTCGGGCGTCGTCTCCAGGAACGGCGCGAGGAGCGTGATGCCCGCGTTGTTCACGAAGAGGTCGAGCCGCCCGAAGTCGCGCGCGAAGTCCGCGAAGAGCGCGCGGATCGCCGCGACGTCGGCGAGGTCGGCGCGGTAGACGCGCGCGGCGCCGCCCGCCGCGCGGATCTCCGCCGCCGCCGCCTCGGCGCCGCCCGCCGAGCGGTTGCAGTGGAGGCCCACCGCGTAGCCGGCCTTCGCCAGCTCGCGGGCGATGGCCCTGCCGATGCCCGTCCCGGCCCCTGTCACCAGCGCGGTCCTAGGCATGCCGGAACCTCGGCGCCGTCAGGGCGTAGTATTCCTCGAACAGCCGCTCGAACTCCGCGTCCGTCGAGAAGCCCGGCGCGCGGCAGACGTCCGTCGCGATGATGCCGCGCCGCATGAGGATCTTCTTCTCGAAGGCGATGATCTCCTCGACGTTCTGGCGGATGTGGTTGAGGATGGGCAGGAGGGCGTTGTGCGCCGCGATCGCGCCCGCGCGGTCGCCCGCGAAATACCTGTCGTAGACGTCGAGGTAGAGGTCGTACATCGAGCAGCCCGGCATCGCGCCGACCGCCCCGCGGTCGAACGTCTCGATCATCTGGTAGCCCGCGTTTCCGGCGAAGACGCGGATCCTGTCGCCGAGGCGTCCGACGAGGTTCGAGATGTACGTGCCCGCCGGCTTGCACTCGATCTTGTAGTAGACGACGTTCGGCGCCTCTTCCGACAGGCGCGCAAAGACGTCCGGCGCGATCGCGACGCCCGTCTGCTCCGGCGCGTACTGCATCATGACGGGCAGGCCCGGCACGGCCCGCGCGACGGCGCGCGCATGCGCGAAGATGAGGTCGGCGCCCGGCTTCAGGAAGAACGGCGGCAGCACCATCAGGCAGTCGGCGCCGGCCCGCTCGGCCTCCTGCGCGAACGCGACGGCACCCGCCGTCGCGTGGCGCGTGTCGGAGACGATGACGGGCACGTTGTGCCGGTGCGCCTCGTCGATCGCCACGCGCATCATCTCGCGCTGCTCGGCCTCGTCGAGCTTGTAGTACTCGCCCGCGATGCCGAAGAGCGTGAGCGCGTGGCAGCCGCCCTTCGCGAGCGTGGCGACGAGGTTGCGCAGCGAGTCGTAGTCCACCGACTCGTCCGTTGCGAACGGCGCGGCGACGATGGGGCAGATTCCCTTGATGAGGTCGAGATTCATGGGTGGGCTGGGTGGTGGGGTTGGGGTTAGAGGTAGGAGAGGTCGCAGCCTTCGTCGGCCTGCAGGACGTTGTCGATGAAGTTACGGACGAAGCCGCGCGCGATGTCGGGATGCCCCTTGGGCCGCGCGTCCTTGAGGCGCGCGGCGATCTCCGCGTCTGGGACGTCGAGGCGGATGAGGTTCCGCTCCACGTCGAGCGTGATCGTGTCGCCGTCGCGCACGGCCGCGAGCGGCCCGCCCGCCGCGCTCTCGGGCGCGACGTGCAGGACGACCGTGCCGAACGCGCCGCCCGACATGCGCGCGTCGGTGATGCGCACGTAGTCGTGGATGCCGCGCCGCGAGAGCTTCGGCGGGATCGGCAGGTAGTTGCCGAACTCGGGCATCCCGGGCGCGCCCTTCGGGCCGTAGCCCCGGAGGACGACCACCTTGTTCTCGTCCATGTCCGAGTTCTCGTCCAAGAGGTACTTCTCGGCGGCGGCGAGGTCGTCGAAGACGCGCGCCTCGCCCGTGTGCTTCAGGAGGTTCGGCGACGCGGCCGACCGCTTGATCACCGCGCCGTTCGGCGCGAGGTTGCCCTTCAGGACGGCGATGCCGCCCGTGGGCCTAAGCGGGCTGCCGAGCGGGCGGATCGTCTCGCGGTCGTAGGCGAAGTCGACGCCGGCGAGGTTCTCGGCGACCGTCTTGCCGCTCACCGTCGGGCAGTCGCCGTCCAGAAGGGGCAGCAGCTCCTTCATGAGCGCCGGCACGCCGCCCGCGTTGCGGAACTCCACGCCGACCGTACCCGTGCCGTGCGGCTTCACGTTCACGAGCAGCGGCGTCGTGCGGCTGATCGCGTCAAACTCCATGAGGTCGAGCGGGATGCCCGCGCGGCGGCAGATCGCCTTGAGGTGGATGAGGAGGTTCGTCGAGCCGCCCGCCGCCATCAGGACCCGGATCGCGTTCGTGACGGAACGCTTCGTGATGATGTCCGAGGGCTTCACGTTCTCCTCGACGAGCTTCACGATGCGGCGGCCCGTCATTTCCGAGAGGCGCAGCTTCTCCGAGGAGACGGCGAGCGACGAGGCCGCGTAGGGGAGCGCGAGGCCGAGTGCCTCGACGACCGTCTGGCACGTGTTCGCCGTCCCCATGATCGGGCAGGCGCCGACCGAGCCGTAGAGGCAGCCCTCGCGCTTCGAGACGTCGTCGAGGGACATCTCGCCCGACGTGTACTTCTCCCAGAGCCTGAAGCTGTCCGTCCCGCACGCGAGCGCCTCGCCCCGGAAGCTGCCGGGGAGCATCGGCCCGCCGGGGAGGTAGATCGCCGGCTTGTTCGCCGAGACGGCCGCCATCACCTGCGCGGGCACGTTCTTGTCGCACGCGCCCATGAGGACGACGCCGTCGAACGGCTGGCGGGCGATGAGCTCCTCCGTCGTCATCGAGAGGAGGTTGCGGTAGACCATCGAGGAGATGTCGAAGAACACCTCGCAGATGGACATCGTGTTCATCTCAAGCGGGAAGCCGCCCGCCGCCCACACGCCGCGCTTGACCGCCTCGGCGAGCATGCGGAAGTGGTAGTGGCCGGGGTTCGTCTCGCTCCACGTGTTGACGATGCCGATGAGGGGCTTTTCGATGTCCGCGTCGGTATAGCCCATCGTCTTCAGGAGCGCGTTGCGCAGGAGGCCCTGCCGCGTCCCGCGCCGTTTCCATTTCTGAAAGCCGTTGTTGTCCATGCCTGTCCCTTCGCCCAGGGATTATAGCATTTTCCCCGCGGCGTGGCATCTGGTTTCGGGTGGCGTCGGGCGGCGCGGCGGGGAGGCCGGATTAACGAAATCCTAACACGCCTTTCACGCGATTCTGACATCCGTTTGCGAGACTGTGGGCGACCGAAAGGAAAGGAAGGAGCAGGGACATGGACATGAGCATGGAAAAAGAACTGAGAACGCGCATCGAGATCCTCGCCGCGCTTGCGGCGGTGGCGGCGCTTTACCTGATCAACCACCTTGTGGGCAACCTGTAGGACGGCGCGATGAATGCCTCCGTCCAGCTGGCCGCCACCGTCCTCGGCGGTCTCGCCCTCTTCGTCTACGGCATGGGCCTCATGAGCGACGGCCTCAAGGAGGCCGCCGGCGAACGGCTGAAGGCCGTGCTCGGCTACATGACGCGCAACCGCCTCTTCGCCATCCTCGCCGGCGCGGGCGTGACGGCCCTCATCCAGAGTTCGTCGGCGACGAGCGTCATGACGGTCGGCTTCGTGAACGCCGGCCTCATCTCCCTCCAGCAGGCCATCGGCGTCATCTTCGGCGCGAACGTCGGCACGACGATCACGGGCCAGATCGTCTCGCTCAAGCTCGACGACCTCGCCCTTCCCGCCGTCACGCTCGGCGTCGTCGGCCTCATGGTCTCCCGGCGCGCCGCCATGCGCGGCGTCTGGCGCACGGTTCTCGGCTTCGGCCTCCTCTTCTTCGGCATGGCGATGATGACGAACGAGTTGAAGGTCCTCGCGAAGGCGCCCGGCTTCGTCGCGTTCTTCTCGCGCTTCGACTGCACGCCGGGCGCGGGCGGCGTCCTGCCGCCGCTCGCCGTCCTCGGCGCGGTCGCCGTCGGCACGCTCTGCACGATGCTCGTGCAGAGCTCGTCCGCCACGATCGGCATCACCATCGCGCTCGCCGAGACGGGCGTCATCTCGCTCTGGACGGCCGTGCCGATCGTCCTCGGCGACAACATCGGCACGACCGCGACGGCCGCGCTCGCGGCGATCGGCGGCAACGCGAACGCGCGGCGGACGGCCCTCGCGCACGCGCTCTTCAACATCTTCGGCACGATCCTCGTCCTCCTCAGCTTCGGCGTCGTCGTCACGAACGCCCACCGCGTCGCCGCGCCGGTCTTCTTCCACCTCGTCGACCTCTGCACGGCCGGCGACGGCTTCGCGGGCGAGACGCCCGGCCGCCACGTCGCGATGGCGCACACGCTCTTCAACGTCGCGAACGTCATCGTCCAGGCCCCCTTCATCCCCCTCCTCGCGAAGCTCTGCACGCGCCTCGTCGCCGACGACCGGACGGCGCGCGTCCAGGCCCTCGAACCGCACCTCCTCGCCGCGCCCGCCCTCGCGCTCCACGCCGCCCGCCTCGCGCTCGGCGACATGACGCGGCGCGCGTGGACAATCGCCTCCGTCGCGCTCAACAGCTGCCTCGGGCGGGCGGACGTTGACGAGGCGTCCGTGCAGAACGCCGAACGGGGCATCGACGAGATGCAGGCCGACATCCGCAACTACCTCGTCGCGATCTCGCAGCGCCGCCTCACGGAGCGACAGGCGCAGACGCTGCCCGAGCTCGTCCACTGCGTAAACGACGCCGAGCGCATCTCGGACATCGCCGTCAAGATCTACCGCAAGACGGCCCGCGTCCAGCGGCAGGGGCTCTCCGACGATCTCCTCGCGGAGACGGCGGACATCATCGGCCGCCTGCGGACCTTCGCGCGCGCGACCACGCACGCCCTGCGCACGGGCGGCGCGCCCGCCGAGGCGCCGGCCGCCGCCGAGGACGCCATCACGCAGGCCGCGCGCGCGCTGTCGCGCCGGTACTCGAAGACGCTTTCGCGCGCGGCGGACGACCGTCCGCACGACACCGCCTTCCTGACGGTCCTCGCCGGCATCCGCGACGTCAACCGCCACCTCGGCAACATCGCCGAGCGCATCCCCTCGCTCGGATGACGACAGCCGGCGGCCGGGCGCGCGCTACTCGCGGCCCGGCACGACGGACTCGACGGCGTCGAGCCGGTTCGTGCAGGCGTCGAGCTGCTGCGGACCGGCGAGGACGCAGACGGCGGCGTCCCGCGCGAGCGCGTCGAGCCGCTTCGCGAAGGCCGCGAGGTCCTGCTTCGTCGTCGCGAGCATTTCCGCCCGCAGGCGCTGCAGGTCGGCGGGCGTGCGGCCCGACAGGTAGAGGTCCATCGCCCGGGAGGCTTCGACGCGCGGCGTGAGGTACGGCTCCGTCGCCGCGACGGCGCTCACGACGTAGCGGTCGAGCGCGTCGTCCCCCGCCGCGAACGCGCGCAGCGCGTCGCCGCTTTTCGCGTAGACGTCGAGCGAGCGGGCGGGCGTCGGGTCGTTCCACGAGAGCCAGCCCGCGTCGCCGTCGGGCCGCACGCGCACGTTGCCGCCGTAGGCCCCGCCCTTCACGCGGATCTCGTTCCACAGGTAGCCCAGCGAGAGGATGCGGCAGGCGACGACGGCGGAGCCGCCGTAGACGCCCGGCACGGGATGCGCCACGCGCGCCGCGAAGCCGATGGACGCCGGGATGCGGAAGCCCTCGCGGCGTTTCGGAAAGGGCGCATGGGCGACGGGCGCGCCAACCGGGCCGCGCGGGAAGGCGGCGGCCAGCTCGCCCGCGAAGGACGCGGGCATGTTGTCCGTCAGGCACACGACGAGGCGGTCGCGCACGAAGACCTTCCGCGCAAGCGCCGCGAGGCGTGCGCCGAGGGCCGCCGCACCGCCGGCGTCCAGCTTCTGCAGGTGGCGGATCTGCGCGAAGCCCTCCAGCGTCTCCTCCAGGGCGGCGCGCACGGAAAGCTGCGCGGCGGCGCGGCGGAACGGGTGGTTGCGTCCGCCGAGGCCCATCGTCGCGCGCTCGGCGGCGATGCGCGTCTGCTTCACGAGGTCGCCGATAGCCCGGGCGTCCGCGAAGGACGTTTCGAGCAGGACCTCCGGGACGAGGCGCCGCACGTCCGCCTGGCGCGACAGGAGCGCGGAGACGCCCACCGAGAAGTAGGGATGCGCGTCCTGCGGCTCGCCCGGCTTCCCGTACACGGCAGCGGACATCCCGAAGTTCCCGAGCTTGCCGTCGAGTTCGTTGCGCAGGGCGTCGATCGCGTGGCGCGCCGTCGGCAGGTCGCCCAGGACGCGCGCGAGCATCGGCAGGTCGGCGAGTTCGTCCACCGTCAGGTCGGCCACCGAGAAGGCGAGGCCCAGGTGGAGGACGCCGTTCGCCTGGGTGCGGGGACGGATCACCGTCACCTCCCCGGCTTGGGCCGTCTCGTACACCGGCACCGGACCCTCGACGGGGACGTCCTTGACGGCGAGGACGGGCAGCTTCGCGGCGTCCTCCGGGCGGTCGGGCGCCGCCTGCCGCTTCTCTCGCGCGCGGCAGGCGGCCACCACGGCCTCGGCCTCCGCCTTCGTCCACCCCGCCTTGACCTTCGCGAGCGCGGCCTTCTCCGCCGCGCGCCGCGCCGCGCCGAGGGTGGCCGACGGCAGCATCGTCAGCTCCGCGTGGTGGGGGTTCTCAACGATGGCCTCCTTCAGCACCCGCTCGAACCACCCCTCGGCGAGGCGGCGGCGCAGGGACGCGAAGCGCGCGGCGTTGCGAAAGGCGTCCGCCGGGTCGCCCCCGTAGAGCCACTGGTCGTAGGCGTCGTTGAAGAAGGCGAGCCCGCGCGGGAAGCCGCCGTAGTCCTTCTCGCGGTCGTGGAACTCGGCCCGGTCCAGAAGCGCCTCCAGTCGCGCGCGGTCAAGCCCCTTCGCGACGAGGGCGGCCAGCGTCTCGCGCACCGTGCGGCGCACGGCCGCGACGTTCTCGCGCTTCACGTTCTTCACGACGAGCGAAGCCTCCAGCTGGGCGGCGGAGCCAACGCCGAAGCGGACATCCTCGCAGAGTCCACGGTCGAGCAGGGCCTTCTTGAGCGGCGCGTCGTTGTCGCCCGCGAGCGCGTCGGTGATCACGTCGAGCGCCATCAGCTTCTCGCGTTCGTCGAAGCGCCCGAAGACCCAGGCGTCGCCGAGGATGACCTTCCCGTCCGGCGTCTCGTCCGCGCCGATCTCGTACTCGACCGTCTTCGCGGCGGCGACGGGCGGCTGGTAGGCGACGGCGGCGTCGACCTCGGCGCGCGGGTAGGGGGCGAGGAAGCCGTCGAGCTTCGCGAGGACGGCGGCGAGGTCCACCCTGCCGTCCAGGAAGATGCGCGCGTTGGACGGGTGGTAGAACGTGCGGTAGAACGCCGTGTACGCCTCGAAGGTGAGCTGGGGGATGGCGGCGGGGTCGCCGCCCGAGACGAAGCCGTAGCACGTCTGCGGATAGAGGAGGCGGCGCAGTTCGTGGTAGAGGCGGCGCTCCGGGTTCGCGAAGGCGCCCTTCATCTCGCTGTAGACGACGCCGTTGCGGCGCAGCTCGCCGTCCGCCGTGTCCAGCTCGTAGTGCCAGCCCTCCTGCTCGAACGCGAAGGGGTCCTTCACGCTCAGCGGGTGGAGGACGGCGTCCATGTACACGTCGACGAGGTTGAGGAAATCGGCGCCGTTGCGCGAGCAGACGGGGTACATCGTCGAGTCCGCGCTCGTCCAGGCGTTCAGGAACGTCGCGAAGGAGCTCTTCAGCAGATCGACGAACGGCTCCTTCACGGGGTACTTCTCCGAGCCGCAGAGGACGGAATGTTCGATGATGTGGGCGACGCCCGTGTCGTCCTGCGGGAAGGTGCGGAACCCGATCGCGAAGGTCATGTTGTCGTCGTCGCGGTCGAGCCACGCAAGGTCCGCGCCGTTCTTCTCGTACGCCATCCGCACGAGCCGCCCCTTCACCTCGGGCAATTCCGTCACGCTCCGCACGGTGAACCCGCTCACGACGTCGCCGGGCCGCAGCGCGGCGGCCGCAGGCGGCAGCATGCATCCCGCAAGTGCGGCCATTGCCATAACCTTTCCGTTCATGTCATGTCTCCGTGAAGCCCCGTCTTTCGAGAGAAAGGATTATACCACATCCACATGGGCGTGGCGTCAGCGCGAAGAGGCGGGAGGGCCGTCTGCGACGACCGAGATCTCCGCCGACGCCGAGACGCCCTCCGCCGTCGCGCAGGAAAGGCGGTGCGCGCCCGGCTCCGGCTCCCACGCGAACGGCTGCGCGCCGCGCGTCGTGCCGACGTTCCGCCCGTCCACAAACCACCAGAGCCTCCCCCCCTCGACGTTGCCGACGACGCGGCAGACGACCTTCTGGTTGGGCAGTCCCTCCACAAGGCGGAAGACGGCCCCGTCCTCGGGCTTCTGGATCGCCAGGCACCGCGCCGCCGCCGCCTCGCCGCGAAAGGCCGCGACAAAGGCGTCGTCCCGCCGCCCGGCCCCGCCGTCGAGCCCCCGCACGTGAAGCGGGCAGAGCGCCGTCGAGGAGCGTCCGCGCAGCGCACGCCCCGCCTGCGTCTCCGGGCAGTCCGGCCCGGCGGGCAGCCCGCTCTCGGCGCAGACCGTCCGCGTCGCGATCTCGGCGGGGAGCGCGCCGTACCACGGGCCGTCGTCCGCCGGATAGAGCGACCGCGCCAGCTCCCACGCGAACGGCGCGGCGGCCTGCGCCCCGACGACCGAGACGTCGCCGAAGCCCCCCTCCTTGTGCCCGCACCACACGCCGACGACGTACTCCGGGTTCCAGAGAACCGTCCAGGCGTCGCGGTAGGCGGCGGACGTCCCCGTCTTCCACGCGAAGCGGGAGGTCTGCACATCCGCGACGTGCCCGAGCGCCGCCGCGCTCCGTTCCTCGCCGGAGAGGATTTCCGAGACAAGGCGGCACGCCCCCTCGGAGAAGATCCGCGCGCCCGGCCGCCCCGCCTGCTCCGCGACCTCGCGCCGGAGCGCGCACGGCGGCAGGTAGACGCCCCCGCGCGCAAGGCAGGCGTAGGCCCCCACAAGCTCCACGAGCGAGACGTGGACGTTCCCGATCGCCATGCCGAGGCCGAAGCTCGCGTCCGCCGCCGCCATGTTCTGGCAGCCGAGCGCGCGCAGGGTCGTGCCGAAGCGGCCCACGCCGACCCGTTCGAGCAGCTGCACGAACGGGAGGTTGAGCGAGAGGACGAGCGCGTCGGCCGCCGTCACTGTGCCGCGGTGCGTCGCGTCGAAGTTCTGTGGATTGTAGCCGCGGTAGGCGCGCGGCACGTCCGAAAGCCGCTCCTCGGGCGTCACGAGGCCGAGGTCCAGCGCGCGCGCCGTCAGGAAGGGCTTGAGCGTCGACCCCGCCGGCCGCGGCGCGCAGGCGACGTTGACCTGCCCCGCGTCCGGCGAGAAGTAGTCGCCCGAGCACGCGAGCGCGAGGACCGCCCCCGTCTCCACGCGCAGGACGACGGCCGCCGCCGCGCGCCCGCCGGCGGCGGCGGCCGCCGCCGTATGCATCGCCCGCGCCTGGACGTCCGCGTCCAGGGTCGTGGCGACGTCGCCGGCCGCGCCCCCCGCGCGCGCCACGTGGCGCATCGCCCAGTCGCAGAAGAACGGCTCCGCGAACGGGCGCGGGCCGCGCCGGATGCGGGGGCGCACCGTCCGCGCCCCCTCGTACTGCCGCGCGTCGATCATCCCGCACGCCCGCATCCGCCCCAGCACGTACTCGCGCCGCTTCAGCGCCCGGTCGAGATGGCGGTCCGGCCGGAAGCGCGAGGGTGCCTGCACCATCCCCGCGAGGAGCGCCGCCTCCCCGATCCCCAGGTCGCGCGCGCGCTTGCCGAACCACCCGTTCGCGGCGGCCTCGACGCCGACGAGATTCGAGCCGAACGGCGCGCGGTTGAGATACTGCGAGACGATCCAGAGCTTGTCGTGGCGCCGCTCGATCTTCAGGGCGCGGAACGCCTCGACGTACTTCCAGGCGAGCGTGCGCGGATGCGGCGCCATGAGGCGCGCGGCCTGCATCGTGATCGTCGAGGCGCCGGAGATGCGCCGCAGGTGCGTGATGTTCTGCACGCACGCGCGCAGGACGCTCGGCACGTTCACGCCCCCGTGCCGGAAGAAGCGGCGGTCCTCGCTCGCGACGAGCGCCTTCACGATCCAGTCGTCCGCCGAGGCGGCGTAGTCGGGGCGGCAGTCGACGTCGCCCGGCCCCAGCGACACGCGCAGCACGCGCCCCGCGGCGTCGCGCAGGACCGTGCCGCCGGGGTAGACCTCCGCCGCGTCGAGGCGCGGGTCGATCGCGAGCCACGAGACGGCGAAGACGAGCGCCCCCGCCGCAAGGAGACTGCCCCCCGCAACGGCGGCGCGCCGCAGTACACGCTGGCCGCCCCGCGTCACGGGGCGACCGTGATCCGGCCCGCCGCGCCGCGCGCCCGCAGGGCGGGGGCGTACATCGCCTCGACGGACGGGCCGGGCAGGACGAACGTGCCCGCGCTCACGACGCGCACGGCGTAGCGGAAGACGACCGAGGCGCCCGCGTCGAGCGCGAAGCGGCGCGAGAAGCCCAGCACGCGGTCGTCGCGCAGCTCGCGCCGCAGCTCCCAGGCGGGGCCGGCCTTCGCCCACGGGTAGGCGTCCGCCGTGACGGGCGTCGCGTCGGGCTCGAAGCAGGCCGGCAGCAGCTCCTCGATCACGAGGTCCGCGTAGGTCGTCCTCTCCGGCGCCGTGAGCGTGAGTTCGGCGATGAGCAGCTCGCCGCGCACGAGCTTCGCGAGGTCGGCCTCCGCGCCGTCGGACCGCAGATAGCGCCGCGCGACGGCAAGGCCGTTCGCCTCGGCGCCCATCCGCGCCGGATCGCCCAGCGCAAGCGTCGAAGCGTAGATGAACGCGGGGGCCGCGCCCCGGTTCGACACGACGGCCTCGCCGCAGCCCGTGAGGCGCTTCGCCCGCCTGATGGGCAGCGCGTCGTCGTGCCCGTCGACGGAAATGGTCAGCTCCGGCGCGCCGGCGGCGGGCGGCGCATGCCGGTAGAAGGCCCCCAGGGCGAGCAGGGCGTGCGCGTTCGCCTCCGTCGTCCCCCAGTGGCGCGTCTCGGCGTCGCGCGCGTCGAGGAGCGCGGTGACGAACGCGGGGATGCGCGCGTCGTCGGGGTCGAGGTCGAGGAGCGCGAGCAGGGCGAAGGCCGTTCCCTTCACCGCGTCGGGCTGGACGTGCGCGAGCAGATCCCGCGCGCGGTCCCGGTCGCCCGTCCGCACGAAGGCGCGCGCGAGGCGCGCGCGGTCGAGCGGCGCGAGCTGGGCGCGGCGGTCGAACCCGTGGAGCATGCGGTCGCGGTCCGGCGCGCGCGCGAGCGCGAGCGTGTGGCACGCATACGCGCTCTCCGTCCCGTTCGTCGACATCGCCCACGCGCGGAGGAAGCCCTTCACGGCGTCCAGACGGTCCGGGGGGACGGCGAAGCCGTTCGCGGACGCCTCGACGAGGAAGTGCGCGGCCCAGAGCGACACCTCGCGGTTCCACGGCGGCGTCGTGCTGTCCGGCCACATCACGAAGTCGTACGCCCGCACCATCGACGCGACGCGGCGGATGCCGGCCTCGACGGCCCCCTTCGCGTCGTCGGCGGCCGAGGTCTCGCGCACGGGGAGCGTGTTCAGCAGCCCCCCGGCCGTGATGAACGGGAAGACGCGCGCCACGGTCTGCTCCAGGCACCCGTAGGGGTAGGCGACGAGGTATTCGAGCGCGGAGGCAAGCTCCGCCACGGGGCTCGCCGAGGCGAGGAACGTGCGGCGCGCCGCCTCGGGCAGCGTGGCGGCGGTGTTCGGGAAGGCCTTCCGCTCGCCGGGCCCGAGATGCACCGTCGCCGCCGTCTTCGTCCAGGGCGCCGCCGGGCGCACGGGCAGGTGGATCTCGACGCGGTGCTTCTCGCCGAGGCCCTCCGAGACGAAGACGAGCGTGCCCTCGCCGGGGGCGGCCCCCGCCGCGACCGGAACGTTCAGCGTTTCGCTCGCGTCCTTCGCGAGCTTCAGCTCGCCGTGGACGGGGCGCGCAAGCGACACGCTGCCGCCGGCCATGATGTCGTAGCGCGCCGTGCCGTCCCGGCCGCTGCGGTTGGAGAGGACGAGCGTCGCGAGGAACGTGTCCCCCGGCGCCGCGAAGCGCGGCGCGTCGCCCTGCATGACGAGGTTCGGGGCGACCTTGGCCCGGACGGCGCCCGCGCCCGTCGCGCGCCGGTTGCACGCGACGGCCGTCACGCGCACCTCGCCCACGAACTCGGGCAGGGCGAACGGCACGGTCGCGCGCCCGTCCTTCAGGGGGACGTTCGCCTTCCAGAGGCTGAGCGGCTTGAAGCGCCGGGTCGGCACGGGGCTGATGCGCCGGAAGAGGTCCCCTTCCGCGCCGCCGCCCGTCTTCGCGCCCGCGCGCCTGAGACGGTCGTCGAGGACGGGCAGGAGGCGGTTGTAGATGTCCCAGAGCGGGTGGTCGGCCGCGCGCACGGCGCCGAACCAGCCGACGGGGTCGGGAACCTCCTCGTCCGTGAGGAGGTTGATGCCCTCGTCGACGACCGTCACGACGGCCGTTTCGCCCACGACGCCCGCGCCGCGCGCCGCGACGTCGACCGTGACGGCGGCGCCGCCCTCGGGGGCGCAGGCGACCGTCGCCGCGACCTCGACCTTCAGCGCGCTGTCCAACGTCGCCGCCCGCAGGGGCACGAGGCCGAAGGCGCGGTTCACCACGCCGCGCTGCCCGGGGCGGGCCGCCTGCACGACGCTGAGCGCCACGTCCACGCCCGGCGCCCAGCCGGCCTGGACGGGTTCCAGCGCGATCTCGCTTGTCGCGTTCGTGAGCGTGAAGACCTGCGAATAGACCATGTCCTCGCGCAACACGTTCAGCCACGCCGTGCCGGCGAAGGGCGCCTTGACGGTGAGGCGGGGGCGCTCCCCGGGGCGGTAGAGCTTCTTGTCGAGCGCGAGCGTGACGCGCGCGGGGTTCTCCAGCGAGGTCCGCACGGCCGCGTCGGCGGCGCCGCCCACCCAGTAGCTCGCGCCGAAGGAGACGCCCGCCGCCTCGTCGCGCACCGTGACGGCGAAGTCGCCGCCCACGGCGGCGGGCACCGCGAGCGTGGCGAGGCCCTTCTCGGAGACCTCAAGGACGGCCTCCTCGCCGAACGGGACGCGGATCTTGTCCGTCCGCCATTCCCAGCAGCCCGAGGCGGCCTTCTTCAGCCCGTACACGCAGTCCACGCGCTCGAACTGCACCACGAGGCGGCGCGCGCCGACGTGCGGCGTGCCGTCGGGGTTGACGAGCGCGACGCGGCAGCGACGCGGCGCGGGCGACGTGCCGACGACGTCCGGCAGCGCCACGCCGATGTAGTAGGGGTAGGCGTGGAGGATTGTCGAGGCGCGCGCGGAGGCGGGGCGCCCCCCGCTCTCGAAGACGCTCCCCTGCACGGTCATCTTGACGGCGGCGCGCGGCCGCGCCCGCCGCGGGAAGTCCACCGCGAAGCACGCCTGGCCCGCCTCGTCCGTAAACACCCGGTCGAGCGTCGTGAAGTTCGGCTTCAGCCGCCGGTTCTCGTCGCCGAAGCGGAACGCCTCCCAGCCGCGCGGCGCGAACGGGGCGTCCTCGAAGAGGACCGCGCCCTCGGCGGGCAGCCCCTTCGCGGGGCCGCCGAAGAGGTGTTCGCCCGCCACGCGGAACAGCAGGTTCGTCGTCGCCCGCGTCTCCGGCGGCGGCGTCACCGCCACGCGGATCTGCGGCGGCACGAACTCCTCGATCCGGACCGTGCGCGCGCCGAGGAGGACGCCCGCCTCGCCGGGCGTCGAGACGCGGACCTCCCAGCGCCCGCTCGGCTGGTCGGCCGGCACGGCGAAGTCGGCGCGCGTGACGACGCCGAAGCGGTCCGTGACCTGCGTGCGGCGCTGCAGGCACTTCCCGTCCGGGTCGAAGAGGGCGAGGTCGACGGGGAACGGCTTCGGCGCGTTGCCCTTCCCGTCGCGGAGGATCGCGTGGACGAGAATCGGCTCGTCGTGGCGGTAGATGCCGCGCTCCGTCCAGACGTACGCCTCGCTGCCGTCCGCCTTCACGAACGCGCGGCGCGCGCCGAGCGCGGCGGCTTCGTCGAGTTCGCCCCGCAGCGCGAGGAAGGAAGCGTCCGAATCGTCCATCTGTGCGGCGACGACGGCGAAGGGCTTCGTCTCGCCCTTGGGCGTCTCGCAGCAGCACCAGCCCTCGGCGTCCGTCAGCCCCTCGGCCAGCACGACGTTGTTCGCACCGTAGATGAGGACGCGCAGGCCCGCGACGGGCACGCCGCGCGTCAGCGACGTCGCCCACACGTACACGGCGCCGTTCGCCTCCCGCACGGAAAGCCCGATGTCGGTCACGCAGACGAGCTTCCAGATCCCCTTCCATTCGCGTTCGTCCGCCGCGTCGCGGATGCTCAGCAGGTAGACGCCGTTCGCGGCGGCGCCCTCGCCGTCGCGCACGTCGAGCGCGGTCGTCTGCTCCTCATTCAGGCGCGCGGCGAGGCGGATCGTCCGCGACACGGGGTCGCCCGCCAGCTCCGCCGCGTCCCTTGAGTCGCCGCCGCGCCCGTAGAACCGGTCGTAGCAGTCCTCCTCGCGGGCGAGGAGCTGGACGATGTTGCGCGTCGGCACGGCGCGGACCTCGCAGGCGAGGTTCGTCACGTTCATCGTCTTGACGGCCACGGCGCGGCGGCCGCCCGCCGGCAGGTAGCGCCCGGCGGACGCAAACGCAAGGGTCGGCGACCGGTCGCCCGTCGTCCACGTGCGGCGGAACTCGTTCGCCGTCGTGCGCCCGTCCGTCATCGGCAGCCCCGCCCGCACGACGATCTGGTACGTCGTGCGCGGCTTGAAATCCCCCTGCAGCACGCAGGTGCTGCACCAGGAGATCCAGTCCTGCGCGAGCGGCCCCGGATGCGGCGTGACCTTCACGTAGTCCATCAGCGCGGCGGGGTCGGGGCGGGAGGAGAAGCGCAGCTCGATCCGCCCCTCGGACGCCTCGAAGCCCATGACGACGGGCGCGGGCCGCTCCTGCGCGGGCGCGGCCGCCTTCGGCTGCGCGGCCTTTGCCGCCGCCGCGTGCGGAACAGCGCGCGGCGCGGCGTTCGTGACGGCGCGCGGCGCCGCGTTCGTCGCGCCATGCGCCGCCCCGCCCGACGCCTCGCCGCCGCGTCCGCAGCCCCCCGTCCCAACGAGCATCGACACGAGCCCCAGCAACATTGCCATTTTCTGCATTTCCGAGTGCCTCTCTTGAACTTTTAAGAAGATTGGAAGTGAAGTGGAAACGACACCCGACGGCATGCACGCCCCGCTTCTGCGCCGTAGTATACCCAACTCTTGCAGAGGGGACAATCCCGTATCTGAATTTTCTTCACGGGGCCCGCATGCCCGCGTCCGCTCCGTCCCCCTGCGCCCGGGGATGCGCCTTCATGTACTCGTCCTTCAGGCGCTCGATGGAGACGTGGGTGTAGATCTGCGTCGTCGCAAGGGAAGAGTGGCCCAGCATCTCCTGGACGCTGCGCAGGTCCGCGCCCGCGTCGAGGAGGTGCGTCGCGAAGCTGTGGCGCAGCTTATGGGGCGTGAGGTCTGTCGGGAGATCCGCCGCGGCAAGCCAGACCTTCATGCGGCGCTCGACGTCACGGGGCGTGAGGGGGCGGCCGCGCTCGTTCAGGAACAGCGCCGTCTCGGCCGCGTCGCCCTCCGGCCACAGCGTGCCCGCCTTCGCGCGCATCGCGCCAAGCGCCCTGCGGGCGGGCTTTCCGAGAATGCAGAGGCGCTGCTTCGCGCCCTTGCCCGTGACGATCGCGACGCCGCGCGCGACGTCGACGTCCCGCCAGACGAGCGCGGTCGCCTCGGAGATGCGGCATCCCGTCGAGTAGAGCGTCTCGAAGACGGCGGCGTCGCGCAGATGCGCATATTCCTCGACGGGCGCGACGGCAAGCCCGGCCCGGCGCCGCGCGCGCAGATCGTCTCCGGGCGCCGCGAGGAAGCGCGTCACCTCATCGACGGCAAGCACCTTGGGGAGGGGCTTCGGGAGCTTGGGCCCGTGCAGGCCGCGAAACGGATCCGCCGCCGCAAGGCGCTCGCGCACGAGGAACGCGAAGAACGCCCGCAGGGACGCGAGCTTGCGGCGCGTCGTCGCGGGGCGCGCCCCGTCCTGCGCAAAGGCCATGAGAAACGCGCGCGCGTCCTCCGGCGTCGCGCGCGCCCACGGGAACGGCGCGGCCGCCTCCACCCCCCAGCGAAACGCCGCGAACTGCGCGATGTCCTGCTCGTACCCGTCGGCCGTGTGGACGGAGGCGTTCCGCTCGGCGAGCAGATGCGCGCGGAAACGGCGCACCGCGCCGTCTCCGCGCGCGGCGGCGCTCGCCGGGCGGCAGGACGGCGCCGCGTTCATTTGCCCACGCGCTTCCGCGACGTGCGCCGCTCGGCGCGGGCCGCCGCCTTCGCGTCCTTCTCCGCGTCGCCCGCCTTCTCGTGCTGGGGCAGTTCGCGGAGGCCGAGGCGGTCCGCCACCTCCTCGAAGGTGGGGATCTGCGCCTTGTAGTTGACGCACACGCGGCGGAGCGCAAGCGCCTGGCGCGGCGAAAGCGAGCTGCGCCGCGCGTACTGGTCGCGCAGCGACGAGACGAATTCCCGGTCGTTGTAGGTGCGGCGGCCGCGGCGCACGGGCTCCTTCCATTCCGTGACGCCCTCCAGAAGCTTCAGCAGCTCGGGGACGGCGGGGTCGACCGGCGCGACTTCGAAGCCGCCCGGCACGTAGGGCGCAAGGCGGGTGCGCACCTGCTCGGCGTCGTCGAGCGCGCCGGCGTTCTCGCCCACGCTGCGGGCGAGGATCTGGAACTGCTTCTCCGAGAGAAGGCGTCCGCGGTCGACCTGCTCGCGCAGGGAGTTGAGGAACGGGTTCTTCGCGAGGCCGCCGATGCGGTCGATCGTCAGGAAGCACCACTTGACGAGATCCTCGCTGGGCGAATTCTTCACGCGGTCGAGGTCGGGCCCGTAGCCGAGGTCCACGAGCCGGCGCTCGCCGTCCGGGATCTGCTCGCGGTACGTGATCGCGAGCTTCACGAGCGCCTGCAGCTGGCGGTCCGTCACCGCGAGCTTGTTCTCGGCGAGCTGCCTGCGCACGGACGCGACGAAGCCGCGGTCGTCGTAGACGCGGCTGCCGTTCTTCACGGCGGGACGCCACGCCGTGACCTGGTCGAGGAGCGCGAAGAGCTGGTCGAACTTGTCGGACGGCGGCGGCGGGTCCTTCGCCGCCTCCAGCCAGGCGGTGAACGTGCGGTAGAAGCCGGAGAGCATGCCGTCCCCGCGCACGCGCCCCTCCTCCACCTTGTCGAGCTCGCCCTCCATCTCGGCCGTGTAGCCCACGTTGAAGAGGGGTTCGAGCTTTTTGACGAGCCAGTCGTTCACGTCCATGCCGCGCTGGGTGGGCACGAGCTGGCGCGCCTCGCGCGTCGCGTACTGGCGGTCGACGAGCACCTCGATCGTCTGCGCGTAGGTGGAGGGGCGGCCGACGCCGTTCTCCTCCAGCGCCTTGACGAGCGACGCTTCGCTGAAGCGCGCCGGCGGCTTCGTCTCCTTGCGGTCTGAGAGCCACCGGAGCGGCACGAGCGCGTCCCCTTCGGCGAGGGGCGGCAGCGCCTTCACCTCGTCGCTCTCGTCGTCGGCCTCCTTCTCCTTCGCCTTCTTGGGGGCGTGCGCCTTCATCACGGCGAGGAAGCCCTCGAAGGCGACGGACGTCGTGGAGGCGGTGAAGAGGTAGGAGTGGCGCAGCGCGTCCTTCTCGGCCTCGATGCCCACCGTCTTCTGCACGAGGCGCGCGTCGGCCATCTGCGAGGCGAGGAAGCGGCGCCAGATGAGGTCGTAGAGCTTGGCGGAGGAGGCGTCGAGGTCGAGCGTACCCGGGCGCTTCGCGACGTCCGTGGGGCGAATCGCCTCGTGCGCCTCCTGCGCGCCGGCCTTGGACGCATAGACGTTCGGCTTCTCCGGCACGAACGCCGCGCCGAAGTCCTGCGCGATCTGGCTGCGCGCCGCCTCGCGCGCGACGGTCGCGACGTTCACGCTGTCCGTTCGCATGTACGTGATGAGGCCGGCCTCGTAGAGCTTCTGGGCGAGCGCCATCGTGCGGTGGGGCGAGAAGCCGCACACGCTCGACGCCGCCTGCTGCAGGGTCGACGTCGTGAACGGCGGATAGGGGTGGCGCGTCTTCGGCTGCGTCTTCACGGAGACGACGCGCAGCGACGCCCCGTCCAGGTCGTCGACGTAGGTCGCCGCCTGTCCCTGGTCCTTCACGTCCGGCTTCTCGCCGTCGAGGCGCGCGAGCTTGGCGATGAAGGCCATCTCCTTCGCACCCTTCGCGGCCTCGACGCCCAGCACCCAGTAGGCGACGGGCTTGAACGCGGCGATCTCGCGCTCGCGCTCGACGAGGAGGCGCAGCGCGACGCTCTGCACGCGCCCCGCGCTGAGCGAGTAGCCGTACTGGAGGTTCCGCCACAGGAGCGGCGACACCTTGAAGCCCACGAGGCGGTCGAGGATGCGGCGCGCCTGCTGCGCGTCGACGCGCGCCATGTTCAGCGTGCCGGGATGCGCCACGGCGGCGCAGACGGCGCTTTTCGTGATTTCGTTGTAGGAGACCCGGTGGACGGGCTTGCCCTTCGTGACGTCGGCCAGCACCTCGCCGAGATGCCAGGCGATGGCCTCCCCCTCGCGGTCGGGATCGGGCGCGAGGAAGACCTCGTCGGCCGACGCGGCGGCCTTTCGCAGGTCTTCGACGACCTTCTTCTTGTCGGGGGAGACCTCGTAGCTCGGCGTGAACGTCCAGGCGTCGGCCTTGCCCGCCACCGGCGCGATCTTGATCGAAAGCCCCTTTTTGGGGAGATCCCGCACATGCCCGACGGACGATTTGACGGCGAATGCGTCGCCAAGATATTTCGCAATCGTCTTCGCCTTTGCAGGCGATTCGACAATCAACAGCTTCTTGCTCATGTTCTTTCCGCTCTTCTCTCAATGTGGAGCAGGTATTTTACGATAAGCGGGAGGGAAAATCTAGCGCGAAAGCGAGTTTTTTTGGGCCGCCGCCACACGGTTCCCCGGGAGGAAGCGCACGCGTCCCTTGAGGCGCAGGGCGACGAGAAGCGCGCTGACGTGCGCCGCGCCCGCCTCAAGAACCCGCACGAGCGCGTCCACCGTCGTGCCACCCTCCGGGATTGCCCCCAGGAGCCGCCCCTCCTCAAGGGAGAGCCGCGCCTCCGGCGCGGCTTCTGGCGGGCGAGGGCCGCCGGAGGCCGGTTCCGCCCGCCGCGCCCGCGCAGAGGGTGGGCGCTTCGCCTCCGATGCGCGGCCACGGGGCGTGCCAAGCGGCGTCAGTTCCTCGACGATGTCGTCCACGCCCGTCACCATGCGCGCGCCTTCGCGGATGAGGTGCAGGCAGCCGGCGGAGGTCTTCCAGTCGATCCGCCCGGGGACGGCCATCACGGCGCGGGACTGCTCCAGCGCCCGCGCGCAGGTGATGAGCGTGCCGCTCCGAAGAGGGCATTCCACCGCGACGACGCCGCGTGAGAGGCCGGAGACGATGCGGTTGCGCTGGGGGAAGGTCTGCGGGTCGGGACTTCGCCCGAACGGGAACTCGCTCACCACGCAGCCGCCCTTCTCCACCATCTCGCGGGCGAGCGCGCGGTTCTCCGCCGGGTAGAACATGTCCAGCGCGCCGCCGAGCACGCCCACCGTCGCACCGCCCCCCGCCAAGGCACCCCGGTGCGCCGCCGCGTCGATGCCGTGCGCGAGGCCCGAAAGGATGACCCATCCGCGCTGGGCGAGGCCGAAGGCGAGGCGCTCGGCCGTGTCGCGTCCGTAGGGTGTCGCGCCGCGCGTCCCCACGAGCGCGACGCCCGGACGGGACAGGACGGCCGGCGCGCCCACCACGTAGAGGGCGAGCGGCGGCGAGGCGATGTTCTCCAGCTGCGGCGGGTAGTCGGCGTCGCCCAGCGCGACGATGCGCACGCCCATCTTCTCGGCCCGCGCCAGTTCGCGCGCCCAATCCGGCTGGCGGCCCTCCCAGTCGCGCTTCTGCGGATAGCGTGCGTAGGCCTCCGCGACGCTGCCGCCCGCCTCGGCGGCGAGCCGCGCCACCGTCGCGGCACCGACCGTGGGAATCATGTTGAACGCAATGCGCGCCTCTCGTTCCGTCATCTCCGCATTCCTTTCCTGGCATGTGGAGAGAATAGCAGAAATCCCGGGACAATGTGCAAAGAACGCCCCTAAATGGCCGTCAAAAAAACGTGATGTCCGCTCTTTTCCGGGGGAATGCGGCGACCGTCCGAAAAAGAAACGGCGCCGATGGCGGGCATCGGCGCGTCGGAATGGCAGTCCCAATGAGAGTCGAACTCATCTTACAGGCATGAAAAGCCCGTGTCCTAGCCGATAGACGATGGGACCGTCTGTCGAAGTGCGGCTACAAGTATAGCAAACACGTTTCAGGTGGGCAAGGCGCAAAAGTGCAAAAGTCGTTTTCGGTGAACGCCCGAGGAGGGCGCCTCACCGGAGGAGCAGGACCGTTCCGCGCGGCTGGACGAAGAGCGCGCCCGCGCCCGAAAGCGCGTGGCCGAGCTCGGGGCACGCCGCCGCGCTGACGACGCCCACATGGGACCGGCCCGCAATGCGCACCTCCTCGACGCGGTTCGTCCCGATGTAGTCGAGGCGCAGGAGCGCGCCTTCCTCGACGGCGATGCGCAGGCCCCCGTTCAGCGGCGGCGCGGCCGCGCCCGCCCCGCCCGCGTAGGCGACGGACACGCGGTCCAGCCGCGCCGCGTGGTTGTTGCTCGGGTCGTCCGCCGCAAAGCGCGTCATGCCTTGAATGCCGAGCGTATACGTTCCGGCCTCCGGCACCTCGAAGAGGAACGCGCTTTCGACCCAATGGTCGTTCTCCACCTTCGTCCAGCCGATGCGGTTCGTGACGCCCCGCGCATCGACGAGCCACGCCTCCAGCGGATTCTTCCCGCGATGCGCCTGTCCCGCCATGTCGTGGCGCTCCGCCGCCCAGAAGGAGAGGCGATACGTCCCGGCCGCCGGAAACGCCACGGGCGTCTTCGCCACCGCGCGCTGGACGACGAGCAGGTAGGCGTCGTCCGTCGTGCGCCCGGGGCAGATCTCGAAGCCGCCAAACAGGTTTCCATGCCACCACTTCTGCACGGCGCTGTTCGTGCCGCCTTCGTCCGCGCAGGCCTCCGTCGCCCAGCGGGGCGACGCCGCCGGGGCGCCGTCCACGTCAAGCGCCGTTCCGGGCCGCATCGCCGCCGCCTCCCTCACGAGGACGACATGGTCGAGCTGGAGAACGGAATGTACGCGCGTCGGCGTGAACTCCAGCGTCACCTCCCCCGCCGACGCGAGTTCGCAGACGCCGTCCGTCGTCATGGGCGTCATGAGCTTGGACGCCGTCGACAGCGTCCCCAGGTCGGCAAACGCACCGTCGCCGACCTTCGCCCGCACGCGCACGGCGGCCTCCGGCATGTTGTAGTAGGCGCCGCTTCCCGAATCGGCGTAGACGAACCACCCCACGTCGGCCCGCACCCTCCAGCGGCCGGCGGGCGCGCGGAACGGCCCGGCGAGCGCGCGCCCCGGCTTGTCCGCGTCGGCACAGACGAGCGTCAGCACGTTCTCGCCGTAGCGGATCTCGCCGCTGTTGCAGTAGCGCGACGGATGGGACGCCTTCTCCTGCATCGCGGGGAACGCCAGGCCGATCTCCGCCGGGATCCCGACACCCGCGAAGCCCTCCGGCTGGAAGAACGTCCAGCCCCGCACCGCCTGGAACACGCAGTTGCTGGCGAAGGAGAAGCGGCGGGCGGGGTCGTAGGTGCGCGTCGCATCCGCCATCACGGGCCAGAGGACATCCTCGAAATCGCCCCCGGGCACCTTGAAGACCTCTTCGTCTTCATCGGCATCCTTCACGTACTGGAGGTCGATGCAGTCGAACAGCGTACCGGCGTTGCAGGCCCACGGCTCCACGACGCCCTCGAAGAGGAGGCGCGCCTCGCCGGCGGCGACCTTCGGGCACAGGTAGGCGAAGCGCCGGTAGCGGGCGGGATCCCACGTCGTCACCGTCGAAACCTCCTGCGTCACGCCGCCCTGCGCAAGGCGGATGCGGTGCTGCTGCCCCTTGCGGTTCCCATTGCGCGCCGCGGCCATGAAGGACAGCTCGTAGATGCCGTCGCGCGGGAAGACGACGGGGATGCTCATCGACGACTTGACCGCCAGAAACATCGCGTAGTTGCCGTCCGGCACGGGGACGTCGTTCCCCACCGAGCCCGACGTGTCGAGGGGGCTGTAGTAGCCGCAGTAGGACGAGACGCCGGAACAGTTCTCGACGCCATAGACCTCGATGCCGTTTTCATAGCGATGGACCGGCGTGCCCGCGTCGATGCGCCCAAACGTCTTCGTGCCAAGATGCTCGAAGGACGGGTCCGTGACGGCCACCTGGAAGACGCCGCCCGTCGCGACGGTGGCCGCCGGCGCGGCGGACGTCAGCGCCAGGACGCCGCCGGCCACGGTCAACCGTTCGACCGCGTCGGGCACGCCCGCGATCACCGCCGTGCCGTTGCCCGTCTTCACGAACGCCCGTGCCTCGCCGGCGCACGCCGTCACCTCCTGGTCCGAAACGTCCACGACCGTGCCCGCCGCCACGGCAAGCGGCACCGCCGGGCCAAGGCGCAGGCGCGCCTCCCCCGCCGAGAGGGCGACCGTCCCGGCGAAGGCGGCCGCCGCCTCGTTCGTGAGCGTGAGCGTCCCCGCCCCGTCCACGCAGAGGCGCCCTTCTCCCGCGACACGCGCCAGCAGCCGCTCCTCGCCCGCCGCCGTCGGCACGCGCACCGCCGCGCCGCGCGCCACCGCAAGCACGGGGGCCGTGTGCCGCGCGCCGAGGTGGCGTGCGCCCAGATAGGCACCGACTGCGAGCCGTTCGGCCTCCGTCAGGCGGTTCGTGAAGATGACGACCTCGCAGAGATCGTCGCCGCCCGTGCGGTCGATCGTGCCGTTCAGGAAGCGGTCGTTGTAGAACGCGCTCGCGCGACCGGGAAACGGGAAGTCGTATTCCTGAATCGAGATCTGGTTCGTCAGAACGGACGTGTGCTGCGGATCGACAAGCTCGCCGTTCTGGTAGACGCGCGCGATGTGAAGAGGGGTCGCGTCGGCGGGGTTACGCCCCGCCACGGGCTGGTCGGGCCGGGCGTCCGCGTACAGGAGGCCGAAGGAGTGCGGCGCGTTGCGGGCCCCACCGAGGACGTAGCCGTAGGAGGTGAAGACGGCGTGTGCGACAAAGGCGTGGACGATGCCGGCGCATTCATTCGTCGTGCTGACGCCCTCGGCGTCGACGCCGCGCGAGAAATGCATGGCAACGCCGCTCTGGGCGCCGCCGAAGAAAAGCGACGGCGACGCGCCGACCGTCCGGCGCACCGGGCTTGCCGCGACGAACGAATGGTCCGCCACGGCGCGCGTGTAACGGCAGTCCGCCGCAGGGGCGTCGGCCGCCTCGCGCACATCGCGCCATTCGCGCACGGTGCCGTCCTCCCCGCAGACGACGTTGACGCCTGCGTCCAGCCACATTGCCGCGCGCGCGAGGACGGACGCCGGCGCCGCAAAGCCCTCGGCTGCGGCAGACGCCAGCACCAGCTCGCCCGACGAGACCTCCAGGCGCGCGCTCGGCGGCGCGTAGACAAGCCCCTCGTCCAGGAGAAGGCTTCCGTCGAGATTCAGGCGCAGACATGCGTCCGCGCCCAGAAGGTACGCGCCCGCCGCCGTGCCCGTCCGCGCCGCAAAGGCGCGCACATGGACGCCCACGGCCTGCTCCACGCCGGCCGTCTCCGACGCCGTGCCCTGCGCGAACAACGCCCCCGCCACGCACGCGAACCCGCACGCCAGCACGCTCCTGCGCCTTCTCTCCACGCCCAACCTCCTCAGTTCTGTTGTATAACTTTAAAAACCGCCTTCATTCTACCCGCTCTATGGAAATCCGTCAAGAGGGGGACGTACGCACCCTTATCCCGATTTTTTCGGGACAGCTTATCCCGATTTCCCGCCCGCCCCAAGAGACACTGGGCAAAGAATGTTTCCAGACCTCACGGAAAGCGTTCCGGACTTTCCCCGCGCGATTCCGGGACAGGATGCAAGGCTCCGCTGCCCTCGGCGCGGGACGTCCAAGCGGGCTCGGCGCGCGAAGAGCCCGCGCCCTCCGGCCGGTCAACACGGAGCGCGCGAGGGCCCCACGCCATCCGACCGGTCAACACGGAGCGCGCGGAGACGCGAAGACACGGAGATTGTCTTTCAAAGTTGACGCGCCTAGGGGAGGGACGCGACGTCCCCGGCGCGCCGCGCACACGGGGACGACATCGGGGACGACATCGTGTACGCGGGCCGCCGGGGACGTCGGCCCCTACCATCATGCACCATACGCACCATGTCCACGCACCATGCACACGCCATGCCCGCACCCCCGCACCATGGCACCCATGGTAGGGCGCGACGTCCCCGGCGCGCCGCGCCCACGGGGACGACATCGGG